>NZ_CP141944.1:0-300000 GCF_035658495.1 Novosphingobium sp. RL4 | reverse complement strand
GCGCTCATGTGCCTGCGTCCGGCCAAGGAGGGTGGGCTTTCCTGCCTCGTTTCCGGTGCCGAAATCTACAACGAGATCCTGCGCCGCCGCCCCGATCTGGCGCCGCTGCTGCTCGAACCCTTCCACTGGGACTGGCGCCGTCAGGACCACAATGCCCCGGCGGATACCTATACCTCGCCGATCGTCAGCCTCGTGGACGGCGTGTTCTCGATGTATGCGGGTTCGCTCTATATCCTCACCGCGCAGGAATACGAAGGCGTGCCCAAGCTGACGCCCGAGCAGATCGAGGTGCTCGAACTCTTCGATACGATCACTTACGAAGAGGGCATGGCGATCGAGATGGATTTCCGCCCCGGCGACATCCAGTGGCTTTCCAACTACGCCGCGCTTCATGCCCGCACCACGTTCTGGGACTGGCCCGAGCCGCAGCGCAAGCGCCATCTCCTGCGCCTCTGGTTGAGCCGCGATGCCGGGCGTCCGGTGGTGGACGGTTTCGGCAAGAACGGTGTCGTCCAGCACCGCGCCGCGCCGCGTGACGGGAAGGAAGAGCATCCCGATGGGCACTTCGACGTGTTCTCCGTCTCGGTGCCGCGCCTGATGAGCTGATGAAGGGAATGCAGGGGGGCAGGCTCCCCCCCTGCACCGCTCAAGAGGGCCGGGGGGCCAGCATTTCCAGCACTTCGTCCGTCGTCTTCACATCGGCGAAGTTCAGCCGCAGATTGAGAAGTGCGGCGTTGTGTTCCTCGTCGCTCACGGCTGCGCAGGCGTCCGCAACGACGATCACTTTCCAGCCCCGCATGTTGGCCTCCCGCGCCGTCGATTCCACGCAGACGTTAGTGAGCGTGCCTGCCAGCACGACGAGTTCCACGTCGCTTACCCGAAGCACCTTCTCCAGCGCGCCCGCCGGGCAGGACATGGCGCCGTAGCGGTACTTGTTGAGCACGAGGTCGTCCTCTCGGCATTCCATGGCCTGATGGATGGCGTGCGACCGCGTGCCTGCGCGCAAGGCTTCCACCGCACGGGCGACCATGGGGTCCGACATGTCGTACTGCCATGCGGGAACCGCGAGGTGCGGCTCGTCGCTGACCGTCTGGCGGGTCCAGATGGCCTGTCCTCCCGCCCGGCGCATGGCTGCTGCCAGCCGATTGATCGGCTCGATCGCCGCGCGGGCGTAGGCGTTGCCGAAGACCTCGCTCTCGGCAACGAAGGCAGCCTGCATGTCGATCACGACCAGCGCACTGCGGGCGGGAAGGATCGTATCGAAGCTGTTGTATCCCGCCCCGCGCGCAACGGCCCATTCGGGAAGCCGCGCCCGGTGCATCAGGCGGGTTCGAACGCAGTGGAAAGCGAAAGCGATTCCCATTCGTCCATCTGCGCGCCCACGAAGGCGATCTGGTCGCGGGCGTAGTGCAGGGCGTCTTCACCAAGGAACAGGTGCAGCGGGGGTTCCGGCGCATCGAGCGCCGCGAGAATCGCTTCGGCTCCGCGCGTGGGATCGCCTTTTTCGCTGCCGGCACCCTCCGTCAGGCTGCGGCGGGCAAAGTGTGCGCCTTCCTCATAGTCCGCGATGTCCTTCGCGGCGACCTTGAGACCCGAGGCGGCGAATCCGGTGCGGAAGCCGCCCGGCGCGACATTGGTGACCCGGATGCCCATCGGTGCCACTTCCTGCGCAAGGGTCTGGCCCACGCATTCGAGGGCATATTTGCTGGCGCCGTAGATGGCCGTGCCCGCCCAGGGGGCATGTCCAGAAACCGAAGTGATGTTGACTACGTGACCGGCGCGTCTCGCCCGCATGGCGGGAAGCACCGCCTGGATCATGCGGATCGCGCCGAACAGGTTGATCTCGAACAGCGCCTTGGCTTCTTCGATGGAGACTTCCTCGATCGCGCCGACCAGACCGTAACCGGCATTGTTGAGCAGGCGGTCGATTCCGCCGGTCAGTTCCTCGGCCCGGGCAACGGCGGACCGGACCGAGGCTTCGTCGGTCAGGTCGACGGTGAGGACATGCGCGCGGCCCGGTGCCAGCGCCTCGAATTCCGGGTCTCCCGCACTTCGGGTCGTGCCGACGACCACGTCCCCGCGTGCGAGCGCGGCACGCGCCACCGCGCGGCCGAGGCCGCCGCCGATGCCCGTGATGAGCCATTTCGTCATCTTCGTTTCCCTTCAGGATTGGCGTAGAACTATCGAAGCAGAAATACCGGCGCCGGTGCGGGCTCGGTCAAGGAGAGAGTAGGAGGAGGGCCGAGCCGCGCTCTTTGCGCTGGAGACCGCAATTGTTGCGGCAGCGCGCACGGCGGCGCCTCGCGCTTGACCTGCCTGTGGGGGCCATGCAGCCCATGACAAAAGCAGGGGCGCGAAACAGGTTGGGCGCCAGACAAGTTAGGTGACAGCTTTGGCAGTTCACATCTTCGGTTCGATCAATCTCGATATCATCACTTCGCTGGAGCATCTTCCCCGGCCCGGCGAGACGGTCATGGCCATGGCCACGGCCAGGCTACCGGGCGGAAAAGGCGCAAACCAGGCCGTTGCGGCGGCAAGGATGGGTGCGGAAACCTACATGGTGGGTGCGGTGGGCGAAGGCGATTCGGGAAGCTGGATGCTCTCGCGCCTCAAAGCGGACGGCATCGACGTCGGCGGCGTTGCCATGTTGCCCGGCGTGGACACCGGCACTGCCTATATCGCCGTGGATTCGGTGGGCGAGAATCAGATCATCGTCGTGCCCGGCGCCAATGCGCGGCTGAGGGACGCCAGACCGGTGAGCGAGGGCGTGTTGCTTGCCCAACTCGAAGTGCCGGTTTCCGCCCTGCTGCCCGTTTTCGCGAAGTCGAAGGCGGTCCGCATCCTCAACGGCGCCCCCGCCGTGCAGGAAGGACGGGCGCTGTTCGAACATGTCGATATCCTGATCGTGAACCAGCACGAGATGGCCGCTTTCCTCGGCCTCGAAAGTGCCCCTGACAATGACGACATGGCCGTGATCGCAGAAACCGCGCGCGGGCTCCTGCGGCGGGAGGACCAGACCGTCATCGTCACTCTGGGGGCGGCGGGCGCGCTGGCGGTGCGGACCGGCTGGCAGCTTCACGTGCCCGCCCTGCCGGTGATCCCGGTGGACACGATCGGCGCAGGGGACTGTTTCTGCGGAGCGCTGGCAGCGCTGCTTGACGAGGGCGTCTCCCTTGAGGAGGCGCTGCCCTATGCCACTGTCGCCGCCGCCCTCTGCACGCTGGGGCAGGGAGCCGCGCCGGCGATGCCGATGCGGGAGGCGGTGGAGGACCTTATCGGCAGGCCGGCAACAGAACATGCGCTGCCAATCAAGAACCGGTCGGCCGCTTCCCTAAGCTGATCGGCGCACAAGCGAGACAGGCTTCAATGCCCGTCTGGCGGAGACACAGGCCAACAAGAGGATACGATGAACCAGTTTCCCATGACGCCCTTCGGACTTCCTTCGGACAACGGCGGCAAGGACCTCGGCCTGTTCCTGCCGGTCGCCAATGGCGGCTGGATCCTGTCGAAGAACAAGCCCGAACTTGACGGCTCCTATGCCTACAACCGCCAGTGCGCCGTGCTGGCCGAGGCGGCGGGCATGGACTTCATCATGTCGATGTCGAAGTTCCGCGGCTACGGCGGCGAAACCCATCACTGGGATTCCTCGCTCGATCCGATCGTGCTCATGGCCGCGCTCAGCGAAGTGACGAGCAAGACCCGCATCGTCACCACGCTGCACACCCTGCTCCAGAACCCGGCGGTTGCCGCCAAGATGATGGCGACGCTCCAGCAGGTGAGCGGGGGCCGTGCCGGTCTCAATGTCGTCACCGGCTCCTACAAGGGTGAGTTCGCGCAGATGGGCGCCTGGCCCGAGGACGTGAATCACGACCAGCGCTACGACCTCGCCTACGAATGGGTCCGCGCGGTCAAGGCCCTGTGGAGCGAGGATTCGGTCACGATGAAGGGCGACTATTTCACGCTGGAGGACTGCGAATCCTGGCCCAAGCCCGAACAGCGGCCGTTCCTCGTCTGCGCCGGCTCCTCGGAGATCGGCATGCGGCTTACGTCGGAGGAGATGGATGCGATCTTCCTCTCCGGCGGCACCGCGCCGGAACTTGCCAGGAACAGCGACCGGGCCAAGACCATCGCCGCCGAATATGGACGCAACATCCGCACCTATTCGATGATGACCCTGGTGATCGACGAAAGCGATGCAGCGGCCAAGGCGCGGGCACAGCACTATGCCGATGGTCTCGACGAAGGGGCATTGGCCGGCATGATGCGGGCCTACGGCTTCCTCGATGCCGAGATCGGCAAGGAGAACGACTTCACCCGCAAGGCGCGCAGTTCGTTCATGTCGGCCCAGATCGTCGGCAGCGCCGCGAGCGTGACCGAGCAGCTCGGCGAGCTGCTGGACACTTCGGGCACCGACGGCCTGATGCTGATCTTCGACGATTATCTGAAGGGCCTGCCGGTGTTCGGAGCCGAGATCCTGCCGGTCCTGCGCGAACGTTTCCCCGGCAAGGTCGCCGCATCGGTGGCGTGCTGATCCGATGCCGCTGCGCACCCAGGACCTTCCCCATGTCGAGCCCGCCGGCCTGGCGGCGATGATCGACCCGAAGACGACCGCGCTGGTGGTCGTCGACATCCAGGTCGATTTCGCCGCGCCGCATGGCCTGCTCGGACGATATGGCGTCGATCTCTCGCCGGCCGAGGCGGCGATCGACAACTGCGAGAAGCTGGTGGCGGCGGCGCGGGCGTCCGGGGCCACAGTGGCGCTGATGCGCGTCGTCACCAGCCCCGAGACCGATTCGCGCGCGCTCAAGACGCTGATGGCGCGGCGCGGCCAGCCGGGCGGCGAGGCGATCTGCCGCGTCGAGGATGGCGGTGCCGACTATTACCGCATCTTCCCGGAGCCGGGCGACATCGAGATCGCCAAGCTGCTCTATGACAGTTTCCATGGTACCGACTTCGACGCCCGGCTTCGCGCACGGGGCATCGAGACGCTGGTGATCTGCGGCCTTTCAACCGATTGCTGCGTGGATCAGACCGCGCGCTCGGCCTTCCATCATGATTACGACGTGTTCCTCGTTTCCGATGCCAGCGCCGCTTACGAGCCGGGCCTCCATGAAAGCTCGCTTTCGGCGATGGAGAAGAACTGCGTCCTGCTGACCACCACCGAGGCGGTCGAGCAGGCCTGGCCAAAGGGCGATAACGCCTGAGCCTTCGCGCTCACCATCCCTTTCAGGAGTTGCCGCCGATGACCGT
Organism: Novosphingobium sp. RL4; assembly: GCF_035658495.1. Classification (NCBI taxonomy): domain Bacteria; kingdom Pseudomonadati; phylum Pseudomonadota; class Alphaproteobacteria; order Sphingomonadales; family Sphingomonadaceae; genus Novosphingobium; species Novosphingobium sp. RL4. Next base: position 294,750 of record NZ_CP141944.1, on the reverse strand, counting down.
GACCACTCCCCAACGCGGATCGAAGGGCGGCGTGCTGTTCGCCTGCACTCTGGGCAATTCGGTGAGCGTGACGCCGGCGGTCCACGCCGTCTTCGGGCTGTTCCTGGTGCCGCTTTCCGACACGTTCGGCTGGAGCCGGGCGAGCATCTCCGGTGTGCTCGGCATCCTCGCGCTGGTCGGCGCGGTGACCTATCCGCTTATCGGCCGATACGTGGACAAGGGCGGTGCGCGCCAGACCCTGCTGGTGGGGATATTCGGCCTTGCGCTGTCGATCGCGGCGCTGGCGCTCAACAACGGCAGTCTCGTGCAGTTCTACGCTACGTTCACGGTCCTTGCCGCCTTCGGGGCCATGGCTGGAACGCCGATCTTCCAGAAAGTCATCGCGGACTGGTTCAACGAGAATCGCGGCACCGCGCTGGGCATCAGCGCGGGCGGCGGCTGCGGGATCGGCTCGGTAGTGTTGCCGGTCATGGCGGCCGTGCTGGTGCAGACCTGGGGCTGGCGTGCGGGCTATCTCGGTATCAGCGGTTTCATGCTGGTGATCGCGCTGCCGCTGCTGTTCCTGTTGCTGCGCGATCGTGCTGCGGCAAGCGGCGCCGAAGCGGAATCCGCGCGAGAGGGCATGACTCTTGGCGAGGCCGCGCAGACCCCGATGTTCTGGCTGGTCCTCATCGCGCTGGCGGCGGGCGCCGGGGGCACAACGGCGGTATTCAGCCATGTGGTTCCGATCCTTTCCGACCGGGGCTTCTCGGTGGCCACCGGAACGGCAGTGGTCAGCGTCTTCGCACTTGTCACCTCAGGCTGGCAGATCGCCACGGGCCGTATCATGGACAAGATCCAGACGCCGCGCGTGGCCGTGCCGATGTACCTCATGGCAGTGGCCGGACTCGTCCTGCTCGAAACCGCACAGGGCATGCCGCTGCTGATGGTCGGCGGTGCGCTGCTCGGCATCGGGCTCGGCGGCCAGTTCGGAGCCCTGCCCTATTTCATCGCCCGCTATTTCGGCACCAGGCACTTCGGCTCGGTTATCGGCGCCATGTATTCGGCGGTGATCGCCGCGCAGGGGACAACACCGATCCTGCTCGACCTCGTGTTCGATGCGCGCCATTCCTATCGCCCTGCGCTGGTCGGCGTGGGCGGCGCACTGCTGGCCGGCGCGCTGCTGCTTATGCTGCTGCCGCGTTACGGCCGAGAGGCTGAAGTGGCGGAGAACCTCTTCGCCGCCGGTCACTGATTTTTCACGGAGCCCATCCCTTGGCCGACATGCCCGATCCCGTTTCCACCTTCGCCGACCCCGCCAAGGCGCCTTATGCCGTATCGGAGGAAGAGCGCGCCGCCATCGCCGCAGCCATCGACACCGACGAACTGGTGGAGCTCGCCCTGACCCTGGGTAACATTCCCAGCCGCTCGCGCGAGGAACTGGCGGCGGCCGAGTTCGTCCATGGCTGGATGGCGAAGGAGGGCTTCAACCCCCGCAAGGTCGGCGCAACGCCGGAGCGGCCCAATGTGATCGGCGAATACGGCGGGACGGGTCGGGGGGCGAACCTGCTGTTCACCGCACATCTCGATACCGAGAGCCCGAGCGGCATGAGCGAGCACGACAAGTTCCGCTATCGCGATTCCACATTGGCCGATCCCGAATGGACCCAGTGCTGGCTGGACGAGGAAGGCCGTCTGCGCGGCTACCCGATCAGCAACGACCGCGGCCCGATGTCCTGCTTCCTGATCGCCGCCAAGGCGCTGAAGAAGGCCGGCATAGGCCTGTCCGGCAAGACCTGGCTCACCGCCTGTCCGGGAGAGATCGGTCCCGAGCCGATCGAGGAATTCGCCGGCATCGGCTGGAACGGCAAGGACATCGGCGCGCATTACCTGTTCCACCACGGCGGTGTCGCGCCGGACTATGCCATCGCGGCGGAGGGCACCGACTTCGGGCTGACCTGGCAGGGCTGCGGCTATGCGCTCTACCGGGTGCGGATTTTCGGGCGGGGCGTGTTCTCGCCGATCCTGGATGCACCCGCCGATCCGCGCCGCCATCCCAATCCGATCTACCGGCTGGGCCCGGTGATAGAGGCCCTGCACGCCTGGGGCCTGAAATTCGAGGCCGATTCTGTCATGGAAACTGCCAGCGGTGCGATCCATCCCAAGGTGCAGATCGCCTCGGTACGCGGGGGCATGCCGATAGACTTCGGCGCCGGAACCGAAGTCTGCGCGCTTTACATCGACGTTTCGCTGAACCCGCGCCAGAAGGCGGCCGATGCCTACCACGGCATCATGGAGGCCATGCGCGGCGTGGACGTGGAAGGCTTCGATGTGGAGCCGATGGTGGTTCGCCATGGTTTCGAGGCGCGTCCTTCAGAAGTCGCCCCGTTGGCGGGCGCTGTCGATGCGGCCACGCGGCTGGCGCGGGGGACGGTGGTGGAGCCTGCCCATCCGGTGTTCTCCAGCATGTGGCGCGATCACAATGTCTTCAACATGCACCGCGTTCCGGCCGTTACCACCGGCATGCCGCGTTGGCGCCCGACGCCGGAAGACATGGCTTCGAGCGCGCTTGTCTACGCATTGACGATGCTTGCCGTCTGCGGCCGGGGCGAGGCGCCGCAGACATGCGCGGGGACCAGCGTGTACGGCAACGAGACGCCTTTCGAATAGGTCGTTCGCACCCTTGCCGACAGTCAATCGGGCCGATAGACCTTCGTCATAAAGGTCGCCAAAGTTAGTTAAACTGGTCGCCCGATCCGGGAAGGGTGCCACCCGCTTCAAGGTGGTTTCCGCTTGCGCATTACGACGAATGTCTACCCCAAGGAGCAGCGGCGCGACGCCTGGCGTTTTGCGCTCAAGCGGCTGTCGATCACGCTCGACGATGCGGATGACGCCACGCTTTACGGCGAGCTTATCCAGTTTCGCGCCAGCACCGGTATCGACTTCATCCGCGTTACCGGCACGCCCCAGTCCTGGACCATAGACTTCCGCGACCAGCCCGCCACCTACTGGCTGGCGATGGTGCTGGACGGCAGCGCGATCGTGCGCGATTCCAGCCAGGAACTGCGACTTTCCGATGGGGAGATGATCTGCGGACGCGGTGACAGCCCGGTCAACCTGACGTTCTCGGGCGATAACCGCAGCCTGATCGTGCAGGTTCCCCACAGCGAACTCAGCGCTCGCCTCAAGACCCCGATCAGCGGCCCGCCCCGCAAGATCGCCACGGAAAGCGGAACCGCGCGCGTGTTCTCCGGCATGTTGCGCTCGCTGGCGGATACGATCTCGGACATCACCACCGATCAGGCCCGCCCGGTCGAACTGGCCTTTCCCGAATTCCTCGTCACCAGCCTGCTGGACAACGCGCCGGCCAAGGCGATGGGCGGCGCGGCGGGCATGCGCGCCGCCTTGCTGGAACGCATCTTCCAGACCATCGAGATTCGCCTGTCCGATCCCGATCTCAGCTATCAGCAGGTCGCCGCCGAGCATGGCATATCGCCGCGCTACCTTCAGAAGCTGTTCGAATCGATCAACGACAGTTTCGGCCATTACGTGAAGGTGCGCCGGCTCGAACGCTGCCGTCTCGACTTGCGCAGCCCGCTGCATGTCCAGAAGTCAATCTCCGACATCCTGTTCGAATGGGGCTTCAACGACAGCGCCTCGTTCAGCCGCGCTTTTCGCGAGCAGTACGGCATATCCCCGCGCGAATACCGCAAGGCGCCGCCGCAGGAACAGGAGGCGGTCGAGCTGCTGCGCCGCGGCCGTCCGGGGCGCAAGGAGCGCGCCAAGCCCGAAGCGGTAGAGGCAGAGGCCGAATCTGAGCTATCGCCTGAAGGAGAGGAGCAGGCCGACCGGCTGGAAGCGCCGATGGGCCCGGCGTTGCTGGGCGATACCGGCATCTCGCGCCACCACCACCTGCCTGCCACGCCCGAAACGATCCACTGGGGCTACCTCAGCAAGGACCTGAAGCCCGCGCTTCACGTCCGTTCGGGGGATTTCGTGACGATCGAGGCCCTGACTCATCACGCCAACGACGATCACGAACGCATGGTCGAAGGCGATACGGGCGTGGAAAGTGTCTACCGCTGGGATGAGACGGGCAAGGCCGTGGAGCGGCGCGGAGCGGGGCCGATGGATGCCAGCGCCTTCGGCCGGGGGCCGGGCGAAGGCTTCGGCGTGCATATCTGCACAGGCCCGATCCACATCGAAGGCGCGATGCCGGGCGATCTTGTCGAAGTGCGGATCCTCGATCTCAAGCCCAGGCCAAGCGGCAATCCGCGTTTTGCCGGCAAATGCTTCGGCTCCAATGCGGCTACTTACTGGGGCTTCCACTACAACGACCTGCTTACCGAGCCCAAGATGCGCGAGGTCGTGACCATCTACGAGGTCGAAGCAGCAGGCGGGCGCCTGCCCACGGCGCACGCGGTCTATTCCTATCGCTGGACACCACAGGTCGATCCCTCGGGCGTCACTCATGCACGCTACGACTATCCGGGCGTGCCGGTCGACCCCGACACCATCGAGCGCAATTACGACATCCTGCGCAACGTGGAGATTCCGATCCGTCCGCATTTCGGCGTGATCGCGGTGGCACCGGCCTACAATGGCCTCGTCGATTCGGTTCCGCCTGCCAGTTTCGGCGGCAATCTGGACAATTGGCGCACTGGGCCTGGCGCGCGCGTATTCCTGCCGGTGCAGGTGCCCGGTGCTTTGCTCTCGCTGGGCGATCCCCATGCCTCGCAGGGGGACAGCGAGCTATGCGGCACGGCCATCGAATGCTCGATGACCGGCCTTGTCCAGATCGTCCACCACAAGGCGGCCGGGCTGATGGAGCAGCTCAAGGATGTCGATTATCCGCTGATCGAGACCGAGACCGAATGGGTCATCATGGGCTTCAGTCATCCCAACTACCTGAAGGAGCTGGGCGAGGACGCGCAGAGCGAGGTCTACAAGCAGTCATCGATCGATGCCGCCATGCGCGATGCATTCCGCAAGGCGCGCCGCTTCCTGATGACGGCCAAGCAGCTGACCGAAGACGAGGCGATCTCGCTGCTTTCGGTGGGCGTGGATTTCGGTGTTTCGCAGATCGTGAACGGCAATTACGGCGTCCATGCGGTGATCCGCAAGGCACTGTTCACCAGCTGACGAAAGCGGCTCAGCCCGAGCGGTGGTAGGGGTGGCCTGAAAGGATCGCGGTGGCGCGCCAGAGCTGTTCGGCCAGCATGGCACGGGCCAGCATATGCGGCCAGGTCATCTTGCCGAAGCAGAGAAGATGGTCGGCCTGGGCGCGGGCCGCGTCGCCATGGCCGTCAGCGGCGCCGATGAGAAAACGGCATTCCCGCACGCCCTCGTCGCGCCAGCGGCCGAGCAGGGCTGCGAATTCCTCGGAACTCATGGCCTTGCCGCGTTCGTCGAGCAGCACTTCCCGGAATGGGGTGTGGACCGGAGGCGGCACTTTTCCACCCGTGTCCGGCAGTTCGCTATGCTTGAAGGGCCAGGTGAGGCGCTTGGCATAGCGATCGAGCAGCTCTGCCTCGGGCGAGCGGGCGATCTTGCCGCGGGCGATGATGTGGAGAAGCATGGACGCCCTCTGCAGCCGCCCTGTCAGGGATGGCCAGGTTCTGGGGACCGACGAGACGGCGCAGGGAAGCCGGCGATGCGCCCAGCGCATCCCGGTTCTTGTCAGGGCCCGGCCACATCCGCGGCCGGGTCATCCTCTCAACCGTGTGCCGGTCGCGGTATCAGGCCGCGCCGGACGGCCCGTCGAAGCCCCACATCCGTTCCAGATTGTAGAAGCTGCGCACTTCCGGACGGAAGAGGTGGACGATCACGCCGCCTGCATCGACCAGTACCCAGTCTGCCGCCGGCAGGCCTTCGATACGGGAAAGACCGAAGCCGCCATGTTTGAGGCGCTCGGCAAGCTTCTGCGCCATGGCTGCGACCTGGCGGGTCGAACGGCCGGACGCGATCACCATGAATTCGGCGATCGTCGACTTGCCGGCGAGGTCGATGGTCACGATGTCCTGCGCCTGGTCGTCATCCAGGGACTGCAGGACGAGGGCCAATTGCGGATCGTCTGATTCGACCATGGCCGGGGGCGTTGCGCCGGTTGAAGCCGGCTGTATCTGTGCCTGTGGCATCTTAAGTAGGGTCTGCTCCTTTCAGCGACCGACCGGGCAGGGCGAATGTCGTCCTGCCACGTTCGATCTGATCTTTGGAATTCCGGGCATGCGTAGGAGAGGCCTGACGCCTGCTCACGCTGCATCTCCGGGTATCGGGCGGTGCGTTACGTTGTCCCTGCGCGATAGGGTTTCTCTGCACGATCCGGCGCGACTGGAACCGGCCTGCGAAAGCTCCCTTGAAAGCTTGCGGGCCCAGTCCGGATCAGCCTGGCGAATAGCCGTGGCCGACCGCGTATCGGGGTCGAATCGCAATGTCACCAGCGCGGGGGCGCTCCACCTTTCCGGACCACGAAGACTGGACTGGGACCTCCGGAATCTTCCCAACCAGGCCATCGCGGGGCTCGCGAAAGCGTCGGCATCATACCCCGGACGGGCGATAACCGCAATCGGCATGAGTCTGGCGATGCCGCGCCAGTTCTTCCACTGGTGGAACTGGGCCAGATTGTCGGCCCCCATCAGCCACACGAACCGCCGTTTCGGGTAGCGCCGGACCAGCTTTCTGAGCGTATCCACGGTGTAGCGCGTGCCGAGTTCCCGCTCGATCGCGGTCACGCGGATGCGTGAGCGACGGGCCTGACGCCGGGCCGATTCGACCCTGGCGGCAACCGGCGCCATCCCCGCCCGGGGCTTGAGCGGATTGCCGGGCGAGACCATCCACCACACCTCGTCGAGTCCCAGCGCCTCTGCCGCGAAGAGACTGATGCGCCGGTGCCCGCCGTGAGCCGGGTTGAAGCTGCCGCCGAGCAGCCCGGTAACAGGACCGCTACGGATCGTGGTTCTCGCTGTCAGGGTCGTTCCTGCCCGGTGCCGCGCACCAGCCACTTGTAGGTGGTCAACCCTTCCAGCGCGACAGGGCCGCGAGCGTGCAGGCGGCCGGTGGCGATCCCGATTTCCGCGCCAAGGCCGAATTCGCCGCCATCGGCGAACTGGCTGGAGGCGTTGACCATGACGATGGCGCTGTCGACTTCGGCAAGGAAGCGCTCGGCGGCGGCGGGGTCGGCAGCGACGATCGCATCGGTGTGGTGCGATGAATGGATGGCGATATGCTCCATCGCGGCATCGAGTCCGTCTACCACCGCAATCGAGAGCACGGCGTCGAGATATTCGGTGTCCCAGTCCTCGTCGCTGGCGGGCAGAACGCGGGAGTCCAGAGCCTGCGCCCGTGCATCTCCGCGCAGTTCGCAACCGGCATCGGCCAGTGCCTCGACCACCTCGGCGGAGGCCGGGAACTGGGTGTCGAGCAGGAGAGTCTCCATCGAACCGCAGATGCCGGTGCGGCGCAGCTTCGCGTTGACCGCGATTCCACGCGCCATTTCGGGATCGGCGGAAGCATGGACATAAGTGTGGCAGATGCCATCGAGGTGCGCGAGCACAGGAACGCGCGCATCGGCCTGGACGCGCGCCACGAGGCCCTTGCCGCCGCGCGGCACGATCATGTCGATCAGCCCGGCAGCCGTCAGCATGGCGCCGACCACGGCGCGATCCTGCGACGGCACGAGCTGGACGGCAGCGGCGGGAACGCCTGCCTCTTCCAGCCCCGAAGTCATTGCCGCAAGGATCGCACGGTTCGAATGGAGCGCCTCGCTGCCGCCGCGAAGCAGTACCGCATTGCCGGAACGCAGGCAGAGCGCGGCGGCATCCGCGGTGACGTTGGGACGGCTTTCGTAGATGATGCCGATCAGACCGATGGGGATGCGCACGCGCGAGAGCTTGAGGCCGTTGGGCCGCTCGCTTTCGGAAATCACTTCGCCCACGGGATCGGGCAGGCTCGCCACTTGTTCCACGGCATCGGCAATCCCGGCGAGGCGCGCGGGATCCAGCCTCAGCCGATCGAGCATGGCGCCTGTCAGGCCCTTCGCCTCACCGGCTGCGACATCCCGGGCATTGGCGGCGAGGATTGCCGGTTCGGCGGCCCGCAGGGCATTGGCGGCGGCGCGCAGCGCCCCGGCTTTCTGCGCATCCGACAGCTGTGCAAGAACGCGCTGTGCGGCGCGGCCGGCGGCGGCGATACGGGCAACGAGGGCCTCGGGCGTTTCGTCGCCGTTCTCAGGCCGAACGTCGTCGGCAAGGTTCGTCTGCAGGTTCATGGCAAGGGGAACTAGCACCGATGCGCCGACGAGTCACCGATCGGGGCAAGCTGAAAAAGAATGCGGCAAAAACGGGCGCAAGTGCTTTTCAAACCGACGTTTTTCGGCGAATCACCCTTTCATCGCGATGAACCGCTCGTCCTGTTCCTGAAACGGTTCCCTCGATTCATCGCACACAGACTTCGCTTCAGCCGGATTCCGCAAGGGATTACGATCAGTCGATTCGCCTTAGTTCCCCGCTCCTGCTAGCTCGCCGCCGGGGCGAAAAGCCAGAATTTAAGCGGGGTCGTTTTGAAATTCACATCTGCCGGGGCGCTTCGCACGCGCCTCAGGGCGGCATTCCCGGATCGCGAACTCATCATGCGATCGCAGGGGCAGGTCCGCTTCATTCGCATCTCTTCCGGCATGCAGAAGGCCGCCGTCGGCGTTGTCGTCTCGCTGCTCGGTGCGTGGTGCGTTTCGATGGGCGCGGTCGCCTTCTCGCAGTTTTCGGCGACCAGCGAACATGCAGCCCTGGTAAACCGCGAAGCCAAGGTGGCCACCGCCGAAAGCCGCGTCCAGCAGTATCGTGACGATCTGAACGGCACCGTCGCCGATCTCGCCCGCCGCCAGCAGTTCATCGAGAAGATGGTCGATGCCCATATCGGCGAACTGCCGGAAGACCGGCAGGCCGGCGAAACCGTGACCGACAGTTCGGCAGAGGCCGCCGAGACGGTGCGTAAAGTCAGCGCCGCGCTTCCCGAAGCCGGCAGGCTCGCCGGCATCGAGGCGGAACAGCTCGCCTTCGTCGAACGCCTGACCCGCTACGCAGACCGCCGCGCGACCGCTGCTTCGGATGCCATCCGCAAGCTTGGCCTGAATCCCCGCACGATGATTGCCGGCGTCCGCTCCAAGGTTGCCGAAGGCGGCCCGCTCGAACGCCTCGCCACTTCGGCGAACGGCTCGCTCGATCCCCGCTTCCAGCGCCTCGGCCTCAGCCTTGCGCGCATGGATGCGCTGGAAAACGGCCTCGCCTCGATCCCGCAGGTCAGCCCGGCCCACGTCGCCTATGTGTCGTCGAGCTATGGCTACCGTTCAGACCCCTTCACCGGCGGCGCCGCATTCCATGCCGGGCTCGATTTCCCCGGCCCGATGGGCTCCCCGATCTATGCAGCCGCCAAGGGCAAGGTCACCTTCGTGGGCCAGCGCCAGGGCTACGGCAACTGCATCGAAATCAGCCATGGGAATGGCCTGATGACCCGCTACGGCCACCTTTCCGGTTTCGGCGTTCGCGCCGGGCAGGAAGTGGAAGGCGGCGCACGTATCGCCGCAATGGGCAGCACCGGCCGTTCGACCGGCCCGCATCTTCACTTCGAAGTGCGCGTCAATGAGCGTCCGGTCAATCCACGCCCCTTCCTCGAGGCCGCCCGCAATGTTCAGCAAGAAGCCCGATAACATCATGGCCAAGACTTTCACCAGCACCCGCAACGGCTCGGCATCGGGCTTCTCGATGCTCGGGAACGACATCACCCTCACCGGCAATATCGAGGCTTCCGCCGACCTCCACGTCGACGGCCGCGTGATCGGCGACATCTCCTGCAAAGCCCTCATCCAGGGCGAGGATAGCGAGATCGCCGGTGGCATCAGCGCCGAAACGGTCCGCATCGCCGGAACCGTGCGCGGAACCATCGCCGCCCGCGAAGTGGTGATCCTCAAAAGCGCGCAGATCATCGGCGATGTCGCCTATGATGCCCTGACCATCGAACAGGGCGCGCGGCTCGAAGGGCGCCTCAGCCCCAACGGCGGCCAGATGCCGCCTGCCATCGCGCAGCTGCCTAACCGGATCAGCGACGCGGAAGTGATCGTCGCGGCCGAGTAAGTCCGCCGATCTCCGACACGATAACGAAAAAGGCGTGATCTGGCGGATAATCCGCGAGATCACGCCTTTTTTCATGCCTGCTCGAGCAAGCGGGAGCCAGTCAGACGGTAAAGCTTTCCCCGCAGCCGCACGAGCCCTTGGCATTCGGGTTCTCGAATACGAAGCCGGCGGTGAAGTCGTCTTCCTTCCAGTCCATCACGCTGCCGATCAGGTAGAGGACCGAGGCACCGTCGATGTAGAAGATGCCGCCGGGGGTTTCGATCTTCTCGTCGAAGGGCTTTTCCTCGGCAACGTAGTCAACCGAATAGGCAAGGCCCGAGCAGCCCCGACGCGGCGTCGAAAGGCGTACGCCGATCGTCCCTTCGGGGGCATCGGCCATCAGCTTCGCGATCCGCGCCTCGGCATTGGGCGTGAGGATCACGGCGGCAGGGCGCTGCCGCGCTGTCGCCACAGGCTTCACTGAACTGCTTTCGGTGGTTGTGGTCATAGCTTCTTTTCCCAGAACAGCGCCGTGCCCGCCTGCGGGTCCAGTGCGTAATCGCCGTAGCCGAGCGAGGCATAGAGGCCCTTGGCCGTGCCATTGCCGCTCAACACTTCGAGCGTGATCTTGCAGGCGCCGCGCGCGCGGGCCTCTGCTTCTACCGCCAGCATCAAGGCCCGGCCCACACCCTTGCCGCGAACCTGCGGGCGCACGGCCATATCGTGGATATTCACCAGGGGCCGCGCGGCGAAAGTCGAAAAGCCAGTGATGCAGTTGGCGAGGCCTACGGCTTCCTCGCCAGCGAAGGCCAGCAGAGAGAAGGCGCCGCCATGAGCGGCAAGGCCGGGGACCAGCCGTTCGCGGACCTCATCGGACAGCGCCTTGCCTCCCCCCATCGGATCGCGCGCATAGCTGTCGAGCAGCGCGACCACGCGCGCGGCATCGGCCGCGTCGGCATAATCGGCAAGGCGCACGGTCAAGGCAGGAGGGGCAAGCGTCGCCATCAGAGCATGCCGAGTTCGAGCTTTGCCTCGTCGGACATCTTGGCCATGTCCCACGGCGGATCCCAGACGAGATTGACCTCGGCGTCACGCACGCCGGGCACCGCCGCGACGCGCATCTCGACTTCGCCGGGCATCGATTCCGCCACCGGACAGTGCGGCGTGGTCAGCGTCATCGTGACCGCGACCGAAGCCTCGGGCGAGACTTCGACGCCGTAGATCAGGCCGAGGTCGTAGATATTCACCGGGATTTCCGGGTCGAAGATTTCCTTCAGGGCATCGATCACGCCGTCGTAGATCGAGCCGCCGGGCTGGCCGGGGTCGATACCCTGCGGCTTTTCGGCAAGGAAACCGTCCAGATAGTCGCGCCTGCGCTCGACAGGCGCATCGTCCACCCGCGCACGCGGCGCAGGGGCCACCGAATCGACTTCCTCGACGGTGAAGGTGGGGCCAGAGACGGGAGTGTCGTCGTTCATCCGAAAATTCTCCTCGTGCGCTCGATTCCCTTGAGGAGCGCCTCGATATCGCTGTCGTCGCTATAGAGCCCGAAGCTTGCGCGGGCGGTGGCGGGGACGCCGAGCTGATCCATCAGCGGCTGCGCGCAGTGGTGGCCCGCCCGAATTGCTACGTTCTCTTCGTCCAATATGGTGCCGAGGTCGTGCGGATGCACCCCGTCGAGCGCGAAACTGACGATTCCCACGGAATCGGCCGGACCGAACAGGGTCACGTCGTTGCGCTTGCCCAGTTCCTCGCGCAGCTTGCCGGCAAGGTGGCGTTCGTGTGCCTCGGCACGGTCGAGCCCGTAAGCCTGGAGCCAGTCGATGGCGGCCGCCAGTCCGATGGCCTCTACGATCATCGGCGTGCCGGCCTCGAATCGCTGCGGGGCAGGTGCAAAAGTGGTCTTCTCGAAGGTGACGCGGTCGATCATCGCGCCGCCGCCCTGCCAGGGCGGCATCGAATCGAGGATTTCCTTGCGAGCCCACAGCGCTCCGATCCCGGTCGGGCCGTAGAGCTTGTGTGCGGAAAACACGTAGAAGTCCGCCTGCATGGCCTTCATGTCGAGCGCGATGCGGGGAGCGGCCTGGCAGCCGTCCACCAGCAACTTAGCGCCGACCGCATGCGCCAGTCTGGCAGCCTCGGCCACATCCAGCACCGAACCGAGCACGTTGGAGACATGCGCGAAGGCAACCAGCTTATGGGCCGGGGTGAGAATGCGCGCGGCGGCTTCGAGATCGATCCGGCCATCGGCGGTCAAGGGGCAGACGTCGATCTCGACGCCGATGCGATCGCGCAGCATCTGCCACGGGACGATGTTCGAATGGTGCTCCAGCGTGGAAAGCAGGATGCGATCGCCGGCCTTGAGGTTCGCCGATCCCCATGTCTGGGCGACAAGGTTGATCGCCTCGGTCGCGCCGCGCGTGAAGACGATCTCATCCTCGTGCCCGCCCAGGAACGCGGCGACCTTTCGGCGTGCCGCCTCGAAAGCCAGCGTCATCTCCGCCGAACGGGCATAGACTCCACGGTGGACGGTCGCATAGTCGCGGCCCAGCGCATTCACGGTGGCGTCGATCACCGCCTGCGGCTTCTGTGCGGTCGCCGCAGTGTCGAGATAGTGCCAGTCTCCGGCAAGACCGGGGAACTGGTCCTTGAGGACGAGCACGTCAGCGGTCACAGGATCTGCTCCAGACGGGCGATGGCGGCTTCGCTCAGTTCCGCCTCGCCGGGCGCACCGGTGAAGGCCTCGGCGATGAACGCCTGGAGCATCAGGCGCTTGGCTTCGGGCGGAGTGAGGCCGCGGCTCATCAGGTAGAACAGGCCGTTGGCGTCGAGTTCGCCGACCGCGCAGCCATGTGCCGCCTTGACGTCGTCGGCGTAGATTTCGAGTTCCGGCCGGGCATTGGCGGTAGCCGTGCGGTCCAGCAGCATGGCGCGCACCGATTGTTCGGCATCAGTGCCGTCTGCCCCGCGTTCGACGGCGATACGGCCTAGATAGGTGCCGACCGAATGACCTGCGAGCGCAGTGCGCACGATCTGGCTGGATGTTGCGTTCAGCCCTGCGTGAGTGACTTCGGTGACGAGCTCCAGCGTCTCGTTGCCGGTGGCGAGCTGCGCCGCGCCCAGCGTGAAGTCCGCACCTTCGGCCAGCCGCACATCTACGGCGATCCGGCCGTAAACGGGACCCGCCGAAAGCACGCGAAGGTCGAATTTCGCGCCTTTGCCCAGCGAGATGACGAGGTGGCGGGCCACCGCTGCTGCGCCGTCCTCGACGATCTGGAGCGAATCTTCGGCATCGTCGGTCACGACGATGTTCTCGCGCGCGATCGGCCAGACATCGGCCAGTGCCGCGATGTCGGAATAGCGGAAGTCTTCGCTCTTCCGCGTGGGGAGAGGCGCCAGTTCGCTCATGCCGCCGTCTCTTGGACCACCGCCTCGTAGCCCTCTTCCTCAAGCCGCAGCGCAAGGTCGGGGCCCCCGGTCTTGACGATCCGGCCGGCTGCAAGGACGTGGACGAAGTCCGGCTTCACATAGTCGAGCAGGCGCTGGTAGTGCGTGATCAGCAGCACGGCCTTGTCGGGCGCGCGCATGATCGAATTGATGCCCTCGCCGCAGATGCGCAGCGCGTCGATGTCGAGGCCGGAGTCGGTCTCGTCGAGGATCGCCAGCTTTGGATCGAGGATGCCCATCTGCACCATCTCGGCGCGCTTCTTCTCGCCGCCGGAAAAACCGACGTTCACCGGGCGCTTCAGCATGTCCATGTCCATGCGCAGCAGGCCCGCCTTCTCTCGTGCGAGCTTCAGGAACTCGCCGCCCGAAAGCGGGGTCTCGTCCCGGCCCTTGCGCTGGGCATTGGCCGCCTCGCGCAGGAACTGGACGAAGGAGACACCGGGAATCTCGACCGGATACTGGAAGCCCAGGAACAGGCCGGCAGCGGCGCGCTCGTGCGGTTCCAGTTCCAGCAGGTCCTGGCCCAGGAAATCGACCGAACCGCCGGTCACTTCATAGCCGGGGCGACCGCCCAGGGTGTAGCCCAGCGTCGACTTGCCCGCGCCGTTGGGCCCCATGATCGCGTGAATCTCGCCGGGGTTGATCGTCAGCGAGAGACCCTTGAGGATCGGCTTGTCGGCGACATTGGCCTGGAGATTTTCGATCTTGAGCATGGTCATCCTTCGGCGCCCTCGTCAAAACGGGGGGAAGCGGTGGTGCCGGCCTTCCTGCGGGCCGAGCGCTTGTCGAAGGGCACGTTGAGTTCGGTATTGATCTCACGCACCACAGTATCGACGTTGCCGAGCACTTCCTCTTCGGAGAAGCGCAGCACGCGAATGCCGACTTCGGTAAGCTTGCGGTCCTGCAACTCGTTGACGTCCGGGTTGGAATCCTCGGCGCTCAGCTGGATCACGATCCAGCGCGAGGGGCAGGCGAAATCGACGATGGCCGAGCCGACCACCGACTGGCGAATGAACTTCACGCCGCCCAGCTTCGAGCCCGAAAGCTCTGCCCACAGCGCCTTCTGCGCTTCGCTGGGGTTGCGGCGCTGGTCCTTGGCGCGTTCCTTCAGCGTTTCGAGGCGGGCGCCGGTAACGTTGAAGCTGGCCTTGGCGTCTGCTTTCGGCGTGGCGGCCGTGCTGATGCCCAGAGTCTTGCGGGCGGTGGTCATGGGAGAGTTCCTTCGAAATTCTTGCGAGAGAGGGATGCGCCGCGGTCGAAAATCAACCCACGCTCCCTTCAAGACTGATACCCAGCAGCTTCTGCGCTTCGACGGCGAACTCCATCGGCAATTGCTGAAGCACTTCCTTGGCGAAACCGTTGACGATCAGCGCTACCGCCTGCTCGGTATCGAGCCCGCGCTGCATGGCGTAGAACAGCTGGTCGTCGCTGATCTTGCTGGTGGTCGCCTCGTGCTCGATCTGGGCGCTGGGGTTGCGCACTTCGATATAGGGCACCGTGTGGGCGCCGCATTCCTTGCCGAGCAGCAGCGAATCGCACTGGGTGAAATTGCGCACGCCGTCCGCATTGGCGGCCACGCGGACAAGGCCGCGATAGGTGTTGTTCGACTTGCCGGCCGAGATGCCCTTGGAAATGATCGTCGAGCGGCTGCCCTTGCCGTTGTGGATCATCTTGGTGCCGGTATCGGCCTGCTGGTAATTGTTGGTGACGGCCACCGAGTAGAACTCGCCCACCGAATCCTCGCCGTTGAGGACGCAGCTGGGATACTTCCAGGTGATCGCCGATCCGGTTTCAACCTGCGTCCACGAGATCTTCGAGCGCGCGCCCTGGCACAGGCCGCGCTTGGTCACGAAGTTGTAGATGCCGCCCTTGCCGTTGGCATCGCCGGGGTACCAGTTCTGCACGGTCGAGTACTTGATCTCGGCGTCTTCCATGGCGACCAGTTCGACCACGGCAGCGTGAAGCTGGTTCTCATCGCGCATCGGCGCGGTGCAGCCTTCGAGGTAGGATACGTAGCTACCCTTTTCGGCGACGATCAGGGTGCGTTCGAACTGGCCGGTATTCTCCGCGTTGATGCGGAAATAGGTCGAAAGCTCCATCGGACAGCGCACGCCCTCCGGGATGTAGACGAAAGTGCCGTCCGAGAAGACCGCGCAATTCAGCGCCGCGAAGTAGTTGTCCTGCACGGGCACGACCTTGCCGAGCCACTTCTTCACCAGTTCCGGGTATTCGCGGATCGCCTCGGAGATCGAGCGGAAGATCACGCCCGCCTGCTCCAGTTCCTTACGGAAGGTCGTTGCGACCGAAACCGAATCGAACACGGCGTCCACGGCCACCTTGCGCGCGCCTTCGACACCGGCGAGCACTTTCTGCTCCTCCAGCGGAATGCCCAGCTTCTCGTAGACCTTGAGAATTTCGGGATCGACCTCGTCGAGGCTCGACAGCGAAGGCTTCTTCTTGGGCGCGGCCCAGTAATAGGCTTCCTGGTAGTCGATCGGCGGTACGTTGAGCTTGGCCCAGTCCGGCGGAGTCATCTCAAGCCACCTGGCATAGGCCTTGAGACGCCATTCCAGCATCCACTCCGGCTCGTCCTTCTTGGCCGAGATGAAGCGGACGGTATCCTCGGACAGGCCCTTGGGGCCGTATTCCTGCTCGATGTCGGCTACCCAGCCGTGTTCGTAATCGGCCACGCGTGCGGCGGCTTCGCGCGCAGCCTGATCGCGCACGTCCGCTTCCCGCACTTCGTCCCCATGGACTTCGCGCACCTCGATGGTGCCCTCGGGGGAGGTTTCGTCAGTCATTTACACTTCCTCGACGAGCTGGGTCAGGACCACTTGCGCCAATGCACCGCGCAATGCCGCATTTACCTGCGGCCAGTGCGGGCGCACGCTGCAGCCGCTTTCCAGCGTACATTCGTGCTTGCCTTGTTCGAGACAGGCGGTGAGCGCGATGGGCCCTTCTACTGCCTCGACGATATCCGCAATCGAAATCGTCCCGGGAGCGCGGGCGAGCTTCAGCCCGCCGCCCACGCCGCGGGTCGATTGCAGCAATCCCGCGGCAGTCAGTTTGCTCACCAGCTTCTGCACCGTCGGAGCGGGCAGGCCGGTGTCTTCCGCAAGCTGCGCGGCCGAGATGCGGCTCATCCGCGAATCTTCCGGGTGATGCGCGCAGGCGCCCGAATGCCGAGTCGCGGCGGACATGATGACGACAGCGTAATCGGCCATGCTGGACAGGCGCATATATGGCGGCTTTCGGGACTCAGCGGTTAAAGTGGATCAATTCTTTCCGATTTGCCACCTAGTGCAGGACCCCTCCCGTTTCAATGGAGTTTCGCACAGGTTTTGTGCGACAAAATCGCCCGCGCTGTTGCAAATCTTTCGCTTTTGGACAGAATTCGCTGCGACGAAGGGGAAAACCGAGAAAAAAGGCGGTCCCCGGTCAGGACCGGGAACCGCCGTCAAGGTAATAAAGAACTCGTGCGCATCCCGCTACGAGCCCTTCGGGTCGCGACTCTCCTGTATGCCGCCACCCCGGCGATTTATTGTATAAACGCGACACGCGCGGCCGGAGCGGCGGGGTTCGGGTCGAATTTGCGCGCACGAGTGTGATAAGAAGCGTTTGAGCAACAGGCGCGACGTGTTTATGCGCAAGCCGTGCTCTATTCCCTGATCCGACCCGCCCTGTTCCGGCTCGAAGCCGAATCAGCCCATGGCCTCGCCCTCAAGGCGCTCAAGCTCACGCGGCCGAAGCGCGCGCCCGTGTTTCCGGCCTCGCTGGCCACCGAAGTGGCGGGACTCGCTTTCCCGAACCCCGTCGGCATGGCGGCCGGGTTCGACAAGGACGGCGAAGTGCCTGACGCGCTGTTGGGCCTGGGCTTCGGCTATGCCGAAGTCGGCTCGATCACGCCGCTGCCGCAAGTGGGCAACCCGAAGCCGCGCCTGTTCCGCCTGGTGGAGGATGGCGCCGTCATCAACCGGATGGGTTTCAACAACCATGGCAGCGCAGCGGCACAGGCGCATCTGGGCGCCCGTCTCGGCCGTCCGGGCGTGGTGGGTATCAATATCGGGGCCAACAAGGATTCCAGCGACCGCGTAGCCGATTACGCCAGGATGGCGACGATCATGGCACCGCTCGCGGGCTATCTGGCCGTCAACATTTCCAGCCCGAATACGCCGGGCCTTCGCGCGCTTCAGGACGAATCGGCGCTGACCGGGCTACTGGACGCGGTGATCGAAGCCCGTGACGAGGTTTGCGGCGAAACCAGGCCGCCCATATTCCTGAAGGTCGCACCCGATCTCGAACCGGCGGACATCGACGCGATTGCGCGGATTGCGATCGACAAGCGACTGGGCGCTCTGATCGTGTCCAACACCACGATTTCACGGCCGGCGCTGCGTTCGGTCCATCGCGGCGAATCCGGCGGTCTTTCCGGTGCGCCTGTGCGGGATCTGGCGCATCAGCGCCTGCGCGACTTCCGCAAGGCGACCGGCGGGGCGGTCCCGCTGGTCGGGGTCGGCGGTATCGCCACGGCCGAACATGCCTGGGATCGCATCCGTGCCGGGGCCAGCCTCGTGCAGCTCTACAGCGCCATGGTCTATGAGGGACCGGGAATCGCCAAGACCGTCTGCAAGGGGCTGGAACGGCTGATGAAGCGCGACGGATTCGCCTCCATCGCCGAAGCAGTGGGCACTGAATAGCGCGGCGCCTGGCACGACAGGCACACGACAAGGTCAAGTCCCGCGCTTGTCGCAACCATCGCGCGCGCCTAGACGTTGGCCAGAACGGATATCCACGCGGACGATCTGCAGGGAAATTTCCGCATGATGAGAGAGGAAAAGGGTCGGCATGGATCTTGGTGACTTCGACAAGTGCACCAACCTGGTATCGCTGTTCCTGAAGCGGGCGGATCGGCTTGGCGATGCGCCGATGCTCTGGGCGAAGCGGGATGGCGCCTGGCATTCCACCAGTTGGGCCGAGGCTGCGCGCAAGGTCTCGCTGATTGCCGCTTCGCTGCGCCGGATGGGCCTGCAGGCGGGAGACCGCGTGCTGATCGTCTCCGAGAACCGGCCGGAATGGTGCCTTGCCGATCTTGCGATCATGGCGGCGGGTTGCGTGACAGTGCCCGCCTACACCACCAACACGACCCGCGATCACATCCATATCCTCGAAAACTCGGGTGCCAGGGCTGCGATCGTTTCCAGTGGAAAGCTGGCAAAGGCCCTGCTGCCGGCGATCGTGCAGACGGACTTGTGCCGCCATGTCATCGGTATGGAGCCGCTGCCGCCGATGCAGGGCGGCGCGTATGACGTGCACGACTGGTCGGAATTGCTCGAAGGCGACGCCGCGAAGGCACGGTCCGAGGTGGACGAGCGGGTCGCCGGCGTTCGCCGCCGCGATCTTGCCTGCATCATCTACACCAGCGGCACGGGCGGCGCCCCGCGCGGCGTGCGGCAGCATCACGGCATGCTCCTCATGAACGTGGCGGGCGCGGCGCAGATCGTCATTGACGATTTCGGCCTCGATCATAGCGAGACCTTCCTCTCTTTCCTCCCGCTCAGCCATGCTTACGAGCATACCGGAGGCCAGTTCCTGCCGATCGCGGTCGGCGGGCAAATCTATTATTCCGAAGGGCTCGACAAGCTCGCGTCCAATATCGAGGAAGTGCGGCCGACGATCATGGTCGTCGTCCCGCGCCTGTTCGAGGTGCTGCGCACGCGAATCATGAAGCAGATCGAGAAGCAGGGCGCGATCCCCGCCCGGCTCATGGAAATGGCGCTCGGCATCGCCGGACGCGAGCAGGCCGGTCGACGCCGCCTTCTGGACTATCCGCTGGACATGCTGATCGAACGGACGCTGCGGCCCAAGGTGCGCGCCAAGTTCGGCGGGCGGATGAAGGCGCTGGTTTCAGGCGGGGCGCCGCTCAACCCCGAAATCGGGGCCTTTTTCGACGCCATGGGCCTGACCCTGCTGCAAGGCTACGGCCAGACAGAGGCCGGACCGATCATCAGTTGCAACCGCCCCGCCGCAGGCATCAAGCACGATACGGTCGGTCCGCCGCTGCGCGGGGTGGAAGTGAAGATCGCCGAAGACGGGGAGATTCTCGTACGCGGCGAACTGGTCATGCAGGGCTATTGGCAGAATGCCGCCGCAACCGAGGCGGTACTGCACGACACCTGGCTGCACACCGGCGACGTCGGCCATATCGACGAGCGCGGGCGCATCATGATTACCGACCGCAAGAAGGACATGATCGTCAACGACAAGGGCGACAATGTCTCGCCCCAGAAGGTCGAATCGATGCTGACGCTCCAGCCCGAGATCGCGCAGGCCATGGTCCATGGCGACCGCCGGCCCTATATCGTCGGGCTCGTCGTGCCGGATGCCGACTGGGCTCTGGAGTGGGCCAAGGAAAACGGCGAGAAATTCGATTTCAAGGCGCTCCAGGGGCTGCCCGCTTTCCGTGCGGTCATTCGCGGCGCGATCGACCGCGTGAATGCCGATCTCTCCGTCATCGAGAAGGTTCGTCAGTTCACTTTCGCGGACGAACCCTTCTCGATCGAGAACGAGGAAATGACCCCCAGCCTCAAGATTCGGCGCCACAAGCTCAAGGAGCGTTACGGCGAGCGACTGGATGCGCTCTACCGGAGTTGAACCTCGGTTCTACGGAACCAGGGTCGTGAAAAGGTAGGTCGCGAAGATCACGAGATGGACCATACCCTGCACCAGGGTGGTCCGTCCGGTGCTGAGCGTCAACGTGGCGACCAGCAGGGTGAGCGCCAGCAGGACCGTCGACTTGATCGACAGGCCGAGCTCGAGATCCAGCTCCATCCACATCGAGGCGACCGCAACGGCCGGGATGGTGAGACCGATCGTCGCCAGTGCCGAACCGATCGCGAGATTGAGGCTGGTCTGCACCCGGTTGGCACGGGCCGCGCCAAGCGCGGCCAGGCTTTCGGGTGCCAGAACCAGTGCGGCGATGATGATGCCGACCGTGGCATGGGGGGCGCCCATGGCGGCCACTCCGGCCTCGATCGACGGCGAAAGCGCCTTGGCCAGCATGACCACCGCGACAAGCGCAACAAGGAGCATGACGCCCGCAGCCAGGGCCTTGTTCACCGGGACTTTTTCGTGCCCATCGTCGCTTTCCTCGGGATAGAGGAAGTGGTCGCGGTGACGGATCGTCTGGGCGACGACGAAGGTGCCGTAGAGCATCAACGAGACGACGCCGACAAAGATCAGCTGCTTCTCGTTGTAGAACGGGCCGACCTGGCTGGTGGTATAGTTGGGCATCACCAGGGTCAGCACCGAAAGCGTCGCGAGGATGGCGAGGCCGTGGTTCACGCCGGACTGGGTATAGCCCTGTTCATGGTGCCGGCCGCCGCCCAGCAGGAGGCAGACACCGACTATCCCGTTGATCGTTATCATGACGGCGGCGATCACCGTATCGCGTGCCAATGCCTGTGCCCCGTTTCCTTCGCTGAGCATGATCGAGACGATCAGAGAGGTTTCGATCACCGTTACGGCAAAGGCCAGGATCAGCGTGCCGAACGGCTCGCCCACACGGTGCGCGATGGCTTCGGCATGATAGACCGCCGACATGATGGCACCGCCCAGCACGACCGCCAGCGATGCCGCCATCAGCACATTCGAGGGCTTGCCCAGCGCGATGGCCGCAACCGCGAGAAACGGAACCGCGATCGCCCAGGGAGCCAGCCCAAAACAAGGAAAGGTTGCGGACTTGTTTCCGGGGGCGGGGGAAGGGACATTCATATCGGGCACTATAGGGTAAAAGCGCCGGAGGGCCAGTTACGCTGTCTTGCTGAGGGCTTTTCGGCTCGCCCGTCCCGATCGTCCTGAAGGGCGGGCGCCATGACGCGTGGCAGTGGGCGACGCTAGCCCGCCTATCAGTCGGAGTTGGCGGACAAAGCATGGCTTTGCCCGCCTTTTTGGGTCATTTCCAGGTATCGGTGAGGCCGGTCGCGATCTCGATGTCGTTGAGGAAATCGACTTCGGCCCAATCCAGGCCCTCGATCGAGACGGTCCCGACCTTTCCGGTGGGGGCAATCGAATCGATGACCTTGAGATACCAGTGCTGGACGCCTTCGGGCGTCCGCATGGCCTGGCGGACGGTTTCGCGGAATAGGTCCGCCCCTTCGCCCCGGAAGGCCAGGAACCCGATCGATTCGGAGTTGGACTGCTGCGCGGTGAGCGTCTTGCCGATGTGGACCAGCCGGCCGTCGGTCTCGCGCTCCACCTTCATGTCGTCGCTGTCGTAGCCTTCGGCCTTGATGTCCACGGTAACGGTAATGGGCCAGGGATTGCCGTCGGCATCGGCGGCGCCCTGCTGCACCTTTCTGACGATTTCCTCCGACACCAGCGTATCGCCGTTGAGGATCAGGAAGTCTCCACGCATCGCCTCGCGCGCGATCCAGCAGGAGCCGAGATTGTCCGCCACCTTGAAGAAAGGGTTGAAGCGGATGTTGATCTCGACTCGCGGGTCGCTGATCGCATTCAGGTGCTCTTCCAGCATGTCGGTCATGAAGCCGGTGACAACGTCGATCCGCTTCACGCCGCCGCGCGCCAGCATCTCGATCTGCCATTCGATCAGCGACTTGCCCGAGAAGTCGATCATGCATTTCGGCCGTTCGGCGGTAAGCGGAAGCAGCCGCGAGCCCTGGCCGGCGCTGAGAAGAATGGCGTGTTCGATCATAGGTTCTACGTTTCGTGCTGGGGGAGGAACCCGGCATCTAGGCATTGCAAGGCAAAAGGAAAAGGTGCGGCACGAACGGGCCGGGACGATCCCCGTGCGGGCCTATTCGTTCAGGCTGGTGACATCCCGGGTCGCGATAGCTTGCAAGTCTCTTCCCCCTCGTTCACATGCTGGCCCAATGTCCGCCAAATTTCACCGCCGCGAGAGCAAATCTCCGCTAGGGCGGATACTCCAGAACACGGCCTGGCTGCTGGGCGGCAAGGGTTTCGGTGCCGTTTGCGGCATCGCCTATCTGGCCATCCAGACACGGTCGCTCGGCCTCAAGGATTTCGGCCACTTTTCGCTGATCTTCGGGACCGCGCAGGCGCTCATCGCGCTTGCCAGTTTCCAGACCTGGCGCGTGGTCGTCCGTTACGGCAGCGAGCATGTCCACCAGAAGGACTGGGGCAAGCTTGGCCGCCTCGGGATGCTGTGCGGCATACTCGATGCGGTCGGCGCGATCATCGGCTGCGGGCTCGCGGCGATCCTGATCTACGGCTTCGCCCATATGCTGGACCTCAACCCGCATTTCATCGACGTGGCCTTCTGGTTCTGCGTGGGGTCGCTCTGGGCGCTGGTTTCGGCGCCCACCGGCATCGTGCGCGCGCTCAACCGGTTCGACATGGCCGTCTATGTGGAGGCCGTGGTTCCCAGCGGACGACTGGCCGCTTCTCTGGTCATATGGCTGACCGGGCCGAGCGTCGGGCGTTTCCTGTTCGCATGGGCTGCGATCGATATCCTGGAAGCCGCGCTCTACTGGGTCATGGCGCGTCGGCTTTGCCCGGAAGCGGTGAACCTGCGGAACCTTCGCAATTGGCGCCAGTCGATTGACGAGAATCCCGGCGTCACGCGGTTCTTCATGCAGACTTACGTGGCCTCCACGCTCGATGCGGCGATGAAGAACGGCCCGCTGCTGATCGTCGGGGCCTGGGTGGGCACCAAGGCGGCAGGCCTTTACCGCCTCGCCTCGCAGCTTTCGCAGGCGCTCAGCAAGCTTTCCTCGCTGCTCACACGGTCGGTCTATGCCGAAGTGGCGCGTGCCCGCGTTTCCTCCGAGGCGGCGGAATTCCGCAAGCTGGCGCTCCAGACCAGCAAGATCGCCGGTCTTGCCGGCATCGTCGTCGTCACTGTGGCGGTGCTGCTGGGCAAGCAGATGCTGGAAGTGATCGGCGGCAACGATTTCGAACAGGGCGCGGCGATCCTCGTGCCGCTGACCCTTGCGGCGAGCTTCGACCTTGCCAGCGTGGCCTTCGAGCCCGTGCTTCACGCCACCGGCCGGGCGCGGCATTCGCTGATCGCACGGCTCATCGCCCTGGTGGCGATGGCGATCGGGCTGGTCATCCTGCTGCCTACCGGTTCCAGCGGCGCGGCATGGGCGGTGGCGCTGGGCGGCGCGGTTTCCTACGTCGCCATGGGGCTTATGGCGTGGCGAACGCTCCAGCAGATCGAGCGTAACGAAATCCGGATCATGCCCGATCCCGAAGGCGATCTTCCGGTCGCGGATTCCAGCGCAGGCTGAGTCTCGACAGGTGAGGGGGGAGAGCTATCATGCCGCCATGCTCTCCCTCTCCCTGACCCAGCAGGCCGAAGGCCTTGCCGATCGCATCGTTGCGCTGCGCCGCGCCGTTCATGCCGAACCCGAGATCGGCCTTCACAATCCAAAGACCCGGGACAAGATCAGGGCGGCCCTGTCCCACCTGCCGCTGGAATGGCGCGAAGGACCATCGACGACCGGCCTCGTCGCAACGCTCAGGGGCGGTGCGGGAGAAGGCGGCTGCGTGTTGCTGCGCGGCGATACCGATGCGCTGCCGATGCCGGAGGAAACCGGCCTGGACTTCGCGTCCACCATTCCCGGGGTGATGCACGCCTGCGGGCATGACACCCACGTCGCCATGCTGGCCGGAGCGGCCGAACTCCTCGCCGCCCGCGCGGAACGGCTGAAAGGCGAGGTCCGCTTCATGTTCCAGCCCGGAGAGGAGGGCTATCATGGTGCCCGCTTCATGCTGGAGGACGGGCTACTGGGCGGCGATGGTTTCGACCGCCCCCTGCCCGATGCCGCCTTTGCGCTGCACATCATGCCCAATGCTCCTCACGGCGTGATCGGCGGCCGCGCGGGGCCGCTCATGGCTGCGGCGGACGAACTGCGCATTGCGGTGACGGGGCGCGGCGGCCACGCCTCGATGCCGCACGATACGCTCGATCCGGTTCCGGTCGCCTGCGAGGTGGTCATGGCGATCCAGACCATGGTCGCGCGCCGTTTCAGTGTGTTCGACCCTGTCGTCGTCACCATCGCCAAGGTGGAGGCGGGCAGCGCCCATAATGTCATACCCGACACGGCGCGGCTCACCGGCACGATGCGCACGCTTTCCGCCGCCAACCGCGCCCGCCTGAAGGAGGAACTGCCGCTGCTCGTCGCCGGGATCGCGGGCGCGCATGGTTTCAAGGGTGAGGTGGCGATCCACGAGGGCTTTCCGGTCACGGTCTGCGATGCCCGCGCGGTGGACTTTGGCGAGCGCGTGGCCCGCGACCTTCACGGCGAGGCGGCATTCCAGCGCCTCAAGGACCCGATCATGGGCGCGGAGGACTTCGCCTACGTTCTCGAAAAGGTGCCGGGGGCGATGTTCTTCCTCGGCGTGGCGCAGGAAGGCGCGGACTGGAAGCACTGCTGCGGCATCCATTCCACGAAGATGATGGTCGACGAAAAGGCCTTGCCGCGCGGTGCCGCGTTCCTCGCCGGGCTGGCCGAGGACTGGCTTTCGCGCGGCTTCGGGTAGGCGCGCGCGGCTTGGGGTAGGCGCGATTGCCGCTGCGGTCATTGCCTTGAAGCATCCTCCTTGCTGCCATGGCCGGCAAGGAGAAGGGCTTCATGACCGACCTTGCGTTTGCCGATTTCTTTGCCGCCGAGCGTGATGACAATCCCTACTGGAATGAAAGCGCCTGGTTCTCGGTCACGCTTCCCGAGCGGCGGATTCACGGGCTGATCCAGCACTATTTCCGGCCCAACATGGGCATGCTGAACGGCGGGCCGGTGTTGTGGGACGCCAGCGGGCGGTATCAGTGGAACTGCCTCCATTACGACTGGGCCCATCTCCAGGCGATGCCCGCCACTGCCGCCAAGTTCGACATGGAGGCGCGCAATTCGCTGTCGTGCCGGATGATTGAGCCGCTTTCGCGGTACAAGCTGGACTATGACCGGGATGGCCTGTTCTTCGATCTGACATGGACCGCGATCGGCCCGGTCCATCAACTCAGGACTGGCGAGGCAGGACAGGCGGCAACAGCGAAGTTCCATCTGGAACAGCCCGGCCGCATGACCGGCACCCTGCGCTGCAAGGGAGAGGAGTTCGCGGTAGACTGCCTGTCCCTGCGGGACTGTTCCTACGGTGCGCGCGATTATGAATCGCTGGCCTGCGGGGGCTATTTCTGGGGCATCGCGCAGGATCGCGCCTTCCATGCCATCGTCATGGGTGAGGGCCGCGAGGCACGTTGCATCGGCGGTTTCATCTGGAAGGACGGGGTCTTGTCCAGCCTCGTGTCCGGTCGCCGTGAAGTGCTGGAATGGGGAGAGGACGGCCCGTCCCGCATTCGTTTCGAGGCGAGCGACGCGCTCGGGCGGGAATTGCTGGCCGTGGCGGAAATCGATACCGGCCTGATCTTTACCGGCTATACGGACCATACGGTGGTCTGGTCGCTCATGCGGTCGGATTGGGACGATGTGGAGCTTTGGGGCGACAATCAGGAGTTCTGCCCTGCCGACCGGTTCCGGCGCATCGCCCGCGGCGAAATCGCACCGGGGGCGCCGGCATGAGCCTGGGGCAGATCGTCGTGGTCAATGGCACTTCGGGTTCCGGCAAGTCCACGGCCTGCGAGCTTTTCCAGAAGCGGCAGCAGGACTACTGGTTGCTTTACGGCATCGATCATTTCCTCGCGCAGACGCTTCCCGCGCGGTTCGGGCACCACGGGCCGCTCGCCGCCGAGGGGATCGAGGCGATCCCGCTGGATCCCGCGCGGCCGGAGGGGCCGCTGCGCTGGCGCTTTGCGCCGCGTGCCATGGCCGCCTTCGGCGCTTTTCACGAGTGGATGGCGGCGAGTTCCCGGCAAGGACTGAACGTCATTTTCGACCATCTGCTGATGACCGATCCACCGGTGCTTCAGGATCTCCTGCGGCGGACCGAGGGGCTTCCGGTCCTGCTCGTCACGCTCAAGCCACCGTTCGAAGTGCTGGAACGGCGGGTGGCGGAGCGGGCCATGACCAAGCGGATGCCTACGGACCTGCTGGGCGAGGATGCGGTTGCAAGGATCGTGGACCGCCTCTCCCGCCTGCGGCCGTGGTTCTTCGAGGAAGTCTACCGCAACAGCGAATCCGATCTGGTGATCGATACTTCGGTCCATTCGCCGGATCAGGTTTGCGCCCTTGTCGAGGCGCGGCTTGCCGAAGGGCCGGGCACCGCATTCGACCGGTTGCGCAAGGGGCTGGCCGGGGCGGGATAGTTTCCACCTTTTCCCTTTCCTCCCCGCGTCGTCGCCGTCATGAAGCCCGGCATGACGAACATGTGGCAATTCTGGGTCGATCGCGGCGGCACCTTTACCGACATCGTGGCGCGCGCGCCCGATGGGCGGTTCGAGCGGCTGAAACTGCTTTCCGAAGACCCCGGCCGTTACGACGATGCCGCCGTAGAGGCGATGCGGCGGCTGACCGGAACCGCCGAAGGTGAATTGCCCGAAGCCGAACTGCGCCTTGGCACTACCATTGCCACTAATGCCCTGCTGGAAGGCAAGGGCGAGCCGGTGCTGCTGGCGATCACGCGGGGCTTCGGCGATGCATTGAAGATCGGGACCCAGGAAAGGCCCGACATCTTCGCTCGCCATATCGTCCTGCCGCAGCCGCTGAATGCCGCGGTGCTGGAGATCGACGAGCGTGTCGGCGCCGACGGCACCGTCCACCGCCCGCTCGACCTCGATGCCGCGCGCAAGGGGCTGCAACGCCATTTCGACAAGGGTTTTCGCGCCGTCGCGGTAGTGCTGATGCACGGCTATCGCCACAGTGCGCATGAAGCGGCGCTGGCCGGGCTGGCGCGCGAGATCGGTTTCAGTCAGGTTTCGGTCAGCCACGAGGTAGCCCCGCTCATCAAGCTCATCGCGCGCGGTGATACGACGGTGGTGGACGCCAATCTCTCGCCGGTGCTGGCACGTTATGTGGCCGGACTGGAAGCAGGTCTCGGCCCGAAGGTCACGGCGCTCTACATGCAGTCGAGCGGCGGGCTCACCACCGGAGACGCCTTTGCGGGCAAGGACGCGATCCTCTCGGGCCCGGCGGGCGGCATCGTCGGCATGGCGGCCATCGCCAGGGAGGCGGGTTTCGATCATGTCCTGGGCTTCGACATGGGCGGAACCTCCACCGACGTTTCGCACTATGCCGGTGCCTATGAGCGCGACAGCGAGACGCGCGTGGCGGGCGTGCGCGTGCGCGTGCCGATGATGCGGATTGAAACGGTGGCAGCCGGCGGCGGCTCGATCTGCCGCTTCGACGGTGCACGCTTCCTGGTGGGGCCGGAGAGCGCGGGCGCTGTGCCCGGCCCCGCCTGCTACCGGCGCGGCGGCCCGCTGGCGGTAACCGACTGCAACCTGCTGCTCGGCAAGCTGAGGCCCGGGCATTTCCCGCATGTCTTTGGCCCCGAAGGCAATGAGCCGCTCGATCTGGCCGCGGCGCAGTCGCGCATGGACGAAGTGCTGGCGTCCGTTCGCATCGCGACCGGCCGTGAAATGACGCGCGAACAGGCGGCGGAAGGCTTCCTGGAGATCGCCGTTGCCAACATGGCCAATGCGATCAAGACAGTCTCGCTGCGGCGCGGCCACGACATGACCCGCGCGGCGCTGGTGACGTTCGGCGGCGCGGGCGGGCAGCACGCCTGCAAGGTGGCCGATGCGCTGGGCGTGACCAGCGTGTTGTGCCACCCGCTCGCCTCGGTGCTGTCGGCTTACGGCATGGGCCTTGCCGACCGGCGGATGCTGCGCCAGCGGACCTTGGCGCTCCCGCTGGACGGCAATGCCATGACGTCGCTCGATGCCGCCGTTGCCGCCTTGGGGGACGAAGCCCGCGCGGCGCTGGCCGCGCAGGGCATCGCGGCGGACGACATCGCGATCGAGGCTGCGCTGGCGGTGCGACCAAAGGGCAGCGACAATGCCATCGAAGTGCCGGTAGGACCGCTTGGCGCCATGCGGGAGGCATTCCGGGACGGCTGGCTCCAGCGCTTCGGCTTCGGTGCGGGCGAGCAGCTTATCGGCGAGACGCTGCGGGTGGAGGCTGTCCATGCCGGCCATTCCGGCGGCGGTGCGACGCTTGTTCTTCCCGTGAAGTCCTCGCCCGCGGCCGAGCAGGTCGATCTCTGGACGCAGGGCGCGCATCACCGCGTGCCGCTCTATCTGCGCGAGGGGCTGGCAGAGGGCTTCACGGCCGATGGCCCGCTGCTGGTGGTGGATGACGTTTCCACCACTGTCGTCGAACCCGGCTGGCGTGTGCGGGTCGATCATGTCGGCAACCTGATCCTCAACCGGGATGCCCCGCAGCAGGTTCAGGCAGACAGCTCCACCGAATGCGATCCGGTGCGGTTGGAGATCATGGGCGCGCTGTTCATGGCCATTGCCGAGGAAATGGGAGCCGCGCTCCAGCAATCGGCCAGTTCGGTGAATATCCGGGAGCGGCTGGACTTCTCCTGCGCGCTGTTCGACCGGCAGGGAAACCTTGTCGCCAATGCGCCGCACATGCCGGTCCACCTCGGCTCGATGGGGGAGAGCGTGCGCACGATCCTCCAGCGGCGCGGTAACGGGCAGGACGGGCGGGGCATCCTGCCCGGCGATGCCTACGTCCTCAATGCGCCCTATGACGGCGGCACGCATTTGCCCGATATCACCGTGGTCATGCCGGTGTTCATCGAGGGCGAGACGGTCCCCGCCTGGTTCGTTGCCGCGCGCGGGCACCATGCCGATATTGGCGGGATCAGCCCCGGTTCGATGCCGCCGGGCTCGCGCTCGCTGGATGAGGAAGGCGTGCTGATCGATAATGTGCTGCTGGTCGATCGCGGCGCGCTTCAGGAAGCACCGCTGCGCGATCTGCTCGCCTCCGGCCCACATCCCTCGCGCGCCATCGAGCAGAACATTGGCGATTTGCGCGCCCAGCTAGCCGCCTGCCAGCGCGGTGCTTCGGAGCTGCGCCGGGTGGCGGACGAACAGGGCCGCGAGGTGGTGGACGCCTATATGGCCCATGCGCAGGCCCATGCCGAGCAGGCCGTTCGCACGCTGATCGACCGGCTTCAGGACGGTGAGTTCCGCGTGCCGATGGACAATGGCGCCGAGATAGCGGTTTCGATCTCGATCGACCGTGAAGCGCGCGGCGCGGTCATCGATTTCGCCGGTTCCAGTGCCCAGCTTACCGATAACTTCAATGCCCCTCTCCCGGTCGTGCGGGCGGCCGTGCTTTATGTCGTTCGCACGCTGATCGACGATGCCGTGCCGATGAACGAGGGGTGCCTGCGGCCGATCACCTTGCGCGTGCCGGAAGGCTCGATGCTATACCCCAAGGCGCCCGCCGCCGTCGTTGCGGGCAATGTGGAGACCAGCCAGTCGATCACCGACGCCTTGTTCGGCGCGCTTGGCGCGATGGCTGCATCACAGGGGACGATGAACAACTTCACCTTCGGCGATGCGACGAGGCAGTATTACGAAACGATCGCCGGGGGCTCGGGGGCCGGGCCTGATTTCGACGGTACGCCGGTGGTCCAGACTCACATGACCAATAGCCGCCTGACCGATCCCGAAGTGCTGGAAACCAGTTATCCGGTGCTGCTGGAGGAATTCTCGATCCGTCGCGGTTCGGGCGGGAAGGGCGCGCACAAGGGCGGCGACGGCGCTACCCGGCGGGTGCGCTTCCTCGAACCGATGCAGGCCGGCATCCTTTCGCAGCGGCGCGGCACCGCGCCATTCGGATTGTTCGGAGGAATGGACGGAGAGCCGGGCCGTAACCGGATCGAGCGAGCGGACGGTTCGGTGGAGGAACTGGGAGCCACTGCCACGGCCCGGCTGGGGGCGGGGGACGTGTTCGTGATCGAAACGCCCGGCGGTGGCGGTTTCGGGGAGCAGTAAGCGCGTTTGCCTGACCCTCTCTCCGCCGGGCCGGCGCATCAGGCCTTTACGTCTTCCCACTCGGGATGGCGCCGAAATGCCGCCACGACGTAGCTGCACAAGGGCGCGATCTTGAACTGATTCTCCCGCGCGTCCGCCACCATCGCCTCGACGAGCCGCGCCGCCACGCCGCGATTGCCGATTTCGGAGGGGACCAGGGTGTGGTCGGCATAATGAATGCCGTCCCGGGTCTGCCATGTCAGGTGGCCGGTGATGTCGCTGTCGGCGATGTGGGCCTTGTATTCGCCGCCGGTCGGGGTCTCGTGCTTGGTGATCGTCACGCCTACCACGGGCATATCTCCTGAAGAGGGGTGCTTGACGGCGCTTGCGTCCGCTTACAGGGCATATGGCCATGAAGTTCCTTTCCGACAACGCCGCGCGGGTCCACCCGAAGATATGGGATGCCATGAAGGCTGCCGATGCGCCGGATTCGCCTTACGACGGCGATGGCTTGAGCCGCGCGCTGGATGAGCGTTTTTCCGCGCTGTTCGGACGCGAATGCGCCGCTCTCTGGGTGGCCACGGGGACATCGGCGAATTGCCTCGCGCTTTCGGCGATGGTGGAGCCGCATGGCGCGGTGATCTGCCACCGCGAAGCGCATATCGAGATGGACGAGGGCGGCGCTCCGGGCTTTTTCCTGCACGGTGCAAAGCTGCTGCTGGCGGACGGGGAAGGTGCGAAGATCACGCCGGAAGCTGCCGCGAAAGTCATCGATCCGATTCGTGACGGCGTGCATCAGGTGCAGCCTCATGCGATCTCGATCACGCAGGCGAGCGAATATGGCCGGGTCTACCGGCCTGAAGAACTGGCGGCGCTTTCGGATTTCGCGAAAGCCCGGGGGCTCGGGTTGCATATGGACGGCGCGCGTTTCGGCAATGCGGCCGCGTTTCTGGGCGGGAACGCGGCGCAGGCGGCCGGCAATGTCGATGCGTTGAGCTTCGGCATGGTCAAGAACGGCGGGATGAGCGCCGAGGCCATCGTGTTCTTCGACCCGGCTCTGGCGGAAAAGGTGCGCTTCCGCCGCAAGCGTGCGGGGCATTTGCAATCGAAGGGGCGCTATCTGGCGGCGCAGATTCTCGCGATGCTGGAGGACGATCTCTGGCTGGACAATGCGCGCGCGGCAAACCGGGCGGCAGCCGAGATCGCCGCAGCGGCGAAGGACCGCCTGCTGCACGCGGTAGAGGCGAACGAGGTATTCCTGGTTTCCACCCCCGCCGAACGGAAAGCGCTACGCGGACAAGGGTTCGAGTTCTACGATTGGGGCGACGATGCCGCCCGGCTGGTGACGGCGTGGGATTCGCAGGAGGAACACGTTTCCGCCCTTGCCCGCGCGATTGCCGCGCTGTGACCGAGGGCACCGAGGCGGCACCGGAATTCATGAAGCCCGCGATCGCGCTGCCGTTCCTGCTGGTGGCGCTCATATGGGGATCGACGTGGTTCGTCATCACCGGCCAGATCGGCGAGGTGCCGGCAAGCTGGTCCGTCGCCTGGCGTTTCGTCCTGGCGACACCGGCGATGTTCCTCGTCGCCGTGGTGACGAGGAAGGGCCTGAAGCTGGGCAAGGCCGGACAGATCCTCGCATTCGCGGTGGGCGCGGCGCAATTCTGCGGCAATTACAACTTCGTCTACCGGGCCGAGATGCATCTTACGTCCGGGATCGTCGCGGTGATGATCGGACTGCTTCTGGTGCCCAATGCGATTCTCGCAAGGGTGCTGCTGAAGCAGCCCGTCACATGGCGTTTCGCCATCGGCAGCCTGATCGCCATCGGCGGACTGGCGCTGTTGCTCCTTCATGAGGCGCACGAGGCGCCGCTCGGCGGCAAGGTCCTGCTGGGTACCGTCTTTGCATCGATCGCGATGATGTGCGCCTCGGTCTCGAACGTGATCCAGGCCAACGAGACTGGCAAGGCATTGCCCATGGCAAGCCTGCTGGCATGGGCAATGCTCTATGGCACGATCTGCGATCTCGTGGTGGCATACGTCCTTGCCGGACCGCCGGTGATCCCAACGGAGCCCGCCTACTGGCTGGGCACCGCCTATCTGGCGATCCTGGGCTCGGTGGTGACCTTCCCCCTCTATTACACCCTGATCCGCCAGCTTGGGGCGGGCAAGGCGGCCTATAACGGTGTCGCGGTCATCATCATTGCCATGTTCATCTCGACCTTGTTCGAGGGCTATCGCTGGTCGCCGCTGGCGATCTCGGGGGCGGTTCTGGCGACGGTGGGGCTGGTGGTGGCGCTGAGGGCGCGCAGCCCCTCGCGATAAGTCGGGAAGCGCGGGGTCCAGCCGAGCACGCGCTTTGCCTTGCCGTTCGCCACGCGGCGGTTTTCCGCATAGAAGCCCCGCGCCATGGCGGAGAGCTGCGCCTCCTCCACCGACTGCAGCGGCGGCAGCGGAAGGCCCAGCAGGCGGCAGGCTTCCTCGACCAGCGTATTCTGGCTGCAAGGCAGGTCATCCGCGAGATTGTAGGCACCCGGCGACCGCTCCAGCCCGGCGATAACGCCGGAGGCGATGTCCTCGACGTGGACGCGGCTGAACACTTGCCCCGGCAGGTCGATGCGGTGCGCGCGTCCGTTGCGCACACGATCCAGCACCGAGCGGCCTGGGCCGTATATTCCCGGCAGGCGATAGACACGCGCGCCGAGGGACAGCCATTCGCCGTCCGCCTCGGCCCGCGCCGTCCGCCGACCTGTGCCCACGGGCGCGCTTTCGTCCACCCACGCGCCGCCCGCATCGCCGTAGACCCCGGTGGACGAGAGATAGGACAGCGCCTTGCCCTTCATTGCATCGCCGTAACGCTCCAGCACCGGATCGAGTGGTTCACCGCGTCCCTCGCTGCCGGGCGGAACGGAGGAAAGCACATGATCGGCGTCGGCCAGCGCGAGACGGACATTGCCTGCATCCTCGAACGAAAGCGTTCCTTCGCGGCCGGTGGAGATCACTTCCCAACCCTGTGCGGAGAGGCGGCTTGCGATCACCCGCGCGGTATAGCCCAGCCCGAAAATGAACAGGCGCTTCGGCATCCGGGGCGTCATGAGGCATTCCTCTCGTTTCGGCGGTGAATTCGTGCGCCATGACTGGCATTCGAAGCGCAAGGCTCTAATTTAGCGGCATGGACATTGCCAGCACCCCCTCCTCGCCCGATGCCAACGTGCAGATCGCCGATGCCGCTCCCGCGCCTCAGGCGCCGCCGGTCATTCATCGCGAGGACTATCTGCCGCCGGCGTGGCTGGTGCCGCAGATCGCCCTCGATTTCCAGCTCGGTATCGATGGAACGCGGGTTCTGGCCAGGCTCTCGGTCCGCCGCAACCCGGAAGGGAACGGCACGTCGACCCTGCGCCTGAACGGCGACCAGATCGCCCCGCTCTCTGTCCACGTCGATGGCGAAGCCGTGAACGACTGGCGCCTCGACGGTCCGGATCTTCTCGTCGAACTGCCCGGGGAGGCACACGAAGTCGCGGTCGAGACTGCGGTGAATCCGGCGGCGAATAGCCAGCTCATGGGGCTCTACGCCTCCAACGGAATGCTTTGCACCCAGTGCGAGGCCGAGGGTTTCCGTCGCATCACGTTCTTCCCCGATCGTCCGGACGTGCTCTCCACCTATTCGGTCCGCATGGCGGGCGACAAGGCGCAGTTCCCGATCCTGCTCGCCAATGGCAACTGCATCGCCACGGGTGAGGGAGAGGACGGTACGCACTGGGCGGAATGGCACGATCCCTGGCCCAAGCCGAGCTACCTTTTCGCGCTGGTCGCGGGTGATCTCGTGGCCAATCATGCCGATTTCACGACCCGCTCCGGCCGCAAGGTCGAACTCAACATCTGGGTCCGTCCCGGTGACGAACAGCGCACCGATCACGCGATGGATTCGCTGATCCGCTCGATGAAGTGGGATGAGGAGGTCTTCGGGCGGGAATACGATCTGGACCTGTTCAACGTCGTTGCCGTTTCCGACTTCAACATGGGCGCGATGGAGAACAAGGGCCTCAACGTCTTCAACACGCGCTATGTCCTGGCGGAGCCGGAAACCGCGACCGATGCCGACTATGACGGCATCGAGAGC
Organism: Novosphingobium sp. RL4; assembly: GCF_035658495.1. NCBI lineage: Bacteria > Pseudomonadati > Pseudomonadota > Alphaproteobacteria > Sphingomonadales > Sphingomonadaceae > Novosphingobium > Novosphingobium sp. RL4. Next base: position 260,234 of record NZ_CP141944.1, on the reverse strand, counting down.
GTGATCGGGCACGAGTATTTCCACAACTGGTCGGGCAACCGCGTGACCTGCCGGGACTGGTTCCAGCTTTCGCTCAAGGAAGGCTTCACCGTCCTTCGCGATCAGTTGTTCAGCGCCGACATGGGCAGCGAGGCGGTCAAGCGGATCGAGGACGTGCGGGTTCTGCGCGCTGCCCAGTTCCCCGAGGATTCGGGGCCGCTGGCACACCCTATCCGGCCTGATTCCTATCAGGAAATCAGCAACTTCTACACCGCCACCGTCTACAACAAGGGCGCCGAGGTGATCCGCATGATGCGGACCATGGCGGGCACCGACAAGTTCCGTGAGGGCACCGATCTCTACTTTGGCCGCCATGACGGCGAGGCGGCAACCTGCGAGGACTTCGTCAAGGCAATCGAGGACGGTACCGGGCTGAACCTTGCGCAGTTCCGTCTGTGGTATTCCCAGGCCGGCACGCCGCAGGTCGCCGCCGAACTGTCGCACGAGGCGGAAACGGCAACCCTCACGCTGACCCAGACCGTTCCGGCAACGCCGGGCCAGCCCGAAAAGCAGGCCGTGCCGATTCCGCTGCGTATCGCCCTTTATGACCGTGACAGCGGCACGCACTCGGGCGAGCGACTGATCGTGCTCGACAAGGACAGCGCCAGCTTTTCGTTCGAGGGTTTCACCCGCCCGCCGGTGGTTTCCATCAATCGCGGCTTCTCGGCCCCCGTTGCCATCGAGATCGAGCGGAGTAACGAGGATCTGGTGTTCCTGGCGGCTCACGATGACGATCCCTTCGCCCGGTACGAGGCGATGCAGAGCCTCGTGGTCCAGCACCTGGTCGCGGCTGTCGGCGGCGGTCTTTCGGATGCGGCGCGCGCCGAGGGGCGCGAGGCGATCGGGCAGGCCTTTGCCTCGATTCTGGCCGACGAGGCGCTCGATGACCTGATGCGCGGCGAGCTGATGGTACTTCCCGGCGTCGCCTATCTCGCCGAACAGGTGCTGGTGGCAGATCCGGCTGCGATTCACGAGGAACGCGAGGCGCTCAAGTCCTGGCTCGGCGCCGAACTCACCGGTGAATTGCGGGCGCTGCATGACCGCGTTTCCGCCGTATCTTACTCTCGCGAGGCGCATGCGCGCGGAGCGCGAAAGACCAAGGGACAGGCGCTGGTCCTGATCGCTTCGGGCGATGCGGCCGAAGGGGCCCGCCGTGCCATCGCGCAGTACCGGGCGGCCGACAACATGACTGACCGCCAGTCGGCGCTGACCGTGCTTTGCAATATCGACGGCCCCGAGCGCGAGGAAGCGCTGGCGGACTTCCTGCGCCGGTACGAAGGCAACGCGCTCGTGATCGACAAGTGGTTTGCGCTTCAGGCGGGCTCGTTCCACCCACAGGTGCTCGAGCATGTCGAGGCACTGTCGCGGCATCCCGACTTCACGATGAACAACCCCAACCGGGTCCGGGCGCTCTTCATGACGGCGGCGGTCAACCCCAAGGCGTTCCACGATGCGAGCGGCGCCGGATACAGGATGATCGGCGAAGTGATCCGCAAGCTGGACCCGATCAATCCGCAGACGACAGCGCGCTTCGTGCCGCAACTCGGCCGCTGGCGGCGGATCGAGCCTGTCCGCGCCGCGATGATGCGCGCCGAACTGGAAAAGATCGCCGCGGAGCCGAACCTTTCGCGCGACGTGCGCGAGCAGGTGAGCAAGAGCCTTGGCTGACGTGGGGGAGGCGGTCGAAGTCAACCGGGCGGGCCTGCTCGAAGGATTGCCGCACGGCTTCCTCGGCCGCCGGGGCGGTGTGAGCACCGGCGAGGTCGAAGGCCTGAACGTCGGCCTGGGTTCGGGCGACGAGCCCGAAGCCGTCGCCGAGAACCGCCGCCGCGCCGCTGCCGCAGTTCTGCCGGGGGCGTCGTTGCTATCGGTGTATCAGGTTCATTCGCCCGACTGCGTAATTCTGGGGGCTGACGGGTGGAGCGACGAGCAACGCCCTCATGCCGATGCACTTGTCACCCGTCAGGCGGGCGTGCTGATCGGCGTCGTTACGGCGGATTGCGCGCCGGTCCTGCTTGCAGATCGGGAGGCGGGCGTCATCGGCGCGGCGCATGCAGGATGGAAAGGCGCGATCGGCGGGGTTACGGACAGCACCATCGCTCAGATGATATCGCTCGGGGCTCAGCGTTCGCGCATCGTCGCGGCGGTCGGCCCGTGCATTTCCCAGGCATCCTATGAAGTGGACGATGCCTTCCGGAACGGCTTCCTCGGCAAGGGGGTGGACAACTCCCGTTTCTTCTCCGCGGGGCGGGATGGGCACTGGCAGTTCGATCTCGAACTCTATGTCGCCTCCCGCCTGGAATCGGCGGGAATCGGCGGTGTGGAGCGTCTTGGCCTTGATACTTATTCGGCGCCCCGGCGTTTCTATTCCTATCGCCGCGCCACGCACCGCGGCGAGGCGGCCTACGGGCGCCAGATTTCGGTGATAGGGCTGGGCTGAACCGACCCATCCGGGATGACCGCCGAACGGTTATGCCTTGAATTTGTTGGCGGTCGCTGGCCCCCTTGCGTCCAAAAAGGCGGTTGGCAGGGCTGGCTTCCGTGTATATCAGGTCCGCAAAGTCGGTATTCGTTTCGGGTCGCTCCCGGATCATTAAACCGTCACGGGGGATACCAGGCTAAAATAGAATTGGTCAGGATCTGGGCTTGCTTTCCGGATTTCCGGGGGTGGGTTGTCGAAAAACAAGGCAAGGGCAAACATGGCAGAAGCAGATGGCGTGCGGCGGCGCGATTTCATCAATATCGCCGCGGTAAGCGCGGCGGGTGTCGCCGGCGTGGGTATCGTCGTCCCGCTGGTCAGCCAGATGTCCGCATCGGCGGATGTTCTCGCGGCTTCTTCCACCGAGATCGACATTTCCTCGATCCAGCCCGGACAGGCCATCAAGGCGATCTTCCGCAAGCAGCCGGTCTTCGTGCGCAACCTGACGCCGCATGAGATTTCGGAAGCCAACAAGGTGGACGTCTCCTCCCTGCGCGATCCGCAGACGCTTGAGGAGCGCACCAAGGAAGGCAAGGAAAACTGGCTGATCACCATGGGCGTCTGCACGCACCTTGGCTGCGTTCCGCTCGGTGCCGGAGAAGGCGAGCCGAAAGGCGAATTCGGCGGATACTTCTGCCCCTGCCACGGCTCTTCCTACGATACTGCCGCCCGTATCCGTAAGGGCCCGGCGCCCAAGAACCTCGAGGTTCCGGACTACGCGTTCACCACTGACACGGTCGTAAAGATCGGTTGAGGCCAAGAGAGAGGATCAAGAACATGAGCTTTCCCTGGGCCAAGGAATATACCCCGACCAATCCCTTCATGAAGTGGATGGACGAAAGGCTGCCCCTGCCGCGCCTCGTCTACAATTCGGTCGGTGGCGGCTATCCGGTTCCGCGCAACCTGAACTATTTCTGGAACTTCGGTTTCCTCGCCGCGCTCTGCCTCGGCCTGCAGATCGTCACCGGCATCGTGATGGCCATGCACTATGCAGCCAACACGCAAGTCGCGTTCGATACGGTCGAGCAGACCGTGCGCGACGTGAACTGGGGCTGGATGATGCGCTATGCGCACGCCAACGGCGCCTCGGCGTTCTTTGTCGTCATCTACATCCACATCTTCCGCGGCTTTTTCTACGGTTCGTACAAGGCCCCGCGTGAAATGGTGTGGCTGCTTGGCGTGGTGATCTTCCTGCTGATGATGGCCACCGCCTTCATGGGCTACGTGTTGCCCTGGGGTCAGATGAGCTTCTGGGGGGCCAAGGTCATTACCGGCCTGTTCGGCGCGATTCCCTTCGTGGGCGAACCGCTCCAGCAGTGGCTGCTCGGCGGTTTCGCACCGGATAACGCCGCGCTCAACCGCTTCTTCTCGCTGCACTATCTGCTGCCCTTCGTCATCGTGGGCGTGGTGATCCTGCACATCTGGGCGCTGCATATCCCGGGTTCGTCGAACCCCACCGGCGTCGAAGTGAAGAGCGAGAGCGACACCGTTCCGTTCTATCCCTACTACGTCGCCAAGGACGGCTGGGCGATCGGCGTCTTCGCGATCCTGTTCTGCACCGCGCTGTTCTTCTTCCCGAATGCGCTCGGCCACCCGGACAACTACATCCCGGCCAACCCGATGAGCACCCCCGCGCACATCGTGCCTGAATGGTACTTCTGGCCGTTCTACGCGATCCTGCGCGCCTTCACGCAGGACTTCTTCTTCATTCCGGCCAAGCTCATGGGCGTGCTGGCAATGTTCGGCGCAATCCTCGTGTGGTTCTTCCTGCCCTGGCTGGACCGTTCGCCGGTCCGCTCGGGTTCGTACCGTCCGCTTTACCGCAAGTTCTTCTTCTTCGGCCTGATCCCGGCGATGGCGGTACTGTTCTACTGCGGCGGTGCACCGGCGGCAGAGCCCTACGTGATGCTGAGCCAGATCGCGGCGCTCTATTACTTCGCGCACTTCCTGATCGTGATCCCGATCGTCTCGGCCATCGAGAAGCCGGATCCGCTGCCGTTTTCCATCACCGAGTCCGTTCTCGGCGAGGATGAAGCCGCCAAGCTGACCCCGGCGCAGCCCGCGCCGACGGCAGCCGCCTGACCACAGCTGGAACGAAAGACGAAAGACATGGCACGCATTCTCTCGATCCTCGTCGGGCTGTTCTTCACGGTGGCCCTGGCATGGTCCTTCGGCAAGGGCGCCTATCAACAGATAACCGAACCGCCTGCGGCAACCGCCGAGCACGAGTTCCATCTCACGCCCAAGGAAGTCAGCTTCGCCAGTGATGGCGCCTTCGGCAAGTTCGATCGCCAGCAGCTTCAGCGCGGTTTCCAGGTCTACAAGGAAGTCTGCGCCGCCTGTCACGCGATCCGCCACGTCGCCTTCCGTGACCTTGCCGCGCTTGGCTATAACGACGCCGAAGTGAAGGCGATCGCCAAGGGGTTCCAGGTTCCGGTCTACAACAACGCGACCGGCGAAGTGGAAACCCGCGAAGGCATGGCGACCGACTACTTCCCGCCGGTCATGTATGGTGGCCAGGGTACTCCGCCGGACCTGTCGCTGATCACCAAGGCGCGTCACGAAGGCCCCGCCTACGTCTACTCGCTACTGACCGGGTATCAGGACCAGCCCGCGGAACTCCTGAAGAAGTTCCCGGATTCCAAGACTCCTGAAGGTCTGCATTACAACCCGTACTTCGCGAACCTCAACCTCGCGATGCCGCCGCCGCTGACCGGTGAGGGCCAGGTGACTTACGGAGACGGCACCAAGGCGACCGTGGACCAGATGTCGAAGGACGTTGCCGCCTTCCTGATCTGGACTGCCGAGCCCAAGCTGGAAAAGCGCAAGCAGACCGGCTGGCCGGTCCTCGGATTCCTGCTTTTTGCCACGATCCTGGGCTATATGTCCTACCGCAACATCTGGGCCGGCAAGAAGCACTGAGCTTTCCGATCCTGACCTGACCGAAGGGCCTCCGCCATTCCCATGGCGGGGGCCCTTTCGTTTACAGGCTCCAGCCCCTAAGGACGGCGACCATGACCATCGACGAGATCAAGGCGCTGGTGCGCACCGTGTCGGACTTTCCCAAGCCCGGCATCCTGTTCCGTGACGTCACGACGCTGGTCGGCAACGGGCCCGGCTTCGCGGCAGCGGTCGAACTGATGGCGGCAAAGGCCGAGGCGGCGGGTGCGCAAGCAATCGCCGGTGTCGAAGCCCGAGGCTTCATTTTCGGTGCGGCCATCGCGGCGCGTCTGGGGCTGGGGTTCATTTCGATCCGCAAGCCGGGCAAGCTGCCGGTTCCGGTGATCGCCATCGACTATGCCCTGGAATACGGTACGGACACGCTGGAAGTCGATCCGGAAGCGGTTGGCGAAGGAAGCCATGTCGTCCTGGTTGACGATCTGCTGGCCACCGGCGGCACCGCGCTGGCCGCTGCTGAATTGCTGCGCCGCGTCGGGGCCAGGGTCGATCATGCGCTGTTCGCAATCGATCTGCCCGACCTGGGCGGCGGAGAACGCCTTCGCGAAGCGGGAATCGTCCCTCACGCCCTGCTCGACTATCCGGGGCACTAAGCCGCCAGTTCATCTATTGGGCACAATATGAAAGAGAGCCGTTGACGGCGGCGCCCCTCTCGTGGCAAGCGGCTGCCACGACGGCTGGATACGGTCCCTGAACGGGCGGGTATAGCTTAGTGGTAAAGCTCCAGCCTTCCAAGCTGGCTATGCGGGTTCGATTCCCGCTACCCGCTCCAAGCCGTCTTTTCCCTCTTACCTGTATTATTTCGCGGGCAGTGCGGTTGCCGAAACCGTCATGCGGCCGAGAAACACCGGATGTTCGGAACCGATCATGGCGGGTCTGTCTGCAGCTGCGTTCGGCGACGGGGCGCTGATGCCTGCGAGGAAGCAGGAAGAAGCGGCAAGTGCGCCGACGGCGTGAAAGAGGCGAATCATCGGTGCGGTCCGTGTCCTGACTGTCGATGACGCCTTCCTGAGCCCCACATGTCGCAGGTTTTTGCCGCATCTGCATCATATTGTCCGAAAGTGTACGGCGCTGTGACGGAGATGAAACCACCTCGCAATCGCATGACCCGGCACGGACTTCACTTACGACAATTCCTTCTTCGATAATCCATCAGAATAGATAATGACCGCTTTTGGCGGGCTGACTTGCAGATTCACGCCTGATTTTGTCCGTGACGCTTTACGGTAGAAAATAAACATGTAATTGTTTTCCGATGACAATGACATCGGGCGGGGAAATCGTGGAAGGCTGGGACGTTGCAATGCAGCCTTTGCGAATCGGCGACGTGGTGCCGCGCTTCGTGGCGCGCAGTACGCAGGGGCCGTTTGATCTCGATAGCTGCCGGGGGGAATGGCTGATCCTGTTTTCCCATCCGGCTGACTTCACCCCGGTCTGCACCAGCGAAGTCGTGGCCCTCGCCCGCGCCGCTCCGGAGTTCGGGGCGCTTGGTTGCAGGCTGGTGGGACTGTCGGTCGACAGCCTTTATTCGCATCTCGCGTGGATTCGCCTGATTCGCGATACTACCGGCGTCACCATTGATTTCCCGATCATCGAGGATCCGACGATGGAGATCGCCCGTGGCTACGGCATGGTCTCGAGCAATGCCCATGACAGCGGCACCGTGCGGATGACCTATTTCATAGACCCGGACGGGGTGATTCAGGCGATGAACAGCTATCCGCTGACAGTGGGCCGCTCGATCCCGGAAATGTTGCGCATTCTGACGGCGCTGCAGCGCGTGCGTGGCGGCTCCGGGCTGGCACCGGCCGATTGGCAGCCGGGCGCGGATCTCTTGCGAATTCCAGGCGAAACGGCGGAGGCGGCGTTCGCGTCCGAAGATCCGGCCGGCTGGTTTCACGCGCCGTTGAGCGACGGGGGCTGACATGGCCGATCCATCCGTTTCCGAAGAACTGGACGCCCTGGCCGAAGTCCTGCGCGCCCTCGCCCACCCGGTGCGCCTCCAGATTCTCCACGCAATTTGCGAAAGGGAGCTTTCGGTGGGAGAGATCGAGGATGCTACCGGCATCGGCCAGCCCGGCCTGTCGCAGCAACTCTCGATCCTGCGAAAGGCCGACCTGGTGCTGTCGCAGCGTAGCGGCAAGCAGGTATTCTATCAGGTCGATCCTGAACGCATGAGCGGCATAGGGCATGCGCTCGCGGTTATGGGGGGCAAGGCCGAGGTCCCCCCGCCGCAAGACGCGCCCGTGCTTGCGCCTGACAGCGGCGCGGCACGGTTCGCCCGCGTCTTTCGCTGAACCTTCAGGCGAGCGTTTCTACCGCGACATGCACGTCGCACAGGTCCAGCGGGGCCTTGCGGTGCGACACGAGAACGAGGCCGGTTCCGGTGCAGTCCAGCCAGTTGCGCAGGCTGCCGACGAGTGCCTGTTCGGTCGCCGCGTCCAGTCCTTCGCTGGGTTCGTCCAGCAGAAGCCAGGGGCGGCCGGCCAGGAGGGCACGGGCCAGCGACAGCCGCTTGCGTTCGCCGCCGGACAGAATGCCGCCGCCTTCCGAAACGGGCGTGTCGAGCCCGCACTCGCTGCGGGCGATACGCTTTTTCAACTGGGCGGTTTCGAGGGCTTCCCACATCTCCGCTTCGCCAAGGCCCGGTCGGGCAATGCGCAAGTTGTCGGCCACGCTGCCGATCAGCATCGGTGCGTCCTGAGGCGAAAGGGCAAACGCCGCACGCAGTTGGGGGGGCGGGCAGCTTGCAATATCCTGCCCATCAAGCCGCAGCGAAACGGTGGGCATCCCCATGCCGGCAAGGGCGAGCAGAACGCGGGTCTTGCCCGAGCCGGACGGCCCGGTAATCGCGATTCGCGCGCCGGGCTCGAAAGTACGGCCGCCCAGCGTCAGTGACACCGGCACCGATTCTGCTGTGGGACACAGCGCAGGGTCGAGCGCGTTCAGTGCCGCTATCCTGCGAAGGCCCGCCGCGAGCGAGGCGCGGCGAAGCAGGCTGCGCGAAAGGCCGCCCATGGCCTCGACCGAGGAAGTCGTCGCCAGCATCGCAAGCGCCACCAGCGGCGCCGAGGCTTTGGCCAGCAACAGCACTCCGGCCACGCCAAGGGCTCCGTAAATCGAAAGCAGGGCGCCCTGCAGCGCCTCGGCACGAAACAGTTTCGCGCGCGCCAGATCGAGCCTGCGGGCGAGCGGCGCTAGCTCGGCGATAGCCTGCCCTGCAAGGCCATAGGCGGCGATCTCTGCCCGCGATGCCGCCAGTTCCACGTAGCGTTCGCGCAAGTCGCCCAGCGCGGCGGCAGCGGCTTCGGCGGGCAGGTGAGTGAGCCGCCGGGATATACGCGCGAACAGGACGGGAAGGGCGGCCATCATCGCGGCCAGGAAGATCGTCGCCGCAAGCCCGGTGAAGGCGACCAGCGCAAGGCTGGTGGCGGCAGCGACAAGTGCAGCGTGGCGGGCGGGCTGGCGGATCACCAGGTCTTCCAGCGCCTCGACATCGTCGATCAGCCGGGTGCTGGCCTCTCCCGGCGCCGTATCGGGGGTTTTGCGGCTGTCCTGTGCGGCAAGCTTTTCGAACAGCGAGCCGCGCAATTCGGCCATGCCCTCCAGCGCGACCTTGTGGGAAAGGAGGCGCTCGCCGTAGCGGGACAAGGTGCGCACGATGGCCAGCAGGCGAATCGCGGCGCTGGGGATCAGGTAGTTGAACGCCATGGCCGTGGCCACGCCAGCCGACCCTGCGAGCGCTGCGGCAGTCAGGAACCAGCCTGAGACTGCCAGCAATCCGATGGCGGAGATGGCGGCGAGGGCTGCACAGAAGCTGGCTAGGAACAGCCGCCTGCGGGCCAGTCCGGCCGTGGCGAGGAGGCCGGTGCCGGGACGATCGATGCTTGAATGAGAGGTGCTCACAAGGCGATCTCCCGTCGGGCGGCGCTGGTGACGAGAGTGTCATGGGTGGCGACGAGCACGCAGCGGCTCCGTGAAAGTTCGATCAACAGGGTGACGATCGCGGCGGCCGAAACGGGATCGAGGTCGGCAGTGGGTTCGTCGCAGAGGATCAGCGGGCGGTCGGAGAGAATAGCGCGGGCAAGGCCGATACGGCGCCGCTCTCCGCCGGATAGGCCTGATCCGGCATGATCGACGGGCATGTCCAGTCCTCCCCGTTGCTCCAGAAGTGTGGAAAGGCCGACGCGGTGAGCCACGGCAAGGATTTCCTCCGCCCCTGTTCCGGGTGAGGCGAGGGCGAGATTGCGGCCGAGTGTGCCGGTCACCAGCAGGGGGCGCTGGGCGGCCCAGGCGATACTGTCGGCGTTCAGCGGGTTGCCGTTCGCCCCCGCGACGCGGCCGGCGGCCGGAGCCAGTTGGCCGGCGATGGCGGCAAGCGTGCTGGTCTTGCCGCTGCCGGTCGGGCCGGTCAGGGCGACCAGGTCGTTTTCGGCCATCGCGAAATCGAGCGGCCCCACGGCGATGCCTGGAAAGGCGAGCGCGAGTCCTTCCACGCTGAGGCCCGCGAAGGCGGCGGGGGGCGATGCGGGCGCTTCGATCGGCTCGGCAGCGAGGGCGTCCAGCGCCTTTTCCGCGGCTTCGCCAAGCTGCTTCTCGTGATAGGCGGCGGCGAGGCGGCGCATCGGAAGGTAGAATTCCGGCGCCATGGCCAGCACGAAGAAGGCTGGCACCAGCGTGAGCTTTTCGGGGGCGGGGAAGGGCAGCAGTCCCAGCAGCGAAAATCCGCAGTATACCGCGACGAGCGCTATGGAGAGGGCCGAGAAGAATTCCAGCACGGCGTTCGAAAGGAAGGCGGTGCGCAGGACGGTGACGGTGCGCCGGGCGACGTCACCCGTGGCGGCGCGCACCTGCTTTCCGATGCGGGCCTCGGCGCCGAAGTGGCGGATCAGCGGAAGGTGCGCGACGCGATCGACGAACAGACCGGAGAGAGCGCCCAGTGCGGCAAGCTGGCGTTCGGCGGCGCGGCGCGAGGCGGTGCCGGCAAGGATCATGCCCAGCGTGAACGGCAACAGCGTGGCCAGCATGATCGCGGCGGCCACCCAACTGAACGGCGCAACGACCGCGGCCACCACCATGGGTCCGATTACGGCGTTGAATCGTATGGGCGTGAACCGGATATCGCGATTCTCGATCGCCGTGTTATGGTCCAGCGCAAGCGTGGCGCTTTCGCCGGTGGACAAAGGGCTGGCCAGCCTTCCACCGAGGAGCTTTCGCCACAGTCCGGCACGCCGTTCCTCGCCCGAAGTCTGGGCGGCGGACACGGCCTGGCGGTCAACCGCGCAAGTGGCCAGCGCGCGCAGAAGTACCCCGCACAGGATAAGTGCGGCGGGAAGCAGCACGGGGCTACCTTCGGCGATACGGCCTACCCCACTCGCAATGCCCCACGAAAAGAGCGCTGCCCCGGCAATATCGAGAAGCCAGAAACTGGCAAATTTGACATAGATCAAATTAAAGAAACCATGTAAGTAAAGTTTGACAGCTTTCACATGCAAGCCTAACGCGACCCTACGAAACCAACCTGCCCAAGGCAACCATTTCTCAATGCCTTGGGCCGCTAAAACGGCGGGATTCGACATGATCGACATGGCAGTGGTTGAACTATCCCGGCTGCAGTTCGCCTTGACGGCGCTGTACCACTTTCTCTTCGTTCCCTTGACATTGGGCCTTTCCTTCATTATCGTAATTACGGAAAGTGTATATGTCATAACCGATCGCCCCATCTGGCGGGACGTCACCCGGTTCTGGGGCAAGCTTTTCGGCATCAATTTCGTGCTCGGCGTGGCTACCGGCCTCACCATGGAATTCGAGTTCGGCACCAACTGGGCCTACTACTCGCATTACGTGGGAGACATCTTCGGTGCGCCGCTGGCGATCGAGGGCCTCATGGCCTTCTTCCTGGAAGCGACCTTCGTAGGCCTGATGTTCTTCGGCTGGGACCGGCTTTCCAAGCGCGGCCACCTGCTGACGACGATCATGGTCGCCGTCGGCTCTAACCTCTCGGCGCTGTGGATTCTCATCGCCAACGGCTGGATGCAGCACCCGACGGGCGCCGTGTTCAATCCCGAGACGATGCGCATGGAAGTGTCCAACTTCAAGGACGTCCTCTTCAACCCGGTTGCGCAGGCCAAGTTCGTCCACACCGTCAGCGCGGGCTACGTCTGCGCCAGCGTCTTCGTGCTGGGCGTGTCCTGCTACTACCTCCTGCGCGGGCGCCATATCGAGCTGGCCAAGCGCAGCTTCACCGTGGCTGCGGCGTTCGGCCTCGCCTCCTCGCTCTCGGTCGTCGTGCTGGGTGACGAGAGCGGCTATGCCCTGACCGACAACCAGCAGATGAAGCTGGCGGCCATGGAAGCCATGTGGGAGACCGACAAGGCCCCCGCCGGCCTGGCCCTGTTCGGCATTCCTTCCAACTCGGCCCACGAGACACGCTACGAGATCAAGATTCCCTATGTTCTGGGCCTGATCGCAACGCGCAGTCTTTCGGGTGAAGTTACCGGCATCATCCCGCTGGTGGAACGCGCCGACCAGCGTATCCGCAGCGGTATCCTGGCTTACGACGCGGTGGAGAAGCTCAAGGTCGATCGCAACGACATGGTCGCGCGCGAAGCCTGGGAGCGTAACAAGAACGACCTCGGCTATGCCCTGCTGCTCAAGCGCTTCGTCGCCGACCCGCGCAAGGCCGATGCCGCGACGATCGAAAAGGCCGCATGGAGCACCGTGCCCAACGTACCGGCGCTGTTCTTCATGTTCCGCATCATGGCGGGGCTGGGCTTCTTCTTCATCGTCTTCTTCGCCACCGCATTCGCGTTTTCCGTGCGCCGCCGGTTCGACCGCAAGTGGTTCCTGCGCACGGCCCTGATCGCGATGCCGCTGCCGTGGATCGCGATCGAAGTGGGCTGGCTCGTTGCCGAACTGGGCCGCCAGCCCTGGGCGGTGGACGGTGTGCTGCCGACCTTCCTCGGCGCATCGAGCCTGACGACGACCCAGATCTGGGCGACGATCTTCGGCTTCACCGCGCTTTACGGAATCATGGCGGTGATCGAGGTCAGGCTGATGCTGTCGACGATCCGCCACGGTCCCGAACCTTACGAGCCCTACGAGGGTGAGCCTGTTCGCGAGCGTGCCCCCGCCAGCACTTTCACTGCCATTCCGGCCGAGTAAGACGGAGGCGAGAATGTCCATACCTTTCGACTATGAAACGATGCGGCTGATCTGGTGGGCGCTGATGGGCATCCTGCTCATCGGTTTCGCCCTGACCGACGGCTTCGACCTGGGCTCGGCTTCGCTCCTGCCCTTCGTGGGCCGCACCGACGCAGAGCGCCGCATGGTGATCAACGCCATCGGCCCCACCTGGGAAGGCAACCAGGTGTGGTTCATCCTCGGCGGCGGCGCGATCTTTGCGGCCTGGCCTTACGTGTATGCCGTAAGTTTCTCGGGCTTCTACATTGCGATGTTCCTCGTGCTTTCGGCCTTCATCCTGCGTCCGGTGGGCTTCAAGTACCGTTCGAAGAAGGCCGATCCGGCCTGGCGTTCGCGCTGGGACTGGGCGCTCTTCGTCGGCGGTTTCGTTCCCGCGCTGGTGTTCGGCGTGGCGGTCGGCAATGTCCTGCAGGGCGTGCCCTTCCGGCTCGATAGCGACATGCGCAGCTTCTACGAAGGCAGCCTGCTCGGCCTGTTCAGCCCCTTCGCCCTGCTGGGCGGCCTTGTCTCCGTGGCGATGCTGGTCCTGCATGGTGCGGGCTGGTTGACGCTCAAGCTGGAGGACGGTCCGGTCCGCGACCGGGCGCTGCGTTACGGCCAGGTCGCCGCGCTCGTGGCCTTCGTGCTTTATGCAGCGGGCGGCGTATGGCTTGCGATGGGCGACATCGGCTACCGGATCGTCGGTACCGTCGATCCGCTCGGCCCCTCGAACCCGCGCATGGCGCAGGCGGCTCATGCGGCCGGGGCATGGCTTGCCAACTACGGCGCGCATCCGTGGATGGTGCTGGCCCCGCTTCTTGGGCTGGCCGGCCCGCTGGTTGCGCTGATCGGCATTCGTGGGCGCAAGGACACGGTGGTCTTCGCGGGGTCATCGATGGCGAACCTGGGCATCATCGCCTCTGTCGGCCTCTCGATGTTCCCCTTCATCCTGCCCAGTTCGATCGATCCGCGCTCCAGCCTGCTGGTGTGGAACGCATCGTCCAGCCATACGACGCTGTTCATCATGCTGCTGGTGACGCTGATCCTCCTGCCGATCGTGCTGGCCTACACGGCCTGGGCCTACAAGGTCATGTTCGGCCGGGTGACCGAGCGCGAAGTCGGCCTCAATCCCGATTTCTACTGAGGAAACGACGATGTGGTACTTCTCATGGATTCTCGGCGTCGGCCTCGCTGTCGGCTTCGGCATCATCAACGGCGTGTGGCACGAATTCCATACCGACCCCGCCGATGAGCAGACGGTTCTCGACTGACCGGAGGCATGACGGCGGCGTTCGGATGAACGCCGCCGTTTCCTCGTTTCAGGCCTTCCGCCAGCCCATCCACGAGGCAAGGGGCGGAAGAAGCCGCTTGAAACTCCCTTCCACCACAACCGCCAGCGCCAGCGAGAGCCCGAACAGCGGCATCACCAGCGCCAGCACCACCACCAGCAAGACCAGCGCCCAACTGTGCCGCAGAGGCGCGAAGCTTGCGGGGGCGCCCAGCATCCCGCCGGGACGGCGACGCCACCACAGCACGATGCTAGAAATGCAGAGCATCATGAGGCCGATCAGCACCGCGAGGTTGGCAAGCTGATTGGCGAGCCCCCACCAGGCGCCCTCGTGAATCGCGACCCCGTATCCCACCGTGCGGTCGATCCAGTGGCGGTCCGCAAAGCGCTGAATGCCGATCAGCCTGCCGCTTTCGGCCACTTCCGCGCTGTCGCGCCGGGGACGGTTCTCGGCCTGGCTGCGCACTTGCCAGGGCATGCCGGGAGCGGTGGGCGGGCTGACCTCCACCGGTGCCGCGAAGCGGAGCGTCTCCGCGCGCCAGACCACCGCATCGAGCGCTGCGGGGGCGGGGGCCATGTGCATCATGGACATGCCCCCGTGTTCGGCGTGTTCGGACATCATCGCCCGCATCCCGGCATCCGCCCGAACGCGCTCGCGGGTTTCCGCGCCGGAACCGGCCGACCAGTCCTGCTTGCCGTCAAGCGTACCGGTAATCGCCCGGACCTGCCGGAAGTAATCTCCCCAGGCGTTGGCCCAGGGCAGGCCGGAGGCGATGAGGAACAGCGCGCCAATGGTGATCCACAGGCCGGTGACGGCGTGGATATCCCGCCAGAACAGCGCGCGGCCGCGGCGCAGGCGAGGATAGAGCACACCGGCCAGCCGTCCCCCGCTCTGGCGCGGCCACCACAGGAACAGGCCGGTCAGCAGCATGACGATCGTCCAGCAGGCTGCGGTCTCGACAAGGGCCGATCCCCGGTCGCCCGCCAGAAGCTCGCCGTGGAGGCGGAACACCACGCGCATGAAGCGGCTTTCTTCGGCGGCCCGGTGCAGCACCTCGCCGGTCCGGGGATGGACCCATACCCGCACGTCCTCCCCGTTCCGGCCGACCAGCACTTCCACCGCATCTCCGGGCGCTTTCGGCAGGACGTACTTGTGCAGGATCGAACCGGGCACCGCCGAGACGGCGCTGGCGGCAATGGCTTCGGGGACGAGGCGCGGCCCGGCCGGGTTGGCGACATCGCGATAGGGGGCGTAGAGCAGCCCTTCGATCTGCGGCTTGAACAAATAGATCCCGCCCGTCACCGATAGCCACAGCACCAGCGGCACGCAGAGCAGCCCTGCGTAGAAATGCCAGCGCCAGACCGCGCGATACCACCGCTCCCTGCGCGGCGCCGGGAGAACCTCGGTCACAGCTTCCACCCCGCTTCGACGAGGAAGCTGCGCTGGGGATAGGGATGGTAGACCCAGGCCCGGTCATTGGTGATGTTGTCCACGCCAGCGCTCAGCCGAAGCTGCTCGGTCACGTCCCAGTTCACTTTCGCATCAAGGGCGAAGAGTTCGGAGGTGTAGCCGTAAGTGTCCCCTCGCTGGAGGCCGAACAGGTCGGTGTTGGGGCGGCTGGCATAGCGCACGCCGATCGCGATCATGACCGGCGGGATCACCCGGTACCGTACGTTGCCATTGAGCCGCCAGCGGGGGATGCGCGGGAACTGCACGCCTTCGGCGGCGGGGGCGCTGTCGTTCCGCAGGGTGACGGAATCGATCCATGCCGCGTTCGCATCGAGGTCCAGCCCCGGCAGCAGCACATCGCGGGCTTCGGCGATCAGTTCGAAGCCATACTGGCGCGTCAGGTCGATGTTCTTGAAGCTGGAGGTCGTCACCCCGTTCTGGTTGAACCCGGTGAACGAGAAGATCGTGTTCCTGACCTTTTGCCAGAACGCCGATCCGGTGAGCTTCACTTTGCCGAAATCGTGGGCAAGCAGGAGGTTGGCATCGGTCGAGCGTTCGGGCTTCAGATTCGGGTCGAAGCTGTTGCCGTCGAAATTGCCGTTACCATCGAGGCTGCCCTGGAACAGTTCGCCCACGGTGGGAAAACGCGTGGCCCTGGCGAGGCTCAGTTGCAGGCGGGTAGCGGCGTCGATGGCCCATTCGGCCGAGGCCTTGGGCTGAAAGCCCCGGGCATGGCGGCTGGCATAGCGGTTGGTGACCGGCTGGCCGCTGGTGCCGATCCGGCCAAGCCCGCCATCGAAAGCGCGCCAGTCCTCGAAGCGGGCTCCCAAGGTCAGCGTCACCGCGTCAACCGGCATGCGCAATTCGGCCCATGCGGCGAGGTTGCGGGTCTTGCCGAAGGTCCGGCTGGCGAAAGTGCCCCCGGCATCGCTGCGCCAGTTGGTCAGCGTGTAAGTCGCAAGGTCGGTGCGGTAGAGGTTGGCGCTGCCGCCGCCAGCCAGTTCCAGTTCGCCGAGCCTTGCTGTCAGCGCGGCCTCGCCGGTGTACCAGTCGGTTGGCCCCTGACGCGCGAGCGTGCCGGCACCGTTCGCCTCGCCCGCTGCATAGCCCTTGGACGTAAATGCGTCGGAGCGCAGGATCTGGTAGGTAGAGGCGCTCGCCTGCACCGTCACCGCATCGGACAGCGGGATGGAAAACCTGAGCCCCGCCAACAGTTCGTCGCGGATGGTGCGGGACCGGTTGGCGCCGCTGGCGGTGTAGGTCTTCCCGTCGATGGAGACGAGACCGTCGCAGACGGCATGGCCCGAACTGTCTTGCAGATAGCAGTCCGGTGCGGTCTGGCTGTCCAGATTGTGCCAGTAGGCGAGCAGCAGTTCGCTGGTGGCGCCGGACGTGCCGTCATAGCCCAGCCGCAGTTTGGCCTGGTCCTGCGTGATCGCCGCCGGGCTTTGCGCCGCGAAAATGGGGTTGCTGGCCGTGCCGGGTGCGTTCGCCATGTGCTGGCCGGGGTCGACGATCGCGCCGGTGACGGGCGTGCCGCCGGTCGGCACCGATGGCGTGAGCCCGTAGAACATCTGCGGGTGGCCGTCGTTGCGGAAGTGGCGGCCCGAGAGCCGCACGGACCACGGCCCGTTTTCCTGCCGGAACCCCATGCCGGCTTCGGCGGAATAGCCTCGGTAGGTCTCGTGGGTGCCATATTGGTCGTAAGCCTGGCTGAGGCCCTGAACCGTTGCGAAAGCCTCGGTCCGTTCAGGCGCGCGGGTGGTGATGTTCACCACGCCGCCCATCGAATTGCCGGCATAGCGGGCGGAATAGGGGCCGTAGACCACGTCGAACTGGCTCACTTCGCCCGGGCCGACAACACCCCACTTGGGCGAATAGGCGAACGAATTACCGAGGAAGTTGGACACCGTGAAACCGTCCACCATCACCAATGTGCGGGCGCTTTGGGTCGAATGGGTGCCGCGAAAGCCGGGAACGCCGTTGGAATCGCCCGCGTAGCGTTTGCGAACGAAAAAGTCGGGGGCATATTTCATCAGGTCTTCGACGTTCTGGGCGTTGACGCCCGCGAACTGTTCGTCGCCAAGGCTGACCGAGAGGCCGCGCGCGTCGAGGCTGATCGGTACATTGCGCTGGCCGACGACGAGGATGGAATCTCCGGGGGCTTCCCCGGCGGCTTCTCCCGCCAATGCGGGGACAGAACAGAAGGCAAGCGGAGCCGCGCCGAGCGCGAGCAGGAATCGGGACATCGTGGATATTCACCTGATCGGGAAGCGCTGCCTTGCGGCGGCAAGCGCGTCCATGTGCGAGGTGTCCCCGGGAAAGCGGGCGGCACCTGCATGAAATGCCGCGGGCACAAGGGCTTGCGGCATGGCAACGGGATCAGGCGAGCGCGGGCGGCCCTCGCAAGGGTGGGCGAATTCGGGGGGCGGCAGCGCGCAGCACCAGCGGATCGCGCAGGATGGCGGCCACGAAAACGTGGAGCAGCGCCGCGACCAGCAGCAAGGCTATCGGCCCGCCGAGCGCGGCGGCCGAATGCGACGAGAAGGCGCAGGGATGGTCCATCGTCTTGCCGGCGTCGTCGTGTCCGCCGCTTCCGGCCTTGCGCTCGATCTGGATGACAACCTTCGAGCCTGCCGGAGCGGAGCCGGAGCACAATTCCACCACCAGCGCGCCGCCCTGGGAGGAGGGCATGTAGCCGGCCGGTACGAAGACCTTCAGGCACAGCGCAGCCGCCAGCAGCAGCGCTGCCAAGCCGGGAGAAGCCCGGAAGAAATGCCGAAGAGTGCCCACGAACAGCCGTCTAACCCCAATCCTGCCGCTCGTCATCAGGCGAAAATGTCCCACCCTGCAGGTGGACGGAGCATTGCCGCCGGGACGATCAGTCCACGACGAGGAAGTAGCTGGCCTGGCTTTCGCCGCTGTTGCGCACTTCGATCACATATCGCTGCGTGAAGATCGGAACCCACCGGCAGGCCTGCCTTGCGGTTTCGGACACGCAGACCTGTTTGCGATCGGCATCGACGACCCGCAGGCTCAGCGGTGCGCCGCCCGGAGAGGAAAGGGCGATGCTGGCCTTGCGGCCGGAAAGGAAGACCTGCTGGAAGCTTTCGCTCTTGCCGGGTCGAACCTGGCCGGAGCGATAGCCCGGACCGAGCGGGCTGCCGCGCAGTGGAACCGCCGCCCGATCGGTAAGGAGCGCGCGCCACGCTGGGACAGGGTCCGGCCCGTTCCAGTCTTCGAGCGGGCGGGCACCGGACCTGTCGATGATGCGCAGGGCATCGGAAAGCGCATTTTGGTCCGCCCGGCCCTGGGCGTCCTGCGCAGCGGCGAGGGCGGTGGCCACGCGCTCTCCCCGTCCTTCTGCGGGCGCTGCCATGCTTGCCTGCGCGGAAGCCGGTCCGGGAAGGAGCACGGCAAGGAGGAACGCGATGAGCGCGGCGCCCTTCGGGGCTTTATGGGTGAGGGCGATCATCGTCTCTGTTCTATTTCTTCGACTCGGGGGCAATCAGGAAGCAGGCACCCTTTTCCGAAGGTATGAGCGCGATTTCAAGATGATGCCGCTCGGCGATGGCACGGCACAGGGCAAGGCCCAGGCCGGCTCCTTCCGCACCGCCCCCGGCGGCCCCATGGTTCCCGGCCCGGCTGAACTTGTCGAAGATCCGCTCCCGGTCGCCTTCGGGCACGCCGGGGCCATCGTCGCAGACCGTCAGTCTTGGCCCCATTGCCAGTTCGAGGCGCACGGTTCCCCCCAGCGGCACGAACTTGAACGCGTTGTCGAGCAAATTGGTGATGAGGCGGGTGAGCTGCATTTCTTCCCCCTCGATGATGACCCCGGGCGTGATCGCCAGCTCCAGCCGATGGCCGGAATCTTCGGCACTGTCGGCATAGAGTTCGCCCAGCCGCTCGGCGAGCAGACTCAGGTCGACGGGAGCAAGGCCGTGGCGGTCGCCGCGCCGGGCCTGGCTGGCGGCGATGTCCAGCAGAGACTCCAGCATGCGGATGATGCCTCGGATTTCCAGCCGGGCATCGACGATGCGCGAGGCGATCTCCCCATCGGGCGTGGCGGCCAGCGCCTTCACCAGCCGGTTGTCGAGATGCATCAGCGGAGTGCGCATCTCGTGTGCCACCTGATCCGTGGTTTCGCGCTGGGCGCTGGCAAGGCGGCGCAGACGGGCAAGGGCTTCGCCCGAATGGCGGGTAAGCTCGTCGATCTCGTCGCGATCCTTGGAATCCCTGGCAAGCTGGGTCAGCGCATCGTCGTCGGGATGGCGGAAGGCGGCGTTGATGCGCCCGATCCGTCCCGCCAGCCGCTGTGCCGCGAGCCAGCCGACGAGCGCTACGGCGCCGACCGCCAGCAGGCCCCCGGTCAGGAAGGCAAAGGCCACCTGCCGGAGCAGCAGCCCAAGATCGCGGTATTCATGCGCGACCAGCAGGCGCAGGTCGGGGCCGAGCTGGGTCGCGCGGGCAAAGGCGCGCACGCCATCGGGCAGCTGGACGTCGCCGGTTTCCGAAAGGCTGGCGTGAAGACCGGGCCAGCTTCTCAGATCCCCCGCCAGTGGGCGGCCCTTGGCATCGGCAAGCAGATAGTGGGCCGGATTGGCATCGCGCGGCTGAAGCGCGAGGCGATCGTTGATGCGGTCGGATAGCTCGACCGTGCCGCCGCTGGCGTAGATGTCCACCATGCCGGCCAGATCGACATCGACCGCGCGTTCGAGAGCCAGCGCATTGGTCCGCTGGATCGTGGCGTTCGTCAGCAGCCAGAGCCCGAAGGTAATGAGCGCGGCAATCAGGATCGCCCAGGCCACGATCTGCGCGAAGATGGACCTGCGGATATCGACGACGGCGGCCATGCCCGCCCTACCGGCCGTCCAGCAGGCGGTAGCCGGAGCCCCAGATGGTTTCCAGCGCAGGGAGATCGAAGCCGTCCTCCAGCTTGCGGCGAAGGCGGCCGATGTTGACGTCCACCACATTGGTCTGCGGATCGAAATTCATTTTCCACACGTCTCGCAGCAGCATTTCGCGGGTGAGGATTTCGCCGGCGTTTTCCATGAAGTAGCGGAAAAGCTCGAACTCCTTGGGGCTGAGCGCGAGGTGGCGGTTGTCGCGAAAGGCGGTGCGGGCCTTCACATGGCACTCGAACGCGCCGTAGAGGATGACCGCGCTGTGTTCTCGTCCGGAAGCGCGGCGATGGAGGGCGCGTAGCCGGGCGAGCAGTTCCTCTGCCTCGAACGGCTTGGCCAGATAGTCGTCAGCGCCGCCGTCCAGTCCTTCCGCGCGGTCCGTGGTGCGCCCCAGCGCCGAAAGCATGAGCACCGGCGTGCCGATCCCGCTTTCACGCAGGCGGGACAGGATGGTCAGCCCGTCGAGATCGGGCAACATGCGATCAAGGATGATGACGTCGAAACGCTCGACACCGGCCAGCTTGAGCCCTTCCTGACCGCTGGCCGCCCAGACCAGCGCGATGTCCGACTGGTCGGCCAGTTCGCGCACTTGCTGGGCGGCGCGGGCGTCGTCTTCGATGTAGAGGGTTTTCAGGCCGCTCATGGGCAATGGTTCGCCTTCGCGCATGCCGGTCGGGAGGTTTCCCGGCCGGCATGGTTTTCGATCTTGCGACGGATAGAGGATCAGCGCGCCGGCGGGGCTGCGGCCGAGGCATTCTCGGGCAGGCCGCCAAGCTGCGTGACCAGCTTGGTATAGGCATCGAGATAGGCCAGCACGATGATCTGGCCGATCTGGGTGTTCTGGTAGCCGCCGCCGCCGGCTGCACCGAACGTGCCGCCGAAGAAGCCGCCGCCACCGCCGCCGAAGCTGATGTCGGACTTGCGGGCATAACCCTCGGTCAGCGCTTCCTCGACCGTGGTGCGCGAATTGACGATGGAGAGCGTGACGTTCGCCTCGCCTTTCTTGACGTTGAGGCCGCCGGCGATCGAGCCGAAGCCGCGCCCGAACAGGCCGCCTACGCCGCCAAGGGCCGCGCCAAGACCGCCGCCGCCGGAATTGTTGTTGGTGGAGACGATGTCCGGCTGGAGGAAGTAATCCGCTGCCTTGATCTGGCCCTTGCCGATGTTGGAGCCCTTTTGCAGCTCACCCTGATCGGCGAGCGCGCGTTCCATCGCGCTGCTCTGGAGCGAGCGGCCGCGATTGACCAGCGTGAAGCAGCCGGACCTCTGCACGAATACGCGCAGGATCGCCTCGGGACTGCCGAGGCTGAATTCGCGCCACCACTGGTTATCCGGCTCGACGATGGAAACGGTGCCGAGATTCTTGCGGCACACGGGGATTTCCTGAGTGCCCTTGTCCTGAATCTTGCGGGCGGAGGACTTGTCTTCGGCAAATGCCGAGGGTGAGCCCGTCATGACGGCAAGCGCGGCCAGCGCGCAGGCGATCTTCTTCATGGTGACGTCCCTCTGTTGCGCCGCGCAGCGACCGTCGCGGCTTTCACAACCCCCGCAGACTTTAGGCCCGAAATCCCTCGGGGCAAATGACTATTCCTGTGAGAATTGCCGCTGGGGAACCCGCGTTCTCCCTGGAATTGCAGGGTTATCGGGGAGAGACGGCCATATTGTCGATCAGGCGGGTGGAACCGATCCGCGCCGCGACGAGCAGGCGCATCGGGGCATCGGAACGGCTGTCCAGAAGGGCAAGACCATCGGCGTCGCGCAGTTCCGCGTAGTCGACCGAGGAGAACCCGCCCGCGAGCAGCGCATCCTTCAGCCGGGCCGTGGCGGCGGCAACATCCTTGCCCGCCTCGATACCCGCGATCGCGACTTTCATCGCCATGGGCAGTGTTACCGCCTGCTCGCGCTGTTCGGGCGTGAGGTAGGCATTGCGCGAGGACATGGCGAGCCCGTCCACTTCGCGCACGGTCGGCACGCCCAGCACGGCGTCGGCATGGGGCCGCGTAAGGTCGAGGTCGCGCGCCATGCGGCGGATCACGGCGAGCTGCTGCCAGTCCTTTTCACCGAACAGGGCGACATCCGGCAGGACCTGGTGGAACAGCTTGCATACGACCGTGGCGACGCCGTCGAAATGGCCGGGGCGCGAGGCGCCGCACAGGCCGTCGCTGACGCCCGAGACCGAGATGCTGGAGGCAAACCCTCGCGGATACATCGCCTCGACCGTGGGGGCCCAGACCGCGGCCACGCCCTCGGCCTCCAGCAATGCGCAGTCGCGTTCGAGCTGGCGCGGATACTTGTCGAGATCCTCGCCCGCGCCGAACTGGAGCGGGTTCACGAAGATCGAGACGACGACGTGATCCGCCTTTTCCCGCGCCGCGCGCACGAGTGTCAGATGGCCTTCATGCAAGGCCCCCATGGTCGGCACGAGGGCTATGGTTGCTTGCGGAGTTCCGGAAGCCGTTCCCGCCTGGCGCAGCTCGGCAACGGCACGGCGCAGTGGATCAAGGCTGTGAAGGATTTGCATTGGGTGTCACTGCTCCGATAGGATGCACTTGACCGGGGGTCGCGCCTGCCTTTAGCCGCACCGCGCCTCGGGCGGCAATGGGTTTGACCCGCTTCGGCGGTTAAGGATTTGATTTCGCTTGCCGGGCTATGGCTCGGGGGCAACAGGGAAAGCGAACAGGGTCCGTGACAGCGCATCGCATCGTCTTCGCCAACGAAAAGGGCGGCACCGGCAAGTCAACGACGGCCGTTCACGTGGCCATCGCGCTGGCCTATCAGGGCGCCAGGGTCGCCGCGATCGACCTCGATCCGCGCCAGCGCACGCTCTATCGCTACCTTGAAAATCGCGTGGAAACCGAGCGCCGCCGCGAGATCGCGCTGCCGGGCGCCCGCTTCTCCGTCTACGATGGCGACGATATCGACGAGCTGGACGAGCTCTCCGAAGCCATTGCCGAAGGTTACGACTTCCTGATCTTCGACACGCCGGGCCGTGACGACCAGTTCGCCCGCCATGTCGCGGCGACGGCGGACACGCTCGTCACGCCGCTGAACGACAGTTTCATCGACTTCGACCTGATCGGCCAGGTGGAGAGCGAATCCTTCAAGGTGAAGAAGCTCTCCTTCTATGCCGAGCTCATGTGGGAAACCCGCAAGAAGCGCGGCCTGAAGACCATCAACGAGGGTCGCCGGGAGCTGGACTGGGTGGTGGTGCGCAACCGTGTCCAGCACGTCGAGGCGAAGAACATGCGCCGTCTCGAAGGCGCGCTGCTGGAACTGTCCAAGCGCGTGGGCTTCCGTATTTCCAACGGGCTGTCCGAGCGCGTCATCTTCCGCGAGCTGTTTCCTTCGGGCCTGACCCTGCTCGACAAGGGGCACCTTGGCGAACTCGGCACCAGTCATCTGGTCGCCCGGCAGGAACTGCGCCAGCTCGTGGCCGGCCTGAACCTGCCGATGCCGGCGAACCGCGAGCCGGACCTCGAACTCGCCGCCGACGAATGAAACTTCTCTGGCTCATCGCGCTCGGCTGCATCGCCTGGCGGCTCATCAAGGGGCGCTGGCCCTGGCAGGGCAAGTCGCTGCCCGGCCCGTCTTTCGCCGATGTCCACGCCAATGCACAGGCACGCGCCCTGCTGGGCGTGGCAGAAGGGGCGGGGCGCCGCGAGATTCTCGATGCGCATCGCCGCGTCGTCACCCAGGTCCATCCCGACAAGGGCGGATCGAACGAGAAGGTCCATGAGGCGAACGCGGCCCGCGATCTCCTTCTGGCAAGGCTGGGCGACGTGCAGGGCTGAGCATGAGCCACAGGTTCGATCCCACGATCCTGCGTGAATACGACATTCGCGGTGTGGTCGGCCGTGACCTTGGACCGGCGGACGCCCGCGCGATCGGGCGCGGCTTTGCAACGATCCTGCGCCGCGGCGGAGGCCGAAAGGTTGCCGTGGGTTACGACGGGCGGCTCAGTTCGCCGATGCTGGAAGCGGCTCTTGTCGAAGGGTTGACGGCCAGCGGCGTGGACGTGGTGCGCATCGGCCTGGGGCCGACGCCGATGCTCTATTACGCGGAGGCCTCAGCCGAAGATGTACAGGGCGGCATTCAGATAACTGGCAGCCACAATCCCGCCGATCACAATGGCTTCAAGATGGTAATGGGAGGAAGCCCGTTCTTCGGCGCGGATATCCTCCGCCTTGGGGCCATGGCGGCGGCCGGTGAGTGGGACGAAGGCGCCGGGCGCGTTGAAGTCCGCGATGTGCTCGAACCCTATGTCAGCCGGATCGCCGAGGGGATCGCCGGAATCGCGACCACCGACTTGCGGGGGTTGCGGATCGGCTGGGATGCCGGAAACGGGGCTGCCGGGCCCGCGCTGGAAATGCTGACTTCGCGTTTGCCTGGCGAGCACCATCTGCTTTTCACCCAAGTCGATGGGAATTTTCCCAACCATCACCCGGATCCGACCGAGGAAAGCAACCTTGCAGATCTGAAGGCGCTCGTCGCTGCCAAGAACCTCGATTTCGGAGTGGCTTTTGATGGCGACGCGGACCGGATCGGCGTTGTCGACGGGCTGGGCCGGGTGATCTGGGGGGACCAGTTACTTGGCATATTTGCCGAGGATCTGCTTCAGCGGATGCCGGGTGCCGCCGTGATCGCCGACGTCAAGGCCTCGGGCGCGCTGTTCGGCGCCATTGCGCGCCACGGAGGAAAGCCGCTCATGTGGAAGAGCGGGCATTCCCACATGAAGTCCAAAATGAAGGAAATCGGCGCGCCGCTTGCGGGGGAGACGAGTGCCCATGTCTTCTTCGCCGACGACTTCTACGGCTTCGACGATGCGCTTTATGCCGCCGTGCGGCTGATGGCGGCCACGGTTCGGCTGGGGCGGTCGGTCACCGCGCTCAGGGGCGCAATGCCGGAAATGCTCAACACGCCTGAACTGCGATTCCAGGTGGACGAGAGCCGCAAGTTCGCCGCGATCGCGGAAGTGCGCGAGCGTCTGGCCGGGGCCGGTGCGCGGTTCGTGGATATCGACGGTGTGCGCGTTACCACGCCGGACGGCTGGTGGCTGCTCAGGGCATCCAATACGCAGGACGTGCTGGTCGCCCGGGCCGAGAGCGATACGGCGGCCGGACTGACCCGCCTGATCGCCGAAGTGGATGCCCAGCTTGCGGCTTCGGGGCTGCGGCGCGGGTTTACGGGCTAGCGCAGGAGCAGCCAGGCCAGGCCGACCGCGATGGCGCTGGCGATCAGGGGAATGATGCCTTGCCGGCCTTTCTCCCAACCCGCGACGCTGGCGACCACGCCGCCCTTGAACAGCGTGTTCAGCGCCACCGGCACGGACAGGACGAGACCGGCGGTTCGCGCATCCAGCGTCCGTCCGGCGAGGCCGCCCATGGTGATGATCGCGGAATCGACGTCCACCGTGCCGGAGATCGCAAGGACCAGCGCAAGGCCCCGGTCTCCGAAGTTCTGGAGCACCCAGAGCGAGGCCACGGTCAGCACCATGACAAGCCCCGTCAGCATGAGTGCGGGACCGATGTCGAACGGATTGCGGATGGTCATTTCATGGCTGGTGTCGCCTGCTTCCACGAAGCGGGTGCGATGCAGGTGGAATGCCGCGCAGCCGAGGCTGACGACGAGGCCCGGGGCGATGAGCTTGGCGAGCATCGGCAGGGCGGCCGGTGCCAGCAATCCCGCCAGCACCATGACGCGCAGGAACATCACGACCGAGGAAACCGAAATCGCGGCGGCCAGGACCGGCGCCGGGATCGTGTCTTCCTTCAGGCGATTGGCGATCGAGGCGGTGACGGCCGTGGAGGAAACCAGTGCGCCTGCCGCCGCGGTGGCGATGATGCCGCGCGCCGCGCCGACGATCCGCGTGGCGAAGTAGCCCGCGAAGGAGAAGCCGGACACGAACACGACGATCAGCCAGAGCTTGCGGGGGTTCCAGGCATCGAACGGCCCGAAGTTCCGGTCCGGCAGCAACGGCAGGATGACGAGCGCGATGAGCGCGAAGCGGGCGATCGAGAGCACCTCGCGCTGGCTCAGGCGATCGATCCAGCCATGGAGCTGTGCCCGCATGGCGAGCAGCAGGACCATGACGACCGCGATCGCGGTGCCGATCAGGCGCTCTCCCATGCCCACGAGCAGCCCGCTCACCAGGGTGAGCAGGGCCACCACGCCCGAGGTTCCGCTCACGCGGTCGTTGACGCGGGCATCGCGGACGTAGCCGGCGATCACCAGCGCGGCGGCGGCAGCGACGAGCACGGTGGCAGGGCCGGGGGCATCGGCGAACATCACGCCCGCCACGCCTCCCGCCAGGGCGAGCAGGGCAAAAGTGCGAATGCCGGCGAAGCGCGTGCCGTCCGCCTGTTCGCGGGCCGCCCAGCCGCGCTGCAGGCCCACCAGCAGGCCGAGGGCGAGGCTGACGGCAAGGGCGATCAGGTGGCTGAAGTCCTGTCCGGTCGGCATCGGCGCGCGATCTCCTTGCGAGGGATGGGAATTCATCGGCCAAGCCCGCCCGGCGCGCAAGAAGATTGGACCTGCAACCTCGATGCGGGCTCGGGCTTTCCTCTTGGGCGCCGATATGCTCCACCTCGGATGATGTTCCAGACCGTGTTCTCCTCGAGACCGAAATCGTGACCGGCGGACCGCCGGTGCCTGTGGAGATAGCGGAGTGGTTCTCTGCGCGCGGCTGGCGGGTGCGTCGCCACCAGATGGAGATGCTGGGAGCCTCGGACCGGGGGAATCATGCATTGCTCGTCGCCGATACCGGCGCGGGCAAGACGCTGGCGGGCTTCCTGCCGACCCTCTCGGCGTTCTGCCCCTCGCGGCTGGGCGGCGCCAGGGCGCCGGATGGGCTGCACACGCTCTACGTCTCGCCGCTGAAGGCCCTTGCCCATGACGTGCAGCGCAACCTGCTTACGCCGGTGGAGGAGATGGGCCTGCCCATCCGCATCGAGACGCGCAGCGGCGATACGCCCTCGGACCGCAAGGCCCGCCAGCGGGCGCGGCCGCCGCATGTCCTGCTCACCACCCCGGAGTCGCTCTCGCTCCTGCTGAGCTATCCGGAGGCGCCGGGGCTGTTCGCCGGGCTCAAGCGCGTCGTCATCGATGAAATCCATGCCTTTGCCACGGGCAAACGGGGAGACCTGCTGGCATTGGCATTGTCCCGGCTTCAGGCGCTGTCGCCGGAACTGCAACGGGCCGGGCTGTCGGCGACGCTCGCCGATCCCGATGCCTTTCGCGGTTGGCTGGCGCCATGGGGCGATATCGACGGGGTCGAACTCGTGGAGGGGGAGGAAGGGGCCGATCCCGACGTCTCGATCCTGCTGCCGCAGGCGGAGCGCATCCCATGGAGCGGTCACGCGGCAACCTGGGCGGTGCCGCAACTCATCGAACAGATCAAGGCGCATCGCACCACGCTGATCTTCACCAACACCCGCTTTCTCGCGGAGTACATATTCCAGGAAATCTGGAACGCGAACGAGGACAATCTGCCGATCGGAATCCACCACGGCTCGCTCTCGAAGGAGGCGCGTCGCAAGGTGGAAGGCGCGATGGCGGAAGGGCGCCTCAGGGCCCTTGTCTGTACCGCCAGCCTCGATCTAGGTGTCGATTGGGGTGATATAGATCTCGTGGTGCAGATGGGTGCGCCAAAGGGCTCCTCGCGCCTGCTGCAACGCATCGGACGCGCCAATCACCGGCTGGACCAACCGAGCAAGGCGTTGCTGGTGCCGGGCAACCGCTTCGAATTCCTGGAGGCTTTCGCCGCCCGGGAGGCGGTTCAGGAGGGCCAGCGTGACGGTGAGGGCTTCCGCCCCGGTGGGCTTGACGTGCTCGCGCAGCACGTCATGGCCATCGCATGTTCCGGCCCTTTCCGGGAGGAGGACCTGCTGCGGGAAGTGCGCTCCTCGCTCGCTTACGCATGGGTGGACGAGGCCATCTTCGCAAGGGTGCTCGATTTCGTGGCGACCGGTGGATATGCCTTGCGATCCTACGAACGGTTCCGCCGTATCGTGCGGGAGAAGGATGGCACTTCAGGCTGGCGCTGGAGGCTCACCCATCCCGAACATGCCGCGCGGCATCGGCTCAATGCCGGGATTATCGTCGATGCGGAGATGCTGGATGTTCGGTTCCGCAACGGCCGTTCGCTGGGACGGGTGGAGGAAGGCTTCGGGGCCAGCCTGAAGCCCGGCGATACCTTCCGTTTTGCGGGAATGGATCTCGAGGTGGAGGCCCTCCGCGATCTGGAGCTGATCGTGCGGGCCGCCCGGCGTTCGGCGACCATTCCCAGCTATATGGGGCAGCGGATGCCGATCTCCACGCATCTCGCCGATCGGGTACGCGCCATGCTTTCCGACCAGGCAGGATGGGCACGGTTCCCGGATGATGTCCGCGAATGGCTGGAGGTGCAGGGCTGGCGTTCCCACCTGCCGGCGCCGGGCCGGCTGCTGGTGGAGAGCTTTCCGCATCGGGGCCACGCCTACACGACCTATTACACGTTCGAAGGCTGGCCGGCGAACCAGTCGCTGGGAATGCTCATAACCCGGCGCATGGAAGACCGGGGGCTTGGCCCGCTCGGCTTCGTCGCCACGGACTATGCGCTGGTCGTCTGGGGGCTCAAGGCCGTGGACGACCCGGCGGCGCTGCTGTCGCCCGACATCCTCACGCATGAATTCGTCGACTGGGTACAGCAATCCTACCTGTTGCGCCGCGCCTTTCGCGAAGTGGCCGTCATATCGGGTCTCGTCGAACGGCAGCAGCCCGGGAAGCGCAAGTCCGGCCGGCAGGTCACGTTCTCGACCGATCTCATTTACGACGTACTTCGCAAGTACGAGCCGGATCACCTGCTGATCGAGGCTGCCTGGGCCGATGCGCGCGCGCGCATGACGGACGTGGCCCGCGTGGCGGATGTTCTGGACCGGGCCGCGCGTGAAATCGATCACGTCCACCTCGATCGGATCAGCCCGCTTTCGGTGCCGGCGCTGTCCATGATCGGGCGCGAATCGCTCCCCTCGGGCTCGGCTGACGAAGACCTGCTGGTGGAGGCGGAAAGCCTTGCTTCGCTGGCCATGAGAATGGATCCCGTGGCCCTGCCGGAGGAAGAGTAAAGCCCAACCCCTGGAAGGCTTTCGGGCAGCAAAAAAGGGGCGGATTGCTCCGCCCCTTCATTGGTCCTTGAGAGACCGGTTCCGCTAGTCGGCTTACTTGCCGAAGTCGCGGAACTGTTCGTTGCCCACGAAGCCGAACTTCGTGACTTCCGCAGCCTTGATGACCTGCAGCACGGAGGCCGAGAGTTCATAGCTGGCTTGCGGCTCCGGCTGGTACTGCAGCTCGGGTTCGACCGGGTAGCTGAGCGACTGCTTGAGCAGCTTGGCCAGACCCGGACCGTCAACCTGTGTGCCGTTCCAGAGGATCTTGTCATCCGCGGTGAGCACGACCTTGTTACGGATCGGGTCGACCGGCGGAGGATTGTTGTCCGGAGGAGTCGCGACCGGGAGATCGATATCGATCGAGTGGGTCGCAACCGGGATGGTGATGATGAACATGATGAGGAGCACGAGCATGACGTCGATAAGCGGCGTCGTGTTCATGTCCATCATCGGCGAGCCATCATCGCTACCGCCTGACATTGCCATGGAAAGTTACTCCTGTTCCTGCCTGAACGTCAGCCGTTCGGATCAACCGGGTTGGTGATAAAACCAACCGTCGGATAACCCGAGATCTGGACGTTGTAGATCGCACCGGCAACGCAGCGCCACGGGGCGTTGACGTCACCGCGAATGTGGACCTGCGGCACGAGATCGGGGTTGGCCTGAAGGGCCTGCGGGCCACCTTCGCGCTTCACGATCGCATCGAGACGCTTGAAGGCCTGGTCGCGCAGTTCCTGCGAGGTCACCGGCGTGATGTTGTTGAAGTAGACGCGGCATTCGCCGTTGCGCGAAGCACCGGCATAACCGGGTTCACCCGCAGCCTTGCCGGCATCGTCGGTGGTCGAAACGGTGAGGAGAAGGTTTTCGACCTTGTCCTTCGATTCGACAGCCTCGATGATCGGAATG
Organism: Novosphingobium sp. RL4; assembly: GCF_035658495.1. Classification (NCBI taxonomy): domain Bacteria; kingdom Pseudomonadati; phylum Pseudomonadota; class Alphaproteobacteria; order Sphingomonadales; family Sphingomonadaceae; genus Novosphingobium; species Novosphingobium sp. RL4. The sequence goes on along the minus strand of NZ_CP141944.1, from coordinate 229,885 downwards.
CGCAGCTTTTCGATCGTCTGGATCGCAACCGGAACCGCGATCAGGAAGATGATCAAGAGCACCAACATGACGTCGACGAGCGGCGTAGTGTTGATTTCGGACATCGGTTTTTCGGCACCGCCTCCGCCCGTGGATATCGCCATAGTCTTATCCTAATCCTTGCGTTGCCTTGGGGAGGCGACGGACGCGCATGCAACGCACCGTCGCCTGGCCCCTTGGACGCGCGGCCGCTTGTGCGGCGCGCGTCCCGTGCTGCTTACGGCTTGGCCGGGGCAGCGGCGGGCTTGGCCGGAGCGGCGGCGGGCTTCGCCGGAGCAGCAGCAACGAGGGGCTTCACGGCGCCACGCGAGTTGATGTTCGCGAGAACGTCGCTCGAGAAGCCGGTCAGCAGTTCTGCAATGCGCTTGTTGCGGCTCTGCAGGTAGTTGTAGGCCAGAACGGCGGGAACGGCGACGATCAGGCCGAGTGCGGTCATGATCAGCGATTCACCGACGGGGCCGGCAACCTTGTCGATCGAAGCCGAACCGGCGATGCCGATGGCGATCAGGGCGCGGTAGATGCCGACGACGGTACCGAACAGACCGATGAACGGTGCGGTTGCGCCGACGGTGGCGAGGAACGGCAGGCCCTGTGCAAGGCGAGCGTTGATCGAAGCTTCCGAACGCGCGAGCGAAGCGTGCATCCAGTCATGGGCTTCGAGCGAATCGGTCATCTTGGCGTGCTGGTCTTCAGCGGCGATGCCGTCGTCGACGAGCTGGCGCCATGCGCTGTTCTTCTCGAGCTTGGCTGCGCCTTCGCGAAGGGTCGGGGCCTTCCAGAAGGTGGTGCGCACTGCGTTGAACTGGCGCATGATCTTGGCCTGCTCGAACCACTTGGTGAACAGGATGTAGAACGAACCGAACGACATGATGCCCATGATGATGACGGTGGCATACGAGATGAAACCACCGGCCTGGAGGGCTTCCATGAAACCGAACTTGTTCTGCGGCGCGGCATCGCCCGCGGCGGCAAGGATATCAACGATAAGCATGCGATTTACCTCTCAAGAAGAATGCAGGGACCGATCCGGGCGCGGGTGTGGGCCCGACCAGTCAGAAGTTAGTTGAGCTTGTAGACGATCGCCGTCGAAGTGCTGCCCGCGATCGGGTTGCCGGCATCGTCAAGCGCGGGGTTGTAGCGCGCATAACGGGTCATGCCGTCGCAAGCCGCTTCGTCGAGATCGGGGCTACCGCTCGAAGAAGTGACGGAGCAACTCGTGACCTTGCCGTCGGGACCGATCGCAACGCGTACACCGACGCGGCCTTCACGCTCTTCACGAGCAGCCTTGGTCGGGTAGTTGTTCTGAATGCGGGCAGCCCAGCCAGCCTGACCCTTCGGCGAAACGCCGCGAGCCTTTGACGGTCCGGGAGGCGCAGCCGGCGGTGCCGGCGGTGCCGGGGGCGCCGCGGTCGTGATCACCACCGGCGGTGCCGGCGGAGGTGTGATCACCGTCTGCACCGGCGGCGGTGCCGGGGCGATGTTGATCGGCGGCGGCGGCGCTACGATCGGAGGCGGCGGGGTATTTTCCTGCGGCTCCGGCGGCGGCGGCGGCGGCTCTTCCTCCTTCGGTTTCTCTTCCTTGATGTCGACTGTGGTCACCTTCTTGATGACCTGTTGCGCAGCCTGGTAGGCCAGGCCCGTGACGAGCGCATAGCCTACAAAGACGTGGATCAGCGCAACAATGACAAGCGCGGTAATCTTGTTACCGCTCATTTGCTGGTCAGCGTAAGCCATTCAAACGCATCACTCCATTACCAAGCCCCGGAAAAGCCCGAGCCGGACGTGTCCAAGGGCGCCCATGGCCCTCACCCGGAGGCAAGGTCCATGACGAAACTCCAAATTACCCACCCTGACGGCTGACAGTCAGCCTTTCCGTTGACATTTTACGGGAGGCGAACCGTGGGACTTTTTAGTTTTTTGGCCCCATTTTGCGAGTTTCTTAGCCGGGCAGTTGCACATGTGCAACGCCTTATCGGCACGTCAATCGTTAACGGTCAATTCAGCGCGGATAAGTTCCAATCGAAAAAGGGGGATTTTGTGGCCGAGCCCCAAGCCGCTATAGGCTGGCCTTTTCCACGGAGTTTGCCTCGCATGTCATCGAAGTTGCACCGACTTGTCGCGAATCTCGGGGGAGTTGCGCTGGCCGTGCAGGCAGTTCCGGCCCTGGCGCAGTTAACCGCATCCGCGCCCGCAATGGATGCATCCGGCCCCACTTTCGCCGACATCGCCGATCTCTCCGAATCGGCTGGACTCGTGGTTAAGGCGCAGGTCCGCAAAATGGTCCGTGTCGAGGATGAACGCGCGCCGGGACGGGCGCCGGGAATGGGGCGATTCTATGTCACGGCCCAGACCCGTGCGCTGATCGCCGGCAAGGCCCCGATCGGCGAATCGCTCGTCTATCTGGTCGACCTGCCGCTCGATTCCAGGGGCAAGGCACCGAATCTCAAGAAGCAGGACGTTCTGCTGTTCGCACGCGCCGTTCCGGGGCGGCCCGGAGAGCTTCAACTGGTGACGCCGACCGCCCAGCAGGTCTGGACCGATCAGGCGGAAGCGCGCGTGAGGGGCATTCTCAAGACGCTGCTCTCTCCCGACGCGCCTGTGCACATCACCGGGGTACGTGAACTGCTCTATGTTCCGGGCAATCTTGCGGGACAGGGGGAGACGCAGATTTTCCTCAACACCCGCGAAGGCGCGGCTGCTTCGATCACGGTCCATCACGAGCCGGGCTCGCCTCCGGCCTGGGGGGTGTCCTTCTCCGAGCTGGTGGCGGACATCGGCAATCCGCCACAGCCCGAGACCATCGAATGGTATCGGCTCGCCTGCTTCCTGCCGAACAATCCGCCGCCTCGCGCCAATGTTTCCGAGGGGATCGAGGAACGCCGTCAGGCCGATGCCGACTATCGCACGGTTCTGGGCGAACTCGGCCCGTGCCGCAGGACGCTCGGGCAGGGTTGAGCCGGGCCGGCGAGAGGTTTCGCCGATGGGGAGCGCGAAGGTACTGGAATTTCGCCGTAGGCTCCCCTAGGTGCCGCTCCCGAAAGGGAACTCCATGGTTGAACCGCTGAATATTGCGCTGGCCGGTCTGGGGACCGTCGGCACGGGTGTCGTCCGTCTCATCGAGACCAATGCCGAACTGATTGCCCGCCGTGCGCGGAGGCCGATTCGCATTGCCGCCGTCAGCGCGCGTGACCGCACGAAGGATCGCGGTGTCGACCTTTCGCGCTATGACTGGGTAGACGACCCCGCTGCGCTTGCCGCTCGCCCCGATGTCGATGTGGTGGTGGAGATGGTCGGCGGCTCGGACGGTCCTGCACTGGCGCTGGCGCGCAATGCCATCGGCCAGGGCAAGGGCCTTGTCACCGCCAACAAGGCGATGATCGCGCACCATGGCCTGGAACTGGCTTCCGCTGCCGAAAAGGCTGGGGTTGCGCTCAAGTTCGAGGCGGCGGTGGCGGGCGGAATCCCGGTGATCAAGGGCCTTAGCGAAGGCGCTGCAGCCAATGCCATAGAACGGGTCTACGGCATACTGAACGGCACCTGCAATTACATCCTGTCCACCATGGAGGATACCGGGCGCGACTTTGGCGATGTTCTCGCCGAGGCCCAGCGCATGGGTTATGCAGAGGCCGATCCGACCTTCGACGTCGAGGGCATCGACGCCGCGCACAAGCTCTCTATCCTGGCTGCGATCGCCTTCGGATCGCGTCTGCGCTTCGATGCGGTGGAGACGACCGGCATTTCCCGCGTGAAGGCTGCTGACATCGAGCAGGCACGTTCGCTGGGCTATGTGATCCGCCTGATCGGCATGAGCGAGGTTGACCGGGCAGACGGTTCCAGCCGCCTGTTCCAGCGGGTCCATCCGCATCTGGTGCCGTTCGACCATCCGCTGGCCCATGTCGATGGTGCGACCAATGCGGTTGTCGCCGAGGGCAATTTCATGGGGCGCCTGCTGTTCCAGGGTGCCGGTGCCGGTGACGGGCCGACCGCCAGCGCCGTCGTTGCCGATATCATGGATATCGCGCGCGGTGAGAAGGGGGCGGCGTTCTCGATGCCCGAGGGCGAACTGGAGGCGATGGAGCCGGCGCCGACCGGGCACCGCCGCGGACGGTGCTACATCCGCTTCACCGTGCCGGACCGTCCGGGCGTGCTGGCCAACATCACGGCGGCCATGCGCGATGCCGGCGTCTCGATCGCCAGCATGATCCAGAAGGGCGAGGCCGAGCAGGCTGGCGAGGCGATCCTTGCCATCGTCACGCATGATGGCCCCGAATCGGCCGTGAACGAAGCGCTGCGCATCCTCGACGGATCGGACAGCCTGACCGCCCGGCCGCTGGTGATGCAGATCATCGAGGGGTGAGAGAACGAACGGGCGCCATGATGCGCCCGTTCGCTCCCGCCAGTCTTTCGCTCCCCTCAGTGCGCGCGCATCTCGCCTTTGGCGATCTTGTCCGCGTCCGAGCCTGCCGGCGCCTCCGGGATGGAGGACAGATCGATCAGGTAGGGCGTTTTCGGACAGGGCGGCACGAGGCACATCCCGCCCATCGTGGCCTTGCCCCTGAAGATGCCGTTGCCGGCAACGTCGGGCGGATGGAGCCTGCCGTCGTTCAGCGCTTGCGGCGATTCCGGATCTTCCTGCGAAGTGGACGGGATCCGGTACTTTTCCTCGTCCGGGGCGCAGACCACGATTTCACCCGGACGGCCTTCGCGCAGGCAGCGCTTGCGGGCCGATTCCGGCGTTATCCGGCCTCCCTGGGACATCATCTTCTGCGCCACGGCGCGATCTTCATCGGATATGGAGGGGGTGTTGGAACCGGCGCCTGAAGTCGTCGTGGCGCCGCCGGTATTCACCTGTGCGATCGCCGGAGCGGGGGCTGACAATGCGATTGCGAATAGTATCCGCCATCTTCTCGACAATTGAAATTCCTCTGTCTAAGCCGCTCCCCGAACCTTTCCTCCTCGGATTAATCCGGAGTGAACATGCCTGAAAACAAGACTCCTGCAAGTAAAGTTCTCGACCGCGTTCTCGTGCTCGAAATGGTCCGTGTAACCGAGGCAGCGGCGATCGCCGCCTCGCATCTCATCGGTCGCGGCGACGAGAAGGCTGCGGACCATGCCGCAGTCGAGGCAATGCGCAAGGCTTTCGACACGCTTTACATGGACGGCACCGTCGTCATCGGCGAGGGTGAGCGCGACGAGGCGCCGATGCTGTTCATCGGCGAGAAGGTGGGCGGCGCCCCGGATCGCGGTCCGAAGATCGATATCGCGCTCGATCCGCTGGAAGGCACGACGATCACCGCCAAGGCAGGCCCGAACGCGCTGGCCGTCCTTGCCGCTGCCGAAGAGGGCGGCCTGCTGAACGCTCCCGACGTCTACATGCAGAAGCTGGCGGTCGGCCCCGGCTATCCCGATGGCGTGATCGACCTGCGCAAGACCGCGACCGAGAACGTCGCGGCGGTGGCAGCGGCCAAGGGCGTGAAGCCGGAAGAGATCATCGTCTGCGTGCTCGATCGTCCGCGCCATGCCGATCTGATTGCGGAGCTTCGCGACATCGGCTGCGGCATCCACCTGATCCCCGATGGCGACGTGGCCGGCGTGATCGCGGTGACGGACGAGAACACCACGATCGATATCTACATGGGCTCCGGCGGCGCACCGGAAGGCGTGCTGGCGGCGGCCGCCCTGCGCTGCGTCGGCGGCCAGATCCAGGGCAAGCTCCTGTTCCGCAACGATGACGAGCGCAGCCGCGCCCGCAAGTGGGGCATCGAGGATCTCGACCGGATCTACACGCTCAAGGATCTCGCCAAGGGCGACTGCATTTTTGCGGCCACCGGCGTTACCGATGGTTCGCTGCTCTCCGGCGTCAAGCGCCTCAAGGGCGGCAAGATGACGACGGAGAGTGTCGTCATGCGGGCCAGCTCGGGGACGGTGCGCTGGATCAAGGGCGAACACCGTCACGGCTGACGGCGTGATGGATGGGCGCGGGGCGCTTTTCCAATCAAGCACTTGTACATTCGAAAGGCCGGTTCCGGGATATCCGGGGCCGGCCTTTTCGCGTTGGCTTCACGGTGAAAAGCGCCGCTTTCTATTGCAATCCGATGACTCATGGCTAGAGGCGGGCGCGTTCAGCCATAGCCCAATCGGCCGTCTCGGGGATTCGCAATGAAGATCATGTCCGGCAACAGCAACCTTCCGCTCGCTCGTGCGATCGCGGGGTATCTCGAACTGCCGCTCACCGATGCGGCGGTGCGCCGCTTCGCCGACGAGGAAATCTTCGTCGAAATCCACGAGAACGTGCGCGGCGAGGATGTCTTCATCGTCCAGCCCACCAGCTATCCCGTGAACGACAATCTCATGGAGCTGCTGATCGGCATAGACGCGCTGCGCCGCGCTTCGGCCAAGCGCATCACGGCGGTCATCCCCTACTTCGGTTACGCCCGCCAGGATCGCAAGCCCGGTCCGCGCACGCCGATTTCGGCCAAGCTGGTCGCCAACCTGATTACCGAAGCCGGCGCCGACCGAGTGCTCTCGGTCGATCTGCACGCTGGCCAGATCCAGGGCTTCTTCGACATCCCCACCGACAACCTCTTCGCGGCCCCCGTCATGGCGGCGGATATCCAGGCCCGCTACGGCGACCAGTCGCTGATGGTGGTTTCGCCTGACGTCGGCGGCGTGGTGCGCGCCCGTTCGCTGGCCAAGCGCCTCGACAATGCGCCGCTCGCCATCGTCGACAAGCGTCGTGACCGTCCCGGCCAGTCGGAAGTCATGAACATCATCGGCGACGTGAAGGGCCGCGCCTGCATCCTGATCGACGACATCATCGATTCGGGCGGCACGCTCTGCAACGCCGCGCAGGCCCTGATGGACGAAGGCGCCACCAGCGTCACCGCCTACATCACCCACGGCGTGCTGTCCGGTGCGGCGGTTTCGCGCGTCACCAACTCGGCGCTGAAGGAACTGGTCATCACCGATTCGATCCAGGCGACCGAAGCCGCGCAGCAGTCGGACAAGATCCGCATCCTGACCATCGCGCCGCTGATCGGCGAGGCGATCCGCCGCATCGCCGACGAAAGCTCGGTTTCGAGCCTGTTCGACTGATCGGCATCTGCCTCCCTCGGGAGGCGATTGTCACACGTGGAACGTTGCGATCAAAAACGCCTCCGGCACGCGCCGGAGGCGTTTTGCGTTCCGCGTCACTCCCACGGCCTGCTCTGTCCGGGCCTGAGCCGCTTCAGCGCTTCCAGCCGCCGGGACTGGCGCGATTCCAGGGCAATCGTCAGGATCGGCTGGGGCGTTATCACGAACTGGCGGGGCGATATCCCGAACAGCTCGGTGAATTCGTGGATGAGGTGGCTCTCGTCATAGTAGCGCAGGGCGATCTCGTCCGCTTCCTCCCTGTCGGCCACACCGCGAAGGCAGCTTGCCATGTCTAGCGCGCGGGCCCGGCGCAGGACCTGCTTGGGCGCCATGCCGAAATCGCGGCTGATCACGCGCTCCAGCTTGCGTCGTTCCACGCCGCATTCGATCGCGGCCCTGCCCACCGTCTTGGTCGGATCGCGGTAGCAGATTTCTTCGAAGCGGGCGGTGACCGGATCGGGCGCTTCGCAGCCGAGCTCCAGAACCCGCGCACGGATGATGTCCTCGATGGCCTGGAGCCAGTCCTCCGGTTCGCCATCCGGGGGAAGCATCGAGAGTATCTGGTCCGAGGGCATCCCGATCGCGTCGGTCGGGACGATGCGGTCGACATATTCGGCGATATGCGGACCGCGCAGCGCGGTACAGGCGCCCGGCCGGAAAGCCATCCCGACGCTGATGAAGCTTCCCGTCATCGCGATCGGCATCCGGCGGGAATGCGGACCGAAGAACATCGCCCCGTTTCCCGCTTCCACGCGGCCGTCGGCGGTCCGGGCTTCCCACAGGCCGGCAAGCTGGACGCGCAGGAATGCCGCGTCGCACAGCAGGCCGCAGGAAACGGTGTGATCCACCGGCGCCGCAATCCTGGTCACGTAGAGCCGTGAGATCCAGGGGGCGAGGTCCGGCGCCGGAGCCCGGTTGTAACTGATCGGCTGACCCTCTCGGGGCAACCCTTGTTCCGGCGCGATCGACCTGTCGATTGCCGGACGCATTCTGTAGTGCATGCCCTGCCCGTCTTGAGTGACGCTCCCCGCACCGGAAAACTAGGTCCCTCGCGCTTCGGCTGCAATGTGGGAAAACCATATAAGAGGCGAAAACGCGTGCTGTTTTCTCCCATTTCCGGGGTTTTTTCGATGGTCCCTTGACCAGTCCGCGCGGCGACGGGCAGAGCGGGGGCATGAAACTGGATAACGACATTGCCCTCGCCCTGCGCCTCGCCGATGCCGCCGGTGACGCGATTCGCCCGCATTTCCGATCCGGCGTCGGTATCGAGCGAAAGGGCGATGCCTCGCCCGTAACCGTGGCCGATCGTTCCGCCGAGGAGGTGATGCGGCGCATTCTCAAGGCAGAAGTGCCGCGCGACGGTATCATCGGCGAAGAGTTCGGCACGGAGGAAGGCTCGTCCGGCCGGACCTGGGTTCTCGACCCGATCGACGGCACCGTTTCGTTCATTGCCGGAAGGCCTATCTTCGGCACGCTGATCGCCTTGCTGGTAGATGGCTGGCCCGTGCTCGGGATCATCGACCAGCCGATCCTGCGCGAACGCTGGGTGGGCGCGAGCGGCTTCGCCACCACCTTCAACGGGCAGGAAGTGCGGACCCGTTCGTGCCGGGAACTCTCCGAGGCCATGCTGGCGACGACCGGTCCGCATTATTTCGATGACCATCAGGGCGAGCACTTCATGGCGCTGGCGGCGAAGACCGACCACAAGCGCATGGTCATGGGGGGGGACTGCTACAACTACGGCCTGCTCGCCTCCGGCCATCTCGACGTGGTGTGCGAAGCGGGGCTCAAGATTCACGACTGGGCGGCGCTGGTGCCGGTGGTCGAGGGTGCGGGCGGCACCATGTGCGACTGGAACGGCGAACCGCTCAACGCGCAGTCGGACGGGCACGTCCTGGCGCTGGGCGATCCTGCGCGGCTTGAGGATGTCGTCGAAGCGCTGGACTGCCACCACTGACGCGGGAGGCGCGCACGCTGCGGCTGTTCGTCTACGGCACCCTGCAGCCCCACGCCGGTACGCGGATGGGGCGCTGGGTTGCCGAACGGATGGTGCGCGGGGAACCGGCCAGCGTGCCGGGGCACATCCATGCCGTCTGCGGCGGCAACGGCTGGTTTCCGGCGCTCGTGCCCGCCAAGTCCGCGGCACGCGTGCGCGGAACGCTTTGCGAGCTTGCCTTGAGACCCGGCGACCTGGCGACGCTGGATCGGTACGAGGGGCGGGAATATCGCCGGGCCAGCCTGCCGGTGCGGACGCAGGCAGGGCGCCGGACCCGCGCGGCGCTTTATCTCTGGCGCATCGAACTTCCCGGCGGATCGCGGCCCATCCTTGGCGGAGACTATCTCGCCTGGCTGGAGCGGACCGGACGGCAGGCCTTCACGACACCGCGAAACGGTGCCTGACGGCGGGCGCGCGCTGCAGGCGTCGTTGCAGGGGTTGCCATCCGGCCCTTCTCCAACTAAAGGCCCGCGCTTCAATCGACACGGTTGAGTCTTTACCAAAGAGATTCGCGCGTCCGCCTGGCGAAAAGGGCTGCCATGGCTGACCGGACGTGTCCCTGTGAAAGGAGACGAAAATGCCCAAGCTGAAGACCAAGAGCGGTGTGAAGAAGCGCTTCAAGCTCACCGCCACCGGCAAGGTGAAGCACGGCGTTGCCGGCAAGCGCCACCGCCTGATGAGCCATAACGGCAAGTACATCCGCCAGAATCGCGGCACCGAAGTCATTTCCGACGCCGATGCCAAGACGATCAAAAAGTGGGCGCCCTACGGGCTCAACTGAGGAGTACTGACCGATGAGCCGTATCAAGAGGGGTGTTACCACCCGCGCCAAGCACAAGCGTCTTCTGGAACAGGCCAAGGGTTACCGCGGCCGCCGCAAGAACACGATCCGCGTTGCCCGTCAGGCCGTCGAAAAGGCCGGCCAGTACGCGTATCGCGACCGCAAGATCAAGAAGCGGACCTTCCGCGCGCTCTGGATCCAGCGTATCAACGCTGCCGTCCGCGCCGAAGGCCTGACCTACTCGCAGTTCATGCACGGCATCAAGCTTGCCGGCATCGAGCTCGATCGCAAGTCGATGGCCGACCTCGCCATGAACGAGGGTTCGGTGTTCTCGACTGTGATCGCTCAGGCGAAGGCCGCTCTTCCGGCCTGATCCGATGAAGACCGGCGCTGGCCGCCGGGCTTCTCGATCACGAAGAACATGATTCGGGGCGTGGGTGCGATGGCATCCGCGCCCCGAATTTTTTTGCCCTTCGAAGTATTTGCGCTCCTGTCGAAGTGGCTTTACGACCGGGGATGGGGGGTTTTCTGGTGCGAAGAATAGACAGGGAATGACGGCAAGAAGGGTGGTAATACAATATTGTCCAGTGCCTTCCGGGCTGGATCGCTACGTTTCGGTGCTGTTTTATTGCGAAATCGATCTGGGCGAGGGGGAGCGTCTTCATGACGTATTGTTTCCCGATTGGGCCAGTTTGCGATTTCACTACGGTGCCAGCATCGAGGGGACGATGCGGAGCGGATCGTCCATTGCCGGCTGCCGATTTACCGTAGCGGGGCCGCGTTCGGAAGAAGTGCGCTTCTCGATGGGGCCTGCGCGGCAGTGGGGCTTTCGCCTGACGCCATTGGGATGGGCCGCCCTGGTTGGCGTATCCGCCGATCGCTATGCGAACGTGCTCGCAGATGGCGATCAGGACGAGGCTTTCGCCCGGCTGCGGCCGCTTTACGATCTCCTCGCACATGAAGAATCGCCCGGTGAGCAACTCGATCTGCTGATCGCATTCCTGGAGGCGGTTCCCCGCCGCGTCGTGCCCCATGAGGGGCTGATTCTGGCGCTTTGCGATGCGCTGACCGATACGGAAGTGCGCTCGGCAACCGATCTCGCGGCCCGGGTGCGCGCGCATCCCCGCATGGTGGAGCGTATCTGCAGGGCGGCGTTCGGCTTCACGCCCAAGCTCCTGCTGCGTCGGCAGCGCTTCCTGCGCAGTATCGAGCAGTTCACTCTGGAACCCAAGCGCAAGTGGATCGGTGCGATCGACGCGGCCTATCACGATCAGGCGCAGTTCGTTCGCGATTTCCGCGCATTCATGGGCATGACCCCGCGGCAATATGCGCAGCTTGAAAAGCCGGTTACAGGCCCCCTCATGCGAGAGCGGGCCCGCCATGCGCGGCTCATGGGAAGATAGCGGCCTTTTCGGCTCGATGATGGTCGCGGGACTTACCCTCGGCGTTGCGATTTGCCCGCCGGCCCCCTAAGGACCGCGCTTCCAGATTCAGCAACAGTCAGGCAGACACCAGTGGACTACGCAGCAACCGGCCAGGAGGCGCTCTCGCGGATTGCGGAAGCATCCGATCTCGAAACGCTGGAGGCCCTGCGTGTCGAGTTTCTGGGCAAGCAGGGCTCGATTTCCGGCCTGCTCAAGACGCTGGGCAAGCTCGATCCCGAAGAGCGCAAGGTCGAAGGACCGAAGATCCACGCCTTGCGCGAAAGCGTGAGCGATGCGCTCGCCGCCCGAAAGGATGCGCTGGAAGGCGCCGCGCTGGAAGCCCGGCTTGCTGCCGAGACCATCGACCTTTCGCTGCCCGCACCCGAAGCACCGCGCGGCACCGTCCACCCGATCTCGCAAGTGATGGACGAGATTGCCGAGATCTTCGCCGACCTCGGCTTCTCTGTCGCCACCGGGCCGGAGATCGAGGACGACTGGCACAATTTCACCGCGCTCAACATGCCGGAAAGCCACCCGGCGCGCGCGATGCACGACACTTTCTATTTCCCGGACCGCGATGCGCAGGAACGCGAGATGCTGCTGCGCACGCACACTTCGCCCGTGCAGATGCGCACGATGCTCAAGCAGGGCGCGCCGCTGCGCATCATCGCGCCGGGCCGGGTCTACCGTTCGGACAGCGACGCCACCCACACGCCGATGTTCCACCAGGTCGAAGGTCTGGTGATCGACAAGGACGTCCACCTCGGCCACCTCAAGTGGACGCTGGAGACGTTCCTGAAGGCGTTCTTCGAGCGTGAGGACATCGTCCTGCGCCTGCGCCCCAGCTACTTCCCCTTCACCGAGCCTTCGGTGGAAGCGGATATCGGCTTCACCCTGATCGACGGCAAGCGCGTGATCGGCGGCGATCCGTCGAAGGGCGAGGGCGGCTGGATGGAAGTGCTCGGCTCGGGCATGGTCAACCGCCGCGTCATCGAATTCGCCGGGCTCGATCCCGACGAATGGCAAGGGTTCGCCTTCGGCATCGGCATCGATCGCCTGGCCATGCTGAAGTACGGCATGGACGACCTGCGCGCCTTCTTCGACGGCGATGTGCGCTGGCTCTCCCACTACGGTTTCTCCGCCCTCGACGTGCCGACCCTTTCGGGCGGCGTCGGCACTCCGGCCTGAGCGCGGGAAGGATCTAGAAAATGAAGTTCTCGCTTTCCTGGCTCAAGCAGTACCTTGAGACCGACGCCTCGCTTGAGGATATCGCCCTGAAGCTCAACGCCATCGGCCTTGAGGTCGAAGGCATCGAAGACCCCGCTGCCAAGCTTTCGGGCTTCCGCGTGGCGAAGGTGCTCACCGCCGACAAGCATCCGCAGGCGGACAAGCTGCAGGTCCTGACCGTCGATACGGGTGAGGGCGTGCTGCAGGTCGTCTGCGGCGCGCCGAACGCGCGGGCTGGCCTTGTCGGCGTGCTGGGCCTGCCCGGTGCGACCGTGCCCGCCAACGGCATGGTGCTGAAGGTCGCTGCCGTGCGCGGCGTCGAATCGAACGGCATGATGTGCTCCACGCGCGAGCTGGAGCTGGGCGAAGATCACGACGGCATCATTGAACTGCCCGAAGACGCGCCGGTCGGCACGCCTTTCGCGGACTACCACGGCGCCGATCCGGTGATCGAGGTGGCCATCACCCCCAACCGTCCGGACTGCATGGGCGTCTACGGCATCGCCCGCGATCTGGCCGCCGCCGGCCTGGGCACGCTGAAGCCGATCGAGGCGTTGGACATCGCCGGCAGCTTCCCCTGCCCGGTGGACGTGCGCACCGACGATGCCGAGGGTTGCCCGGCGTTCCACGGCCGCGGGATCAAGGGCGTGAAGAACGGCCCCTCGCCGCAGTGGCTGCAGGATCGCCTGAAGGCGGCAGGGCAGCGTCCGATCTCGGCGCTGGTGGATGCCACCAACTACCTGATGCTGGCCTATGGTCGCCCGGCCCACGCCTATGACCTCGCCAAGCTGAACGGCGCCGTCGTCGCGCGCCGGGCGAAGGATGGCGAAACGGTCGTTGCGCTGAACGAGAAGACCTACACGCTCGACGCCGAGATGACCGTGATCGCCGACGATTCGGGCGTGCACGACATTGCGGGCATCATGGGCGGCGAGCATTCGGGCTGCGGGGACGAGACCACCGACGTCCTGCTCGAAATCGCTTATTTCGATCCCGAGCGCATCGCCAGGACCGGCCGCAAGCTCAACCTCACCTCGGACGCGCGTAGCCGTTTCGAGCGTGGGATCGATCCGAATTTCCTCGATACCGGCCTCGACCACCTGACCCAGCTGATCCAGACGCTGTGCGGCGGTGAGGCTTCGCAGGCGGTGCGCAGCGGTGCAGCGCCGAGCACGCCGAAGATCGTCCACTTCGATCCGGCGCTGACCGAGAAGCTGGGCGGCGTCCGCATCGAAGCGGCTGAGCAGCAGCGCATTCTGGGAAGCCTCGGCTTCTCGGTGGTGGCCGAGCAGGCGAACTTCGACACGTCGTGGGCCGTTACCGTCCCCGGCTGGCGCCCGGACGTGGATGGCGCGCCCGATATCGTCGAGGAAGTCGTCCGCATCCACGGTCTCGACAAGGTGACCAGCGTGGCCCTGCCGCGCGCTGACGGTGTCGCCCGTCCGACCGCCACGCCGACGCAGGCGCTGGAGCGCCGTGTTCGCCGTGCGGCTGCTGCGCGCGGTCTGCACGAGGCGGTAACCTGGTCGTTCCTGCCCTCCGCCGAGGCCGATGCCTTCGCGGATGGAAACGCCCTGTGGTCGCTCGCCAACCCGATCAGCGAGGACATGAAGGTCATGCGGCCGTCGCTGCTGCCGGGCCTGCTGATGGCGGCCAAGCGCAACCTCGATCGCGGCGCCTCGTCGCTTCGCCTGTTCGAACTCGGCCGTCGCTATCTGCGCGGAGAGGGCGGCGCGAGCGATGAGCGTCTGGCGCTCGGCTTCGTGCTGGCCGGCGAGAAGGTTTCGCGCGGCTGGGCGACCGGCAAGGCGACTGCGTTCGACGCCTACGACGCCAAGGCCGAAGTGACCGCGCTGCTGGCTGAGGCCGGCGCCCCGGTCGAGAAGCTGCAGGTCATGGGTGAGGCCGGTCCGCAGTTCCACCCCGGCCAGTCGGCCACGCTGCGCCTTGGGCCCAAGAACGTGCTGGCGCGCTTCGGCATGCTGCACCCGACTGTCGCCAGGCAGTTCGACATCGAAGGTCCGGTGGCGATTGCCGAGATCTATCTCGACGCGATCCCCGGCAGGAAGGGCGCTGCTACCTTCGCCCGTACCCGCTACGCGCCCCCGGCGCTGCAGGCGGTGACTCGCGACTTCGCGTTCCTCGTCCCGGTCGAGCAGGCTGCGGGCGATCTCGTCCGCATGGTTGCCGGTGCAGACAAGGCGAATATCGTCTCGGCCCGTCTGTTCGACGACTTCCGTGGGGCAGGCGTGCCGGAAGGCCAGAAGTCGCTCGCGCTCGAAGTCACTCTCCAACCGCTCGAAAAGAGCTACAAGGAAGAAGACTTGAAGGCGATCAGCAGCAAGGTGACTGCCGCCGCCGCCAAGCTTGGCGCCGTGCTGCGCGGTTGATGCATTACGTCGTCCCGGACCGGGTCCGGGACGACGCTTCTGGAGTGAGCCGGTGACCGACATGGAATTCGTGACCATTTCTTCCGGCGAACTCACCGCGCGGATCACCCCGTTCGGGGCCGAACTCTGGTCTCTGACCGACCGCTTCGGCCGGGAATACATGACAGACGCCGATCCGGCGTTCTGGACCGGACATGCGCCGATCCTGTTCCCGATCGTCGGCGCGCTGAACGGTAATCGCTATCGCCTCGATGGCCGCGAATACGAACTGCCCAAGCACGGCTTCGCGCGCCATTCGTTGTTCGACGTGGTCGAAACCGCGGCCGATCGCGCCGTCTTCCGCCTCCGCGACAGTGCGGAAACCCGCAAGGTCTATCCTTTCGCCTTCGCGCTGGATCTGGAATTCCGCCTCGAAGGCATGTGCCTGCACACCACGGCGACGGTGATCAACGCCGGAGACGGGGCCATGCCGTTCAGCTTCGGCTATCACCCCGCTTTCGCCTGGCCGCTGCCGGGCGGCGCCGCCAAGGCCGATCACACGATCGCTTTCGAGCAAGCGGAGCCCCAGCCGATCCGCCGCATCGACCTGCCGACCGGTCTCGTCCAGCCCGAACCCGTCGCCACTCCGGTCGAGGGGCATCTGCTCATGCCCGAAGCCGCGCAGTTCGAGACCGATGCCCTGATCTGGGATCGGCTTGCCAGTCGCTCGCTCACGTTCGGCACGCCGGGCGGTACACAGCTTGCCGTCGCTTTCCCGGATATGCCGATGCTGGGCATCTGGCAGAAGCCGGGCGCGAACTATCTTTGCATCGAGCCCTGGCAGGGCATGGCCGACCCGCTGGGTTATTCCGGCGATTTCCGCGCCAAGCCCGGCGTGCTTTCGCTCGAACCCGGCATGAGCCGGAGCTTCCGCATGGACGTCAGCGTCCTGACCGCCGACTGAAGGAGACCTATTTCCGATGAAGACCGCACTCGTAACCGGGGCTACCTCCGGCATCGGCGAAGCCTGTGCCCGCGCATTCGTGACGGCGGGCTGGCGTGTGATCGGCACCGGTCGCCGGACCGAGCGTCTGGACGCGCTGAAGGCCGAACTGGGCGCGGACAAGTTCCACGCCGCCATTTTCGACGTGCGCGATGAAGCGGCGCGCGATGCTGCTCTTGCCGCCCTGCCTGCCGAGTTCGCCGGGATCGACTGTCTCGTCAACAATGCCGGCCTCGCGCTCGGCACCGAACCGGCGCAGAGCGCATCGCTCGAAAGCTGGAAGACGATGATCGATACCAACGTCACCGCGCTGGTTTCGCTCACTCACAAGCTTCTGCCCGCGCTGGTTGCGCGCAAGGGCGCGATCGTCAACTTGTCCTCGGTGGCGGCGACTTACCCTTACACGGGCGGCAACGTCTATGGCGGCACCAAGGCCTTCGTGCACCAGTTCTCGCTGGGCCTGCGTTCCGACCTCGCGGGAACGGGCGTGCGCGTGACCTCGATCGAGCCGGGCATGGTGGAGACCGAGTTCACCCTCGTGCGGACCGGCGGCAACCAGCAGGCTTCGGACAACCTCTATGGCGGCGCGAATCCGATGACGGCCGAGGATATCGCCGGAACCGTGCTCTGGGTGGCGACCCTGCCGCCGCATCTCAACATCAACACGCTGGAACTGATGCCGGTCAGCCAGTCCTTCGCCGGCTTCCAGGTCGCGCGCGAGGGCTGACTTCCTCCACTTTCGTCATTGCGAGGAGGCGAAGCCGACGCGGCAATCCAGAGCGGCGTAACGCGCCCTGGATTGCTTCGCTACGCTCGCAATGACGAAGGTTAGGTGCAGGGGCCGAGTACAGGGCCGGGTACAGGGGCCGAGCGCGGGCCAGGAAACGGTCCACTCCGCAGGCCGTAGTGAGGGGGGCTCCCCCTTTTTTCCGCCCTTTCCATCTGGCCCCGCGCCCACTAATAGCGCGCCGATGAGCAATGTTCCCCACCAGTCCCGGCGCACTTTCGCGATCATCTCGCACCCTGACGCCGGTAAGACCACCCTGACCGAGAAGCTGCTGCTGCAAGGCGGTGCCATCCATCTGGCAGGACAGGTCAAGGCACGCGGCGCCGCGCGGCGCGCGCGGTCTGACTGGATGAAGATCGAGCAGCAGCGCGGCATCTCCGTGACCAGCTCGGTCATGACGTTCGAGCGGGACGGGATCACTTTCAACCTGCTCGACACGCCGGGCCACGAGGACTTCTCGGAAGACACCTACCGCACGCTCACCGCAGTCGATTCGGCGATCATGGTGATCGACGCGGCCAAGGGTATCGAACCGCAGACCCGCAAGCTCTTCGAGGTCTGCCGCCTGCGTTCGGTGCCGATCATCACCTTCATCAACAAGGTCGACCGCGAAGGCCGCGCCTGCTTCGACCTGATGGACGAAGTGGCGGACATGCTGGCGCTGGACGTCTGCCCGATGTCCTGGCCTGTCGGCATGGGCGGCCTGTTCGAGGGTATCCTCGACATCGCCAGCGGCAAGATCAGCCGCCCCGAAGGGCCGAGCAAGGAATTTCTCGGCAAGGTCGACGAAGGCGCGGCGCTTCCCGATGCCGTCGCCGAGGAGCTGGAACTGGCGCAGGCCGGCTATCCCGAATTCGATGTGGAGGCCTATCGGGGCGGCGACCTTACGCCGGTCTACTTCGGCTCGGCGCTCAAGAACTTCGGCGTTACCGAACTGATCGACGCGATCGAGAAGTTCGCGCCCCCGCCGCGGCCGCAGCCTTCGAACGAAGGCACGATCGAGCCGGACAACAAGGAAGTCACCGGCTTCATCTTCAAGGTCCAGGCCAACATGGACCCGATGCACCGTGACCGCATCGCTTTCATGCGTCTGGTCTCGGGCACCTTCAAGCGCGGCATGAAGCTGACGCCCTCGGGCCTCGGCAAGCCGATCGCGGTCCATTCGCCGATCCTGTTCTTCGCGCAGGACCGCGAGATCGCGGACAATGCCGAGCCGGGCGATATCATCGGCATTCCCAATCACGGCACCCTGCGCGTGGGCGATACCCTCTCCGAAAAGAACCAGGTTCGCTTTATCGGCCTGCCGAACTTCGCGCCGGAAATCCTGCGCCGCGTCGCGCTGAAGGATCCGACCAAGACCAAGCAGCTCCGCAAGGCGCTCGACGACCTTTCGGAAGAAGGCGTGATTCAGGTCTTCTACCCGGAAATCGGCTCGCAGTGGATCGTCGGCGTGGTCGGCCAGCTTCAGCTCGATGTGCTGATCAGCCGCCTCGAAGCCGAGTACAAGGTGGAAGCCGTGCTCGAAGCTTCCCCGTTCGACACGGCCCGCTGGATCAAGGGCGACGAAAAGACGCTGCGCGACTTCGGCGAAATCAACAAGATGAACCTCGCGAAGGACCGTGACGGCGATCCCGTGTTCATGGCCCGCTCGGCGTGGGACGTGAACTATCAGCAGGAACGCAACCCGGACATGACCTTCAGCGCCACGAAGGAACGCTGAAACCTTTCGTCGTCCCGTCTCCGCAGCCTGCGCTTTCGCGCGTGCGGGCAAGTCCGGGACGACGGACAGGGAACCTCATGCTATTCCGGCGGATTGCTACGCTATCCCATTCGCCGGAAGTCCTTCGTTGCAGATCAAGTTCGCCAGCTACAACATCCACAAGGCCGTCGGGCTTGACCGGCGGCGCGATCCCGAGCGCATCCTCACGGTGCTGCGCGAGATCGATGCCGACATCGTGGCGCTGCAGGAAGTGGATCGCCGGTTTGGCCGCCGGATGAGCGCGCTGCCGCTGGAGGTGATTCACGGGGCAACCGATTATGTCCCGGTGCCCCTGTCGATGAAGCCGGACAGCCTGGGCTGGCACGGCAATGCCCTGCTTGTGCGCAAGGGCATCGAACTGCTCGAAGCCAAGCCCGTGGCCCTGCCGGTTCTCGAGCCGCGCGGCGCGATCCGTGCGGATCTTTCGGTTCAGGGGCGGAAGGTTCGGGTGGTCGGCATGCACCTCGACCTGTCCGGTCTGCGCCGACGGTTGCAGGTGCGAAGCGTGCTGTCCCATGTCGGCGCCTGCGATGAACATGTGCCGACCGTGATGATGGGCGATCTGAATGAATGGTCCAGCCACGGCGGCTGTTTCCGAGAGTTTCATGCCCCCTGGCAGGTGCTGGTACCGGGTCGGAGCTTTCCTTCCCGCAGGCCTCTGGCAAGGCTGGATCGCATCATCGTATCCGAACAGTGGCGGATTCTGGGAACAAACGTTCACCACAGCCCCCTTGCGGCGATAGGATCTGACCACCTGCCGGTCTTTGCGTCGCTTGAGTTGCCTAAAAAATAGGCAACTGCTCAGGAATCGAGCGATACGTCATGCTGCACTTGCGTTGAACGGAGCGATCAGGCCCTTGAATCCCGTCGTTTGGTAAATTGGCACGGCCTTTGCATTCACTGTTTGGAGCCGGCGCGGGGCCGGTGACAAACAGGGGATAGGCATGAAGTTCATCATAGCCATCATCAAGCCCTTCAAACTCGACGAAGTGCGAGAAGCGCTGGGCGCGATCGGTGTCGCCGGGATGACCGTTTCCGAAGTGAAGGGCTTCGGGCGCCAGAAGGGTCAGACGGAAATCTATCGTGGGGCCGAGTATTCGACCAACATGCTCCCCAAGGTGAAGATCGAAGTGGCAGCGCCCGACGATCTGGCGCCGAAGATCGTGGAAACGATCCAGCAGGTCGCCAGCACCGAAGCCATTGGCGACGGCAAGATCTTCGTCCTCGACCTGGCCTCGGCCGTGCGCATCCGCACCGGCGAATCCGGCGATACCGCGCTTTGACCGGCGCTTCCGACAGGAGGGAAACCACGATGAACCGCAAAATTCTTTGCGGCGCCGGCGCTCTTGGTGCGTCGCTGTTCGCCGCCATGCCTGCATGGGCGCAGGAAGCCGCTGCCGCGGCCGCGCCCGTCCCCAATCCCGGTAACAATGCCTGGATGATGACCTCGACCATCCTGGTCCTGCTCATGATCCTGCCCGGCCTCATGCTGTTCTACGGCGGCCTCACCCGCTCGAAGAACATGCTTTCGACGATGACGCAGATCGGCGCGGCCGCTGCGCTCGCGATGCTGATCTGGGTCATGTACGGCTACGGCCTCGCTTTCGGTCCGGAAGGCAATGCCTTCATCGCCTGGGGCAAGTTCTTCCTCGCCGGCGTCACGCCTGACAGCACGGCGGCGACCTTCACCAGCGAAGTCATCAGCGAATACGTCTTCATCAGCTTCCAGATGACCTTCGCCGCGATCACCGTCGCGCTGGTCCTCGGTTCGACCGTCGAACGCATCAAGTTCTCGGCCGTGATGGTATTTGCGGTCGTCTGGCTGACGATCACCTACTTCCCGATCGCGCACATGGTCTGGGCAGCGGGCGGCTTCCTGTTCGAAGGCAAGATGTTCGGCACCGAACTCCCTGCCGCTCTCGACTTCGCCGGCGGTACCGTCGTTCACATCAATGCCGGTGTTTCGGCGCTCGTCGCGGCACTGATCCTCGGCAAGCGCAAGGGCTATCCCAACGAGCCGATGCCCCCGCACTCGCTGACGCTGACGATGGTCGGCACCGGCCTGCTGTGGGTGGGCTGGTTCGGCTTCAACGCCGGTTCGGCTCTCGAAGCCAATGGCTCGGCCGCCCTTGCCATGATCAACACTTTCGTCGCCACCGCATCTGCGGGCCTGTTCTGGATGCTCGCAGAGCGTCTCAGCGGCCACAAGGGTTCGGCTCTCGGCTTCTGCTCGGGCATCGTGGCGGGTCTCGTCGCCGTTACCCCGGCAGCGGGCAACTCGGGCCCGTTCGGAGCGATCGTCCTGGGCGCCGTCGCTTCGATCATCTGCTTCTTCGCGGTCAGCAAGCTCAAGCCCGCTCTCGGCTATGACGACGCCCTCGACGCCTTCGGTGTCCACGGGATCGGCGGCATCGTCGGCGCCATCGGCACCGGCATCGTCTATGCGCCTTCGCTGGGTGGACCCGGCGGCGCCGACTTCTCGATGGGTTCGCAGGTCGCAACGCAGATCATCGCGGTTCTCGTCGCAATCGTCTGGGCCACCATCGGCACCGTCATCTCGATCTACGTTGCCAAGGCAGTCACCGGCCTGCGCGTCGCTCCGGAAGTCGAGCAGGAAGGCCTCGACATCGGCGAACATGGCGAGCGTGCCTACAACTAAGTTTCAAATCTCCTAGAGCTTGGCGGCGGCGGATACTTCTTCCTCTCCTTACATCCGTTGCCGCCTCCCGGTGTTCCTCCTGCGAACACAAACTCAAGGGCCGGAGCCAGCCGCTCCGGCCCATTTTTCATTCTTTTTATTGTCGCGGATTTGCCCAGATTTGTCTTTGTCGCGATGCCGACAATGTGTGATGTTCTGCCCACAGCCTTCCACCGGGAGATCGGGCGTGAAGTACATCATCGCGATCATCAAGCCGTTCAAGTTCACGGAAGTAAGGGATGCCCTCTCGGCCGCCGGCGTTTCAGGGCTAACGGTTTCTGAGGTAAGCGGCTTCGGTCGGCAGAAAGGTCAGACCGAAATCTACCGGGGGGCGGAATATGCCTCGAGCATGCTTCCGAAGCTGAAGCTGGAAATCGCGGTTTCCGACGCTTTTGCGGTCACGGTGATCGAGATCGTCAAAGCAGCCGCAAGCACCGACGAAATCGGTGACGGCAAGATCTTCGTTTTCGATCTGGCAGACGTGCTGCGAATCCGGACCGGCGAACAGGGCGACATCGCGCTCTGAACACCGGAAACCGGCGTCGGATCACTTCCCGGCGGAAAGCATGTCGATGAGTTGGCGAATCGGGGAAACGTCGTAACCCGCTGCCGCAGCCTTGGAGGCAATCACGGCAGGGCTGTCGCCTGCCTTGGCGCGGGCAAGCGCCCAAAGCAGAGTCGAGCGCGTACCCGAACGGCAGTAGGCCAGAACCGGACCTTCCGCAGTATCGAGCGCATCGGCCATGGCATCGACCTGAGCCTGGCTGAAGCCGCCGTGGCCCACGGGAATCGCGACATAATCGATCCCGGCCGCAGCGGCTTCGGCGGCGATGACGTCCCCTGCGACCTGGTCTTCGCTTTCGCCCTCGGGACGGTTGTTGATGATCCGCACGATCCCCAGAGCTTTCGCCTCGGCGATGGCATCCGTTCCGATTTGCGGGCTCGCGAACACGGTCTCGGTGATCTGGCGGAACATGGGCGCGATTCTCCGGTGTCGAATGGTGTTTGTGGGCACCGGTTCGGCCTGAAATGAGCGCTCGTCAAGCTCCCAATTCCGACGAAAAGCAAGGTGGAATGCACGGAAAACGCGATATTTCGTCCCTGGCGCGGGAGAATGGGACGTAAATGTGTTCGCCATGTGGCAGAACCTCGTGTATGACTCCGGCCTGCAGGTAAAGGTCCGGGGCTTTTCTCGGCTGTTTGCCTGACGGTCGGCGCGGTTCGTCCACGTGTCCGGGTGTATGCTTTTTGGGGCGCAGCGAAGGTACGTTCGTAAACATGGGTTTTGACAGAGGTCGTCGCGGAAGGGGACGCGACAAGCGCGATAGCTTCGGGGAGAACGAGTTCGATCCGTTCTTTGCCGGGCAAGATCGCTTCGGTGGCGGTGACCGCTTCGGTGGCGGCGATCGTTTCGGCGGTGGCGGTGATCGCGGCGGTTTCGGCGGCGGTGATCGCTTCGGCGGCGGCGGCGGCGGTGATCGCGGCGGCTTCGGCGGCGGCAACCGTGGCGGTGGCTTCGGCGGTGGTCCGCGCGGCGGCGGCGGCGGTGGCGGTATGCCCGCTCAGGTCGTCGGCCAGGGTCGCGGCGTCGTGAAGTTCTTCAACGGAGCGAAGGGTTTCGGCTTCATCCAGCGCGATGAGGGCGGCGAAGATGTGTTCGTTCACATCAGCGCTGTCGAGCGTGCCGGCCTTGAAGGCCTGGCCGAAGGCCAGCAGCTCGAATTCCAGCTCGTCGATCGTGGCGGCAAGATTTCGGCCAGCGAACTCGTCGTCGTCGGCGACGTGATTCCGGTCGCCAAGCGCGAGCCTGCACCGCAGCGTCAGCTGACCGGTGAAAAGGCCAGCGGCACGGTCAAGTTCTTCAACTCCATGAAGGGCTTCGGCTTCATCACCCGTGATGATGGCCAGCCGGACGCATTCGTTCACATCAGCGCAGTTGAGCGTTCGGGCCTTGGCGGTCTGAACGAAGGCGATCGCGTGGAGTTCGACATCGAGGTCGATCGACGAGGCAAGTACTCGGCGGTCAACCTGGCGCCGCTCCAGGGCTGATCCTGCCTGCAACGCCCCCGGTGTTTGACCGGGGGACTGCAAACACCTAAAAGCGCGCAAATGGCGGTCCGGTTAGGGCCGCCATTTGTCGTTTCCGATTCACGTTTTCACGTTCACGTCACTGATTCGTTATCGAGGAATTCCATCATGTCGATCACTCCGCTGATGCCCGTGTATCCCCGGTGCGGCGTTCGGCCCGTTCGCGGCGAGCATTGTCACCTCATCAGTGAAGACGGTCGCCGATTCCTCGATTTTGCAAGCGGGATAGCGGTCAACCTGCTGGGTCATTCGCATGAAGGCCTGATCGGTGCGGTCCAGAAGCAGGCCGAGACGCTCATGCACGTTTCGAACCTTTACGGTAGCCCCCAGGGCGAAGCGATTGCCACCCGCCTGACCGAACTGACCTTCGCCGATACGGTGTTCTTCACCAACTCGGGCGCCGAAGCGGTCGAATGCGCTATCAAGACTGCGCGTGCTTATCATCAGCACGTCGGCAACGATCACAAGTTCGAGTTGATCACGTTCAAGAATGCCTTCCACGGCCGGACGATGGCGACGATCAGCGCGTCCAATCAGGACAAGATGCACAAGGGCTTCCTGCCACTGCTGCCCGGTTTCAAATATGTCGAGTTCGACGATCTGGAAGCCGCAAAGGCCGCTATCGGCCCGAATACCGCAGGCTTCCTGGTTGAGCCGATTCAGGGCGAAGGCGGCATCCGCATCGCTTCGGACGAATTCCTCCAGGGCCTGCGCGCACTTTGCGATGAGCATGACCTGATGCTGGTGTTCGATGAAGTTCAGAGCGGCGTCGGTCGTGCCGGTACGCTCTACGCCTACGAGCAGTACGGGATCGTGCCCGATATCATGTCGACCGCGAAGGGCATCGGCGGCGGCTTCCCCGTCGGCGCCTGCCTTGCCACCGAAAAGGCCGCGCGCGGGATGGTATTCGGAACGCATGGTTCGACTTATGGCGGTAATCCTTTCGCCATGGCAGCGATCGGTGCGGTGCTCGACGTCGTGGCCGATGAGGCATTCCTTGCCGATGTGCGCGCAAAGGGCGAGCGACTGCGTTCGCGGCTCGAACAGTTCATCGGCAACTATCCCGATCTGTTCGATTCGGTGCATGGCCGCGGCCTGTTCATCGGCATGAAGCTGAAGATGGAGCCGCGGGCTTTCGTTGCCCATATGCGTGACAACCATCAGGTGCTCACCGTTTCGGCCGGTGACAATGTGGTCCGCGTTCTGCCGCCGCTCGTCATCGACGACAGCCATATCGACGAATTCATGGAGAAGCTGTCCGCCGCGGCGGCGAGCTACCAGCCCCAAGAGGTCGCCTGAAGATGCGGGATTTCCTCAATCTGAGTGATGCCGGTGGGCCTGCGCTCGCCGCGATGATCAACGATGCGATCGACCGGAAGTCCGCGCGCAAGGCCTGGCCGAAAGGCCAGGTCGACGCCGATGCTCCGCTTGCGGGCCATGTGCTTGCCATGATCTTCGAGAAGAACTCGACCCGCACGCGCGTCTCGTTCGACATGGCGATGCGTCAGCTCGGCGGCAGTGCGCTCATTCTCGAAGCGGGCAGCACCCAGATCGGTCGCGGCGAGACGATCGCCGATACCGCCCGCGTGCTCAGCCGGATGGTCGATGCGATCATGATCCGTACCGACGATCACGCCAAGATCGAGGAACTGGCGCACTATGCCGAGGTTCCGGTTATCAACGGGCTGACGGATCTTTCCCACCCCTGCCAGATCGTTGCCGACTTGCTGACGATCGTCGAGGGCGGCTTTGCGCTTCCGGGGCTCCAGCTGGCCTGGCTTGGCGATGGCAACAACGTTGCCAACTCGCTGATCGAGGCGGCAGGGCTGATGAAATTCACGATCCGCATCGGCGGCCCTGCGGGCTACGAGCCGGATACTGAATTCATCGCGCGCGCTCGTGCGGCGGGCGGCGAGGTCATTCTGACGCAGAACCCGGCCGAAGCGGTTGCAGGTGCCCAGGTCGTGGTTACCGATACCTGGGTGTCGATGGGGCAGCCGGGCGGCGAGAAGCATGTTGCAGCCATGCAGCCCTATCAGGTCAATCAGGCGCTGATGGCGGCTGCGAATCCGGGCGCCATGTTCCTCCACTGTCTTCCCGCCCACCGCGGCGAGGAAGTGACGGATGACGTGATCGACAGCACTCAGTCCGCAGTATGGGACGAGGCCGAAAACCGCATCCATGGACAGAAGTCCGTGCTGCTGTGGGCGCTTGGCAAGCTGTGAGCGACGATCTTCTCCCTCGGGACGACGATACCGGCTTTGATCGGGTGCTGGCGTTCACCGTGCCTTCGCGCCATGCGCGCGGTCGTGTGGTGCGCCTTGGCCCTGTGCTGGAAACGGTACTCTCGGCCCATAGCTACCCCAAGGCGGTCAAGCACGTCCTGGCCGAAGCATTGGTGCTGACGGCCTTGATGGGGTCGCTTCTGAAGGAGGAGGGCGCTCAGCTGACCTTCCAGGCGCAAGCCGAAGGCGGAGCTGTGGATCTGCTCGTTTGCGACTATCGGGGCGGCGAACTTCGCGGTTATCTGCGACATGACCCGGTTCTGGCCGAGAAGCTGGAAGAGGACTGCTCGCTCGAAACGATCTTCGGCAAGGGCTATCTTGCGATCACCTTCGATCTGGACGTCTCGAACGAGCGCTACCAGGGCGTGGTGCCGCTTGAAGGCGCATCGCTTGCCGAAGCCTGCCAGAGCTATTTCGCCCAGTCCGAGCAGGTTCCGACGGTGATCCGCATTGCCGTCCGTTCCAATGGCCCGCGATGCGTTGCGGGGGGCCTGCTCGTCCAGCATTTCCCGGATGGCGAGGAAGGCAAGGAGCGCCTTCACGTCAAGGAACAGCACCCCGATTGGGAGCATGTCTCGATCATGGCGGGCAGCGTTCAGGCGGGCGAACTGGTCGATCCGGTGCTCAATCTGGAGCAGCTCGTCTGGCGCCTGTTCCATGAAGAGGATGTTATCCGGGTGGAGCCGCTGGCGCCGTTGACGCGGGGCTGCCGATGCTCGGTGGAATATTATCAGAATATCCTTGGACGGTTTCCCGAGACCGAGCGGGCGGATATGCGCGATGAAACCGGTATGGTTCCGGTAGATTGCGCGTTCTGTTCGAAGATATTGCACGTCCCTGTCTGAACATATCGGGCCGTTGCGGACCTGTCGGCGCGGGGGATGCTTGTCTTGCCGGTCGGGAGTACCGATATGGGGCGGATGACCACGGGTAAAGCACGAGGTCTTGCGCCAACGCGCGCGAGGGGCCGCAAATTCGACTGGACGAAACGCAGGGCAGCGACGGTAGCAGTGGCAGCCGGGGCATTGCTGCTGCTTGGATCGGGCGCGCAAGGGCAGAAGCGATCGCTTGCGATGCTTGACCAGCTGGAGCCGGGCTCCTGGGAACTGCGTGAGCACGGCGAGAGCAGCGTCACGCGCAACCTTTGCATCGGAAATGGCAGGCAACTGATTCAGCTCAGGCATCAGGGGATTCCTTGCCGCGCGGTCGTGGTCGAGGACACGGCGAACGAAGTCGTCGTCCAGTATACCTGTCGCGGGCAGGGCTATGGCCGAACGCGGGTTCGGCGCGAGACCAATGGGCTGATCCAGATCGACAGTCAGGGGATCGTCAGCGGACTTCCCTTCGTTGTCACCGCTGAGGGACGGCGGACCGGTTCCTGCCGGAACTGACGCTGCCGGCTGGTGGTTGTCATCGCTTCGGCGAAGGCTTAGCGAAAGAACCATGCAGGATACTTCAACGCTTTCAGGCCGCAAGGCGGTCGTCCTTCTCTCAGGAGGACTGGATTCGATGGTTTCGGCGGGGCTCGCACGAGAGGCGGGCTATTCCATCAATGCGCTGACGATCGACTATAACCAGCGTCATCGGTGCGAAATCGATGCCGCCGGCAAGATCGCCGCTTTCCTTGGCGCCGAACGTCATGTCGTGCTTCCGCTCGACTTGCGCCAGTTCGGCGGGTCTGCGCTGACGGACGATATCGAGGTGCCGAAGGATGGCGTCGGTCCCGGTGTTCCGGTGACGTATGTTCCCGCGCGCAACCTCGTTTTCCTGTCGCTTACGCTGGCTTGGGCCGAGGCAATCGGGGCTTCCGATATATTCATCGGCGTGAACGCGCTGGACTATTCGGGCTATCCCGACTGCCGTCCCGAATTCATCTCGGCGTTCGAGAACATCGCGACCCTGGCGACCAAGGAAGGCGACGAGGGCACGAAGTTCAGCATTCACGCGCCGCTGCAGTTCCTCGGCAAGGCGGATATCGCCCGCGAGGCGGATCGCCTTGGGCTGGATGCCGGCATGAGCTGGTCGTGCTACGATCCGCAGCCGGATGGCCGCGCCTGCGGAGAGTGTGACAGCTGCCGCCTGCGAAAGAGCGGCTTTGCCGATGCGGGGCTGATCGACCCTACGCCTTACGCCGCCTGATCTTTTTCAGAGCTGAAATTACGAACGCTCCGCCTGACCCGCGGGGCGTTTTCGTTTGTGCGGCCGGCCCACGGATGCCCGGGCTGCCGGGAACATGCTGGTGCAAGTTCCATAAGAAAAGGGGGCCGGATTGCTCCGACCCCCTGATCTGTAACCGTTGCCGGTTCGCTTACATGCCCGAACCCGGACCGTAAGTGATTTCGACGCGGCGGTTCTGCAGCTCGCGCACGCCGTCAGCAGTCGGAACGCGCGGGTTAGCTTCACCGAACGCCTGGCTCGAGATCGAGCCGTCCGGAATGCCGTGGCTGGTCAGATACGCGCGGGTAGCGTCGTTACGACGAGCCGACAGGCCGAGGTTGTACTTTTCGGTACCCGAACGGTCGGTGTAACCGGCCAGCATGATCGGAACGCTGTTGCAGTTGCCATAGGCACTGATCGCGCTGTCGAGAATGGTGGCGGCTTCCGGCGTGATGTCCGACTTATCCCAGTCGAAGAACACGATGTACGGACCCTTGTTGCATTCCACAACCGGCGGCGGAGGCGGCGGCGGGGGAGGCGGCGGGGGCGGCGGGGGCGGCGGCGGGGGCGGCGGCGGAGCTGCCGGTTCGCCGAAGTTGTACGCCAGGGTGCCCATGAGCGAGTGCGAACGCCAGCGGGTGCTGACCGACGAACCGTCCACGTCGACGAGGTCGACATTGGCGACGTTCATGAAGCGATACTTCAGGCCCACGTCCCAGTGGCTGCTGATCGGAGCGCGAACGCCCGCGATAGCCTGCCATGCGAAGCCGGTGTCGGAATCGTCGATGAAGTCGGCATCGACGCGAGCGACGCCCGCACCACCGCCGACGAAGCCCTGGAGGCCGTCATCGGGACCGAAATCGAGCAGGCCGTTGACCATGAACGACAGGTTGCTGGCGTCACCGCCGAAGGACTTGACCGGAGCCTGGCGATAGCTGGCTTCGGTTTCAAGACGGAACGGACCGAAGTCGTAACCGAGAACGGCGCCGCCGTCGAAGCCGGTCTTGAAGTCGGCAGTTGCGGCGTTGCTGACGCCGTCGACCTTAAGATCAGCGTCTTCGACGATCATGCCGCCGAAGTCGAGTTCAAGATACCACGACTTGTCACGCGCAAGCGCGGGCGTGGCGATAGCTGTCGAAGCCAGCGCCAGACCAAGGACGAGTTTCCTCATACGTTTCCCCTACTAAGAGATTTGGAGCCACCGAGTGCGTCGAGTGTCTACCCCCTCAGCATTGCGTGTGCAAGCGCACATTGAAAGCGACTGTTGCAAGAATGTCGCGATTTCGGAGGGTTGGTGCCGCCTCGTGACCCCATTTATTGGAAATCGACTGCACTGTTCCTACCCCTGTTCAATGTGCCGCGTCATGCTGACGGGAAGATACCCAAGGCTTGCAGGGCAGCAACCAGTTGACCGATCACCGCCCGAGCCTGAACATCAACTGTCGATCCGCCAAGTGGTTCCACGGGAAGGGAAGCTTTTCTCCATGAGCCCCAAAATAGTTGCTCCTGCCGGGTCGACAGATCGAAGACGCGCATTCCGTGCCGTGGTTTCACGAACATCCAGTTTCCGCCCTGAAATGTGGCAAGCGTGCCCGCCTGCCCGTTCCAGGCCCCGCTCGCTTCCATGCCGACCAGCCAGCATTCTCCCTCCGAGGGGGAGGGAGGCGGGAGATCGGTTTCGCCCTCGATCGCGGGGTGCAGTAGCATGTCGCAGCGGGCCAGGGCTTCGTTGACGAAGACCTCTTTCTGGGACTGGCCGGCATAGAGAAACGGCAGCGAGAAACGCGCGCTGGCGCTGTCGAAAGTGATGGTATCGCTCATGCTGGGCTCCTTGGGATCAGTTCAGCGAAAGGACGGGAAGGGGTTCGGAAAGGGCGTGGGTTCCCTGCTGCCTCACGCGCAGCCATTCGCCGGGGGCTCCTGCGGACAGGCGTGCCACGAGGTCGGGGGCGAGATCGATCGAAGGGGCGGCAAGGGTCCACGTGGCCAGCGGGCTCCCGATCGCACCGAACGTCACGAGATAGCTCTCCGTCTGTTCGACCAGGGGCACGTCGAGCCCGTCCTGCCATGTCCAGTTGCCCCGTGCGCGGCGTGTCCACGCCGCGCGCAAGGTGCCGTCCGCCAGTCTTGTGACACGAGGGTGGACCGGTGCCAGCGGGCGCAATGTGATGCCTTCAAGGCGGATCGGGACGGCGACCGGCTCGGGATCTCCGCGCCCTGCCGCCACGATCCGGCGTTCGCTCCCGGTTCCGACGATGGCCGGATCGAGCGCGACGGCCTTGCGGTCGAGCAGGACGAACGGTTCGCCGGGCAGGTGCGTGCCGATTGCGGTTTCCGTTCCGCCCCTTCCGCGCAGAAAACCGGTGAGCCGCCAGGTGCCGCCGCCAAGCGGCAGGGCGCCGGCGAACTGGATGATTTCGTCACCCACGAGGGCAAGGTTGGCGCCTTCCGCGAGCTGGCGTAGCGATGCCGATGCCAATTGCAG
Source organism: Novosphingobium sp. RL4 (assembly GCF_035658495.1). Classification (NCBI taxonomy): domain Bacteria; kingdom Pseudomonadati; phylum Pseudomonadota; class Alphaproteobacteria; order Sphingomonadales; family Sphingomonadaceae; genus Novosphingobium; species Novosphingobium sp. RL4. The sequence goes on along the minus strand of NZ_CP141944.1, from coordinate 199,653 downwards.
GTCCGCCCCTGTCAGGCGAACCTCCAGGGTGGAGGCGCGATCGAACAGCAGCGCGCTTGCCGGTGGAAGCGCCGTCGAGGCCGTGCCGACGATCGAGCGCATCCGGCCGCTGGGGCCGAGCGGCAGCAGGCCCCCGTCGCCGCGGTCGGCAAAGAGCGCCGCACCGCTCCAGTTTGCAGTGGAGGAGGACAGTGCGGCAATGGGCCGGGCGCTGTCTGGCGTGCCCGTCGCGGCATCGTAGGGAAGTTCGAGCGCCACGAGCGCGGTCTGGCCGGGGGGGAGATCCGGCTGGGGGTTTATCCGTCCCGGGTCGGTTGCAAGCCGTGGCGGAGCGTCTGCTCCGGTCGGCACGCGGCGGGTGGCGGAAATCTCGATGCCGCTGTCTCGCCACTCCCATGCCTCTACGCGCCACAGGCCGGGAAGGCCGGGAAACGTCACCGAGGCACCGGGCGCGACATCGCAGTCGAGTTCGCTGGTCCGCCAGGAAATGCGGTCCCTGCTCCAGTCGATCCTTCTGCGGATGCGTTCGATCAGGCTGCGGGCGGTGGCGGCATCGAGCGCGGCCGGAAGTTCCAGCGCGCGGGGTTCTCCGGCAATGGCGCGGCCGGTGGCATGTTGCACGCCGGGCAGATAGTCGCGGTCGCGGTCGAAATAGCGCAGCACCGACAGCGGCTGTTCGCCGGGGGCGGCACGGCTGCGGGAAAAACCCGTCGCGGCGCCGAAATCGCCGTCCTGGGCGGATATCGCGGCTTCGGTGAGGGCGATCGGGCTCGTCTGCAGCCGTTCCCTGGCAATCACCAGACGGTCCCGCCCGGCATCGGTGCAGAGCGGCTCGACCTGGTCTATGACCTGCAGGATATCCGCCAGAGACCCGTCACAGCTCAGCCCGCCGAAGCTTTCGAGCGGGACTGCCGCGTCGATATCCTCCACCAGATCGCCGATCACCCCGGAGAGATCGAAGCGTTCGTCGGCGATGACCTCGAAAGTCAGCGCGGGGATGTGGTTGTAATATTCCGAAAGGTCGAGATCCTCGAACACCACGTAGGCCAGATCGCGGTGAGCGGGGCAAAGGGCTTCACCCTCTGCCGCAAGGATCAGCGGATCGCAGGCCTGATCGCCGTGCCCGGTATGGATGCGCAGCGTACCGCCGACCTTGAGGTCGCCTTCCGCGCCGCGCAGCAGTCTGCCATCGGCCCAGATGCGGCCGAGGGCCAGGATCGGGCGGCTGGAGAGTGCCACGGCAAAGCTGGCCGAATAGCTGTAGGTCGTGACGGAGGGAGCGCCCTTGCCGCCGCCCAGCGTTTCGCTGTGCTCGGTGAGTTCCGCCGCCCAGATCATCTGGCCGGCAACGCGCATCCGGCCGAAATGACGGGGGAGGGGCTGGCCGTAGCTGGAAGTGGTCACTTCCAGTTCCTTGAGCCTTGCACCCTGCCGGTTGGGAGATCCGAAGATCGCGGCATCGAACTGACTGCCTACGAGCGAACCGATCGCACCGCCGACCGGGCCGCCCAGCGCCGTGCCTACCGTGCTGAAAACGAGCGTTGCCATGTCTTGTCCTTCAGGAAAGGGAGCCGAAGCGGGCACGCCAGTGCCCGGTGAGCGGCCATTCACGCGGGAGCGGGGCGATTACGACGCGGCGCAGGCCCGCATGGGCATGAACGATGCGCGCCTCGCCGAGCGCGATGGCGAGATGGTATTGGCAGGGGCCGGGGCGCAGCATCAGCACATCGCCCGCCGCGATTCCGCCGGTGGCAGCTTCCAGCCCCAGCGCGGCGGCAACGGCATCTGCGCGGTCGATCCGCATGGCGCGAAGGCTGTAGCCGTTGGGAACGGCCATGGGCCTGCCCGCGGCGACCGCGACGAGGCCGAGGCAATCGAGCCCGGCCGCCGGATCGCGGCCATGAAGTCGAAACGGCACGCCGATCAGTGCCCGCGCCGCCCCGGCCAGATTCTCGCCCGTCATTGCGAGGGCGAGGGGTAGCGGGTGAGCAGGTCGTTTCCGGGAAGATAGGGTTCGCCGCGAAAGTTCACGGCATTGCCGAACCGTTCCGCGCAGGTGCCCAGCGTATGATCGCACCCTTCGCGCAGGAAGGCGCGGGTGCCGGGCGGAATACTCCCGTCCAGCGGGACATCGAGGATCAGCCTGCCGTCTTCCCCGCCTACGATGCCCATCCGCACGCCCGCTTGCGGCCCTTCGAGCCACCGCAGCGTGCCGCCAGCGAACAGGTCCGGAGAGGCCGGTTCGGCAAAGGAGACCGTATTGCTGGCGGTATCCACCAGTGCGACGGCCAGTTCGCGGGTGAAGCGCTGGGGATCGAGATTGCATCCCGGCCCGCAGAACCCGGCGCGACAGGCGGGGCTTGTGCGGGGGACCGGATCGCGCGCCAGTTCCGCCTTGCGCGACGCGAGTTCGGCGGAGAACGCACCGTCTTCCTCGGCAACGGCGCCGATAGTGCCGGTGTAAAGGGTTTCGTGTTCCAGCGTTTCCCAGTCGATCAGCCCGATGCGGACACGGGCACCGTCGAACCGCCCGGTGGCCAGATCTTCCGTGGAAATCTCCTCATGCGTGATCGTGCCGCGCACTTCGGCACTGTCTGCCTCGAAGCCGGCGGACTTGCGTATCGAGGACGGAACCATGCCGGGTGACGCCCGATGCGAGAGGCCGTCGAACCAGAGATCGGCATCGTGCGTGGTGAAGCCCAGGGTCACGCCGTCACGCCGGTCGATGCGCCAGAAGGTGGCGACCGTTTCCAGGTCGCCCGAGAACCACTTGCGGCTCATGATGCCTCCCGGATTTCGACGACGGGCACGCTCGGCGCCTCGCCTGCCGCGAAAGCGGCGCCCGCGACTTCGAGCTGATCTTCCGCAAAGCGCACCGGCACGTCGAACAGGAAGCCTGCCCGGACGGCCGCGCCCAGGGGCGGAGGATCGTCGAACGCGATCACGCCTTGCGGTTCGAGCGTCCAGTTGCCGACCTGCACGGCGCCGCCGATCGAGACGAGCAGGGTGTCGAACAGCGGCCGGGTCACGCGGCGGACCTGTTCGGCGCTTCCTTCGCCGTAGCGCTTCACGAGCGGGAACCGGGCGGTGATGCCGTCACCGGTGCCGAGCGGCTGGTCGAGCGGGCTTGGCGTGCCGACCATGCCGTTCGAACTGTAATCGCTCGGATCGCGCAGTCGAAAGCCGCGCGCGGGGCCGCGACGGGCGCGATAAAAGGCGATCAGTTCGCCCAGTTCCGCTTCGGAACGCACGCCGGGGCCGACATCGAAGCGCAGGCGGGCGTTGGACCAGAGACTGTTGCGCCGTTCGAAGCCGGATGCGGTGACGGAGATCGAAGTGGAGAACTCCGGGATCACCGTGGCATCGCGGCCCAGCGCGAGGGGATAGAGCACGTCGTCGAAGGCCTGCATCTGATCGGCTCCTGAGGCTTGCGGAGAGAGGGGGGGAAGGCGGACGAAGCCGTCGCGCGCGACCTGGGGCAGTGCCCAGACCACCACTTCGCGCGGCGAGCGGGCGAGGGCCTCGTCCAGCCCGGCGTCGATGCGGCGCCACTGGTCGCCTTGCGCCGGCGTCAGCACGAAACCGGCGAGGTAGTCCTGCTCTTCGGGGGGATAGCCGAGCCGCTCGTTCACTGCGGCATAGGCGGAACGGCGCAGGGTATCGGCACCGGCGGTGAGCCAGTCATAGTCCTCCACCTGCAAACGGTCGAAGGCGGGCGAGGCCCAGCCGACCGGGAGATTGGCACGGCGCATCTCGGGCATCGCCGGATCGAGCAGGGTGGGCGTGAAGACCAGCGCCAGCGTTTCGACCGGCGCCGGAGCGGCGGCGGCACGGACCGCATCCACGAGATCGGCGGTGGACTGCGCAAGAAGGGCACCGGCTTCGTCCAGCAAGGCCTTTTGCGCGGTATCGAGAGGGGCGCGCATGTCGGGAATGGCGGCAGGCGCACCGCCAAGCCGGGCGGTCGCCTCGGCATCGTAAAGGCAGATGCGGCCGTCCGCGAAGCACCACCACCACGGTTCGCCGACCTGGAACCGCACCGCGGCGCCTGCCTCGGTCATGAGCTGCGCGAAAGCGGCGCCGACCGATTGCAGCCAGCCCATTGCGGCACCGTTCGCGGGGGAGAGCAGGGTTGAGGGCGGGTCCCATCCGGTCAGCGCCGGATTGCCCTCCAGGTCGCGCTGCTTCCACGCGGGGGGGCAGTGCTGGTCGAGCAGTTCGTAGGACAGCGAGGCGATCGGGTTGAAACCGAGCTTCACGCATTCCGCGAAGAAAGTGCGGTGCCAGACCCGCGTCGGCGCGTTGAGCGGGTCGCCCCCCATGCCGGCGAGATAGGCTCCGTCTGCGGAAGCGAGCCGGAAGTAATGGCTCATGCCCAGATAGTGGACCACCGAGCCCCGGTAGCCGAGCTGGCGCACGCCGCGCAGGAGCCGGGCGGGGGTCTGCACGCCCTGATCGTCGAATCCGGTCGCCATGGCGAGGCCGTTCGGCGGGAGGATGACGTCGCCGATCTCCAGCATGGCGCGCGCGCCGTCCACCGCGATCTCGCTCAGTTCGATCCAGCCTTCGGCCTCGGCCGGCAAGGGGGCGGTGCTGCCGTCGTAGCCCGGCGGACAGAAGGAAATGAACATGCGGTCGATCGCATGGGGCCATATGCGCTCTGCTTCGGCAGGGAGCGCGAAGCCGGCGTCCAGCTCCGAAAAGCGCAGGCTGATCCGGGCATCCTCACCCGTCCCCTCGGCATAGTTCCAGAGCCGGACGTACCAGGCGCGCGCGGTGCCGCTTGCGTCCTGTCCCTCTATCGTCAGGGTCGGACCGTTCCCGGCGTCGAGCGGGATCACCCCCGAGGAACGCCAGCGGAAGCTGAGCGAGGTATGGGCGTAGTCGCGGTCGGCCTTGTAGGCGAGCAGCGGGTGGTCGAGCCGGTCCTCGCTCTCCCAGATCAGTCCGCCGAGGTCGCCCTTGCGCAGGAATGCGGCGTCCACCCGTAGGGAGTCGGGGCCGGTCGAGATGACGGAGGCCATCATCGGGCGCGGGAAATTGACGGTCCAGAAGCGCGGGTCGAAGCGCCTGATCCAGTCGCTCTCCTGTCCGTTGCGCTTGTCAGCAAGCCAGAATGCCATGTCGGGTGCTCCGGTGAGATCAGCGGCTGGAAAGGGCGCGGCGCACCGCGCTGGCGACCTGGCGGGACGAGCGCTGGAGCGATTGCGGCGTACTGGCGCCGCGCGGCCCGGTGAGGTTGATGGCCACTTTGACGTCGCGGGCGCCGGAACCGGTGCCGGAGCCAGTGCCGGTCTCGATCCGCCCGGCGGAAGTCGGCACGAAAAGCTCCGGTCCGCGTTCGCCGACGAGATAGCCCCGCCCCGGCGAGACATTGCCCCCGGTCGCGCGCCCGGGCAGGCCGAGCACGCTGGAAAACAGGCCGGAGAGATCGAGCGCGCCGGTGGCTGCGCCCCCCGTGCCCGCCGCGCCGAACAGGCCCTGCAGCGATTGTGCCGCGATTTCGCCAAGCGTGCTCAGGGCGACGCGCTTGAGGTCGTCGAAGCCGAGGCTGCCGCGGCGGATCGCGCCGGTCAGGCCCTTTTCCAGCGCCTGCCCGGCCTGGGTGAAGCCGGAGACGAGATCGCCGTCGATGCTGCCGCGCATCTGCGCGATGTCGCGCGTGAAGCCTTCGGTGCTGGCGCGGACTTCCACCAGCAGGCTGTCGATGTCATCGCTCATTGTCGTGTTCCATCAGCTTGTCGAGCAGGGACCGGTCGACGCCCGGTGCATCGGCGGCGCCAGCTGGCCCAGGGGGCAGCAGGCCGAGCGCGGCGGCGAGTTCGGCGGGCGTGGCGGCCCAGAAATCCCGTGGGCGCCAGCCGAGCTGTCGCGCGGCGAGACCGCAGAGCCTGAGCGCCGCCGGGGCGAGCCGGGTTTCGCTCATCCGCTGCCCTTGAGGATCTGGCCGAGCAACACCCGCAGCGGTGCGGCGCAGGCGGCAAGGCCCTGGGCAACCACCGCCTCTCCCACTGCTTCGCGCGGGACGGCGTGCAGCGGGTCGACGCAATGCCAGAACAGCGCGGCCAGTTCGGAAAGGCGAAGCTGGCCCGCGCCCGCCCGCTCGACGAGGGCGAAGAGCGGGCCGAGTTCCTCCTCGGCGGCGACCAGCGCGGTGAAGCTGGGGCGCAGGACATGCGCGGTGCCGCCGATCTCCAGCAGCGCCTCGCCGCGCAGCGCGTTGGCCCGCTCCCCCTGAGCCTGTCGAAGGGTCATGCCGGCGCCACCAGGCCGGAGCTTTCGAGCTGGAGCGTGTAATTGCGCTCGCCGTTGAAATCCCCGGCATAATCGAGCCGCTGGACAAGGAAGCGGCCACGCAGCCGCTCGCCGTCCTCGAAGCTCAGTTCGTAGTCGTCGAGGGTGCCGGCCATGGCATTGGCGCGAATCTTCGCCTCGGCCGTGCTGCCGAGGAAGATGCCCGCCGCGCTTACCGAGACCGAGCGGACCCCGGCCCCCGAAAGCAGTTCGCGCCAGCCGCCGCTTTCCTTGCTGGTGACGACGACCGCATCGCCCGTGACCGACATCTGCGTGGTCCGCAGCCCGGCAACGGTCTGGTAAGTGGCGGGAGAGCCGCCGTTAGAGATCTTGAGAAGGAAGGCGCTGCCTTTCTGGGCGGGCATGGTGAGGCTCCTTTGAAGCGGTTGGGTCAGGCGGCGAGCAGGCGGAAGCGGTATTCGAGCAGGATCGCGCGGCGGCTTTCCCCGCGCTGTTCGGCGCGGGCCCGCAGGAACTGGATGGAGGCGGCGGAGAAAGTCGGCTGCGTGCGCGGAAGGCTTTCCACCCGCGCCTCGATGGCCGCGACCAGTGCCGCCGCCGCATCGGGCGCGTCACCCCGGCAATGGAGTTCGAGCGCGACGCGCACTTCCCGGCCCGGTGCGGTCTTGCAGCTCCAGTCGGCGCTGGCGCTGGAGGCCAAGGCCAGCCACGGCAGGCTGGTGCGCGAGGGCGTTTCCTCGGTTACCGAGTTCAACTCGGCCACGAGCGCGGGATCGGCGGCGAGCCATTCGATCAGCGCGGCGCGCAAGGCGATTTCCATCACTTATCCTTTCGCGAAGAGCGGCCAGACGAGGTCGGCGCGGCGCCACCGGGTTTCATCGCCGCGTGCGGCCATCCGCCGGGCTTCGGCATGGGCGGCGGCAAGCGCTTCGGCGCGGGAGGCGAGGCGGCGGAAAAGGGCGGCGAGCGATGGTCCGGCATCGGCCGAGATCATGCCGGTCACGCCAGCCGCATCCGCCGCCAGGGCCGCCAGAGCGCCGCGACGGAGGCAGGCGGAAGCGGCGCGGCGCTGCCGCTTTCGCGCTCGCGGTGCTGGTGCGCGGCGAGCCGGACGATGCCGTGGCGCAGCCCGTCCGGCAGGCTGTCCCAGTCATCGGCGAGCCCGGCCGTGAAGCCGATGGCGATGCGGGTGGCGGGCGTGCCGAAGGGAAGGCGGACACGGCCGGTGCCGTCGGCATCGAGGTCAATCTCGTAAGTCCCGGCCGAAAGCGGGAACCGGGTGCCATTGGCATCGACCCCCTCGATCAGGGTGATGGCCTGCACCGGACGGGTGGACAGCGCATGCCAGCCTGCTTCGGCGGGCAGCATTTCTTCGCACGGGGCGACCAGCGGCATCCGGCCGGTGAAGGCCTCGCAAGTCTCGACCGCGCTGGCGAGCAGGGCAACGAGCGGAAGATCGTCGCGCGTGGTGGTCACGCCGAGCCACTGCTTGAGCTCGGCGAGTGCCGAGGACGGAAGCACGGGCGGGGCGGGAATGGCCCGGTTCATGGATGTCTCCGATCAGGAAGGAAGGAGGCGGTTGGCCCGCGCCGCCGCCCGAGGTGAGGGAGCGGGGAGACGGCGCGGGCCGCTGCTCAAGACGTGCGGGGCCGGAAAGGAGCGGGCTCCTTTCCAAATGCGGCCCCGCACGGCCCGGATGGCGTCAGGCCGAGATCTTGAGCAGCTTGATCGCGTCGGAATCGAGCACCTGCCCGCCGATCCGCTTGGTTGCGTAGAAGTGGACGAAGGGCTTGTTGGTGAAGGGATCGCGCAGGATCGAGGTCGCGCTGCGTTCGGCGATCAGGTAGCCGGCGCGGAAGTTGCCGAATGCGATCGGGAAGGCATTGGCCGCCACGTCGGGCATGTCCTCGGCTTCGACCACCGGATAGCCCAGCAGGCGGTTCGGCTGTCCTTCCATGAGGCCCGGCTGCCACAGGAACGAGCCGTCAGCCGCCTTGAGCTTGCGGACCACCGCCAGCGTCTTCGAATTCATCACCCAGCTCGCGCCCTGGCGGTGGCCGCCCTTGAGCGAATGAACGAGGTCGATCAGCTTGAGTTCGGGCGAGGTGTCGAACCCGGCGGCATTGCCCGAGACCAGGAACTGGAGCGTGCCGAAGGGGCGGGCGGCGTCGGCAGTGGCGGCGTTGGGGGCGGCAAGGAAGCCCTTGGGCTGGTTGGTGCCGGTGCCGTTCACGAAGGCGGCACCTTCGGCACGGGCGAATTCCATGGCGATCTCGTCCGCCAGCCAGGACTGGATGTCGAAGGCGGAATCATCGAGCATGGCCTGGCTCGCGGCCGGATTGGCGTAGAGTTCGCCGGCGGGCGGGGCGATCTCGGCGAAGCTGGGGGTGGCGGTTTCGGTGCGGGCGCCGGTCTCGCTCACCCAGCCAGAGGCGGTGCCGCCGGTGGTGATGAGCTTGCGGTAGCCCGCCGTGCCGGTCTGCACGACTTGCGCGATCGAGCGGATCGGGCTGATGTTCTTGAGGCGGGCGGAGATCAGCGCATCGACTTCGCGCGGGACCGCATAGCCGCCATCCGAGGCGACGATGCCGGAGATCGACTTGATCTCGGTCTCGCGGCCCATGCGCAGGTAGCCGTCCACGAAGCCCTTCACTTCGAGGCTGGCGGTGGTCGCGGCGCCGCCTTCGATCACCGGCCGGGACGCGGCGCGGCTGACGCGGTCGAGGCGGGCCTTCACGTCGTCGACGTCACCGCGCAGGGCTTCGACGGCGGCTTCGGTGGCGTCCTGTCGGGCGACGAGGTCGAACGAGGAGTCGAGCGCTTCGACCGGGGCAATGGATTCCATCGGGCATTCACCTTTCGGTTGGAGCCGCCCGTCGGGGCGGCGGGAAAATGGGTCGGGGGAGGTCGTCAGGAGATCAGGTGCACCCGCGCGCCATGCTGCATCGGGTGCGTGACGAGGCTGACCTCGAACAGCTCCAGGTCGAGCAGTTCGCGGCCTTCGGCGCTGTTGCGGCTGGCGCGGGCGCGGTAGCCGAACGAGAGCCCGTTCACGGTGCCGCGCCGAAGCGCGAGACCGGCGGCGCCGTCCGGGTTGTCCACCGTGGCGACCACGCGCAGGCCGCGATCGTCTTCCGCCACGGTTTCGATCCAGCCAATCCTGAGATCCGGCCGGTGCTGCCAGAACAACGGGATCGGATCGCGCCGCTCGGCCAGCGTCCGGGCGAAGGCGCCGGGGCGGATCGTGTCGCGTCCGGCGTCGCGCTTGCCGAACAGCGCCGCATAGCCGGCGAAGCGGAGGGTGCGCTCATGCAGAGCCGGTTGCAGCGTCATCGCAGCAGCTCGCCCGCGCCGAGGCGCACCGCCAGGCCGAGCAGCAGCAAGGCCAGCACGCCGCGCACCAGCCAGCCGATCGCGGCGGCCTGCGCGCTGGCCTTGGCGTCGCGCCAGGCCTGGAGCAGTTCGCGCAGTTCGGAGAGGTCGCCCGGCGCGGTCGCGTCGTCGAGGCCGATCCGCGAGAGCATCCGCCGCGCGCCGACTTCGCTGGCTTCCTCGACGATGGCGCGCAGCGTCACGAGTTCGCTGCCCTCCGTCGTCGCCTGGGCGAGCAGGCCGGCCAGCATGTCCTTCTGGTTCATGATTTGTTCTCCTCATCCTTCGAGGCCGAAACGGGGGGCAGCCCCAACAAGGATCGCTTTTCGTCGTCGCCAAGGAAGTCGGCGGCGCTGACCTGGGCCCAGAGCCGCTCGCGGTCCTCGGCAAGTGCGGGAACCCGGTCCAGGTCGATGGCCAGGATGTTCTCGCGGCAGTCGTTCGGGAACCACGGGGCCAGCCCTTCGCAGAGCCCGGCGAAGATCTTGCTCGCCAGCGGCAGCAGGGTGAGCCGCCAGAGCGCGCGGTTGGCCTCGCGGTAATTGGCGTAAGTGGCATCGCCCGGCAGGCCCAGCAGCATCGGCGGCACCCCGAAGGCGAGTGCCACGTCGCGCGCGGCGGCGGCCTTGAGCGTGGCGAAATCCATGTCCGCCGGGGTCATCGCCATGGCCTGCCACTTGAGCCCGCCTTCCAGCACCATCGGCCGTCCGGCATTGCCCGATCCGGCATAGGCGCTGGCAAGTTCGGCCTTGAGCCGGTCGAACTGGTCGCCGGTCAGGGTATTGCCGTCGCCCGCCTCGTAGACCAGCGCGCCGGAAGGGCGGGCGGCGTTTTCCAGGAGCTGGCGGTTCCACTGCGCGGCGGCATTGTGCGTGGCGATGGCTTCGTCGGCGGCGGCCAGACAGCCCGCGCCGTAGTGATCGTCCACCGGGTGGAAGTGGCGGATGTGGATCACGTTGGGCGAGGCGTCCTCGTCCAGCAGCGGGATCGTCAGCCGGCGGCCGGCCACGTCATAGGCGAAGGCGGCGGGCCAGCCGTCCTCCCCGGCCTGGATCGAGACGCGTTCGGGGCGCAGGGCGAACAGTTCGACCGGGCGGCCCCGCGCATCCTTGAGCACCTGCACATAGGCATTGCCGTGAAGCAGGAGATGGCAGGCGAGCGTTTCCAGCAGCGATTGGCCGGCGCTGGTTTCGGTGACGAGCGCGATGAGCGCGGGGTCGGCGGGCCGAAGCGGGGCGCCGCCGATACCCTCGGCCACCAGGCGCACCGCACGCTGGGCGACGGGATTCTCGAGATAGGCGCGGCGCACTGCCGAACCGTATTCGAAGGGGGCACGCCCGCCGCCGCTCTCGGCGAAGAACCATGGCGAGGCCGGCCCGCGCGCCAGTGGCACGCGGGCACTCTCGCCCTTGAAGGCGGCGACGAGCGTATCGATGAAGGACATGTCGATCCTTTCGGAAGAGTTTCGAATTCGGCGGTTCACGCCAGCCTGACCCGAGGCTCGCCGCTTTTGCCGAGCATCAGTTCGGTAAGCGCCCAGACCAGCGCGTCGGCACGGTCGGGAGAACGCCCCGGCCCCTGGTAGGCGCCGCCGGCGATCAGCCCGCACATCTCGTCCTCCAGCCGGGGGAACTGCCCCGCGTGGCGGACGCGTCCGGCTTCGTAGAGCGCGGCGACGGGTTCGGCGCGGGCGACCTTGCCCCGGCAGGCGTGCACCAGCCGCAGCGGCAGGGAGAGGCGCGCCGCGCGCAGGACCGAGGCGACCATCGCGCCGCCCTGGTTCGCCTCGGCGACGACGCGGTCGGCGCGCCACGCTTCGGCGGTTCCTGCAACGGCGCGGGCCCAGCGTTCGGGGCCGGCCTTTTCCACCGAGGCATCGGCCATCACATGCGCGGTGCCGTCCTCGGCCATGCCGACCACCACGATGCCGCAGGCATCCCCCCCGGCCGATGTCGGCGGATCCACGCCGACGACGACGCGGCCGCATTCGGGCGCGCGTTCCTCGCGGCTGGTTTCCAGCAGGGCGCGGCTCCAGAGCGCGCCTTCGACCTCGGCTATAAGTTCGCCGTCCAGTTCCTGCCGCCCGAGCAGGCTGCGCGAGAAGGTGCGGCGCATGGCCTTGAGGAAGCGCGCGGGCAGGTTGGCGGCATTGTCGAAAGTGCTGCCGCGCGTCACGATCACGTCGCCCTGTTCGCTTTCGGCCAGCAGGCGCATGACCAGCGGCACGCTGCGCGGGGTGGTGGTGGCAACGAGGCGCGGATCGTGGCCGAGCCGCAGGCCCATCAACAGGTTGTCCCAGGCCGAGACGGCCCGGCCCGAGGCATTGTCCCACTTGGCGATCTCGTCGCACCAGGCGTGGCTGTGCTGGGGGCCGCGCAGGGCTTCCGGCTCGGCGGCGGAATAGAGCGTGGCCTGCGCGCCGTTGGGCCAGGTCAGCCGCCTGAGCGAAGGCTCGAACACCGGACGCCGCCAGGGCGCGCCGACCGAAAGCAGCCCGCTCTCGCCCTCCACCATGACCGAGCGCGCCTCGCCAAGATGAGCGGCAACCAGCGCGATCCGGGCTTGCGGGTGGCGTTCGGCGATTTCGTTTACCCATTCGGCGCCGCAGCGGGTCTTGCCGAAACCGCGCCCCGCCATGACCAGCCATACGCGCCAGTCACCGGCGGGTGCGATCTGCGAGGGACGACCCCATACCCGCCAGTTCCAGCGCCATTCCTCCTGTTCGCGCGGGGCGAGCCTGGAGACGAAGCCGTCAAGGTCACTGGCATGGGCCTTGGCGAGCCAGTCCAGGGGATCTGCTTCAGCCATCCTCTTCCTCCTCTTCGCGGGCGGTGCGGCGCGCCAGGACCTGTTCGCGCAGCTGCGCCAGCTTGGTCTGGATCGAGGCGCGGACAGCGCCGAGATCCTCGTTTTCGCGGATGGCCCGCTCGCGCGTCACCGTTTCGCGGTGAAGGCCCAGCAGGCGCAGGGCATTGGCGTTGTCGAACTTGACCTCGCCATCCTTGGGCTCCCCGAAGCGAAGGCGGTAAAGAACCTCGATCTCGAGGTTTTCGTAGCCTTCGAGCAGGGCGGTGCGCCATTCGCGGGCAAATTCGGGTTCCGAGCGGCGCACTTTGTAAGGCCGGCTCGGGTGAACTCCGGCGGCGGCGCTCGCCGCGCTGACGTTCGACGTTTCGGCCAGCGCCGCCAGGAAGACGGCGCGCCAGTGCCGGTTCAACTTGTCCTCGGCTTGGGCGATGACGGGACTGATCTTCGTCCGGGGCCTGCGCGGGGCAGCACCCGGCGAAGCCGCTTTCGGCTCGGCCATGGGGATGATCCTGTTTCTGGAAAATTCCGGGGCGGAAGAACGTGCCGCGATGAGCGACCCGTTTCACTCGCTGTTCCTGTTTTGTACCAATTACGATAGGCGATGTCAAGCGGATATAACCAAATGGGTTATAGCTTGCCGCCTCATCATCGGCCTACTAAGCACGCCACGTCACTTCCCGGAGAACTCGATGCTGCGCCGCCTCTACGACTGGACCATGGCCAAGGCGGCGCACCGCCACGCCGAATGGTGGCTGGCGCTGTTCGCCTTCATGGAGGCAAGCTTCTTCCCGGTTCCGCCGCATCCGCTGCTGGGCCTGATGTGCCTGGCAGAACCGAAGAAGGCGATTCGCTTCGCCCTGATCGCCACGCTGGCTTCGGTGGTGGGCGGGCTGCTCGGCTATGCCATCGGCCACTTCGCCTATGCCGCTTTCGGCGAGGCGCTGCTCAAGGCGCTGGGGCTGGCGGCGAGCTTCCCCAAGGCGGCGTGCTACTTGCGCGAATATGGCGCCGAGATCATCGTCGTGAAAGGCGCGACGCCGATCCCGTTCAAGCTGCTGACGATCACCGCGGGCTTCATCGGCATGAACCTTGCCGTGTTCATCGGCGCCTCGATCGTCTCCCGTTCGATCAGCTTCCTGATCGTGGGCGTGCTGTTCCGCCTGTTCGGCGCGCCGATCAAGGCGGTGATCGACAAGCATCTCGGTAAAGTCACGGCGGCCTTCGCGGTCGCGGTCGTCGCGGGTTTCCTCGCCGTGGCCTTCCTTGGCGGCGGCGCCAAGGAGACCAACGAGAAGTGCGACGTGATCGCCGCCGCGAAAACGGCGTGATCCCGGCCTGAGCGGACTTACAGGGGCAGGGCGGACGACCTAGCTTCGCGCGAAAGAACGCGCGAAGGAGAGATGCCGTGACCGATCCTGCCTCGAAGCTGGCCGAACTGGCCGATCGGCATGAGATCCACCAGGTGCTGCTGCGTTATGCGCGCGGGCTCGACCGGCTGGATAACGCGCTGGTCCGCTCCTGCTACTGGGACGATTGTATCGAGGACCACGGCCAGTTCGTGGGCATGCCGGATCAGTTCGTGGCCTGGGCGGACGGCACCACGCTGCTTTTCGAATCGACCCAGCACGCGATCCTCAACCATGTCTGCGAACTGGCCGGGGAAGAGGCCTTTTGCGAGACCTACTACCACTTCTCGGGCGTGACGGCGCAGGGACCGAACTTCATGTCCACGGGGCGCTACGTCGATCATTTCCGCAAGCGCGCAGGAGAATGGCGGATCGCCAACCGGGTCACGCTGGTCGAGGGGACCTACGACGTGCCCAAGGCCGCCCATGCGCCGAGCCCGGCCAGCGCCTATACCGCCGAAGAGCCCTGCCAGGCCCGGCGGGATCGCGGTGACGTGAGCTATCACCGCCCGCCGGTGCCGCGCCGCCCCCGCGCGGTCCGAGGAACCGGGGCCGAACCGGGGACTTCCAACTGACACCTTTTGCACCGATACCTGTGATCGGCTGCAACCAGTCATGAGGAGTCGTCATGTCGAAGATCGTCGTCGTCGTCGGAAGCCTTCGCGCCGAATCGTACAACCGCCGGTTCGCGCAGGCGCTGACCCGCCTCCCCGCCGCATCCGGCCATGAATTCGTGTTTGCGGATATTGCCGCCCTGCCGCTCTACAACCAGGACGATGACGGCGATCAGGCCCCTTCGGTCAAGGCGCTGAAGGAACTGGTGCGGGGAGCAGACGGCGTGATCTTCGTGACGGCGGAGTACAACCGCTCCATCCCCGGCGTACTCAAGAACGCCATCGACAACGCCTCGCGCCCTTACGGGGACAGCGCCTGGGCGGGCAAGCCTGCGGGGGTGATCGGCGTTTCGATCGGGGCGATAGGCACGGCGCTTTCGCAGCAGCACTTGCGCAACGTGCTGGCCTACCTCGACATGCCGACCCTCGGCGCGCCGGAAGCGTTCATCCAGTGGAAGGACGGCCTGATCGGCGAGGATGGAACCGTTGGCGCGCAGTCTGCCGGGTTCGTCGGCGGCTGGCTGGAGGCATTCCTCGCACTGGTGGACCGCCACAAGGGCTGATACGAGGCGCCGTCCCGGAACCGGGTCCGGGACGGCGCCGGATCGGCGTCAGAGAATGCCGGCCGTCTTGCCCGCGCGGGTGAACATGCCGATGATCTGCTGGACCTGTTCGGCCGAATGCTCGGCGCAGAGCGAGCAGCGCAGCAGGGTCATGTTCGCAGGGGTTGCCGGCGGACGTGCAAGGTTCACGTAGAGACCCTCGTGCAGAAGGGCTTCCCACATCGCCGCGCCGCGTTCGAGGTCGGGCATGATCACCGCGATGATCGCGCTCTGCGGCTCTGCCGTGCCGAGCTGGAAGCCGGCATCGGTCAGGCCCTTGTGCAGGGTCCGAGAGCTTTCCCAGAGGTGCGCGCGCTTCTCGGCCGCCGTCATCAGCTTGCGGATCGAGGTCGTCGCGGTGGCGACAACGCTCGGCGGGAGGCTGGCGGTGAAGACGTAAGGGCGGCAGACCAGGCGCATGATCTCGAACTTGGGGTGGTTCGAAACGCAGAAGCCGCCGACGGTGCCGACCGACTTGGAGAACGTGCCGATCACGAAGTCCACATCGTCAAGACAGCCCTGGTCCTCGGCCACGCCGCGACCGTTGGGACCGATGAAGCCCATCGAGTGCGCTTCGTCCACCAGCACCATCGCGCCGTACTTCTTGGCGACCGCGATCATCTCCTTGAGCGGAGCGATATCGCCCAGCATCGAGTAGACGCCTTCGAGCACGACAAGCTTGCCGGCACCTTCCGGGATACGGCGCAGGCGCTTTTCCATGGCTTCGATGTCGTTGTGCTTGAACGGCACGACTTCGGCATCGCCCATCTTGCAGCCGTCCCAGATCGAGGCGTGGCTGTCGATGTCGAGGACGATGTAATCGCCCTTTCCGGCGATCGTGGAAATGATCCCGAGGTTGGCCTGGTAGCCGGTCGAGAACACCATCGCGTGCTTCATGTCGTAGAAGTCGCATAGCGCTTCCTCGACCGCCTTGTGCCCGGCGTAGGTGCCGTTGAGCACGCGGCTGCCGGTGGTACCGGCGCCGAAATCGTCCAGCGCCTGCTTGCCCGCCGCGATCACGTCAGGGTCGAACGTCATGCCCATGTAGTTGTAGGTGCCGAGCAGGATCGTCTCGCGCCCGTTGCACATGGCCACGGTGGGCGAGATCACCTTCTCCATGACGAGGCCGAACGGGTCGGTCACGCCGGTGGACAGCAGGCCGCGGCGCATTTCGATCAGGGGATCGAACTTGCTGAACAGGTCGGTTGCGGCTTGCGTTTCGTTGTCGCTGAGCATGTCGGTCATCGCGAAGTCCTTCAGCCCTGGAGCTTGACCACGGCGTCGACGAGCTGGCCGTAGTTCTCGATCTCGGCCTGCTGGTTCATCGAGATGATGATGTCGAAGCCGTCTTCGATCTCGGCCACGAAGTCCATGACGGTCAGGCTGTCGAATTCGAGATCGTCGGTGAAGCGGGTCGCGTCGGTAATCTCGACGCCCTTCTTGTTGAAGGGTTCGATCAGCGCGGCGATGCGGGCCGAGGTCTCTGCGCGGTCCATGGTCATTTCAACTCCGGTAATTTCGGGCGGCTCTCTGGCCGGGAATTGCGGCGCAAAAGCGGCGGCGAGGGGTAAAGTCAAGCGAAGGCCGGATTCGCCTGGTGCTTCGCCCTATCACAGAAGGGCGCGAACCGCCTGCATGAACGGGCCGATCGACACCGGCTTGGCGAGGTAGCCTTCCGCGCCTGCTTCGCGGATGCGCTCCTCGTCGCCCTTGCCCGCATAGGCGGTGACGGCGAGCACCGGAATCGTGCGCAGGACGGGGTCTTTCTTCGCCGCCTCGATCAGGTCCAGCCCCGAGACATTGGGCAGCTGGATGTCCATGATGACGAGGTTGGGCACGAACTGGCGCGCCCTTTCCAGCGCGTCCAGTCCGTCGGCCACCGGCTCCACGGCATAGCCCTGGCTCTTGAGCACGTCGCAAAAGAGCTTCCGATTGAGGTCGTTGTCCTCGACAACAAGGATACGCTTTGCCATTCGACGCCTGAACACCATCTAGGGCTGGGACTTCCCGCTCTATGACACGCAAGCGAGACTGACAATTCTTCGAGAGTCGCCATCCCCATCGCAGGACCCCCAGGCGCTCGCGCTCAATGCGCTCGGCTGGGTGCTGGGCGATCCCGACCGCGCCGAACGCTTCCTGGCGCTGACCGGGCTGACGCCCGACGAACTGCGCGCCTCGCTGGGGGAACCCGCGACGATGGCGGCCGTGCTGGAATTCCTGTGCTCGCACGAGCCTGATCTCGTGGCGGCGGCGGAAGCACTGGCGGTTTCGCCGATGGCGCTGGCCTCGGCGCGCGAAAGGCTCGGCTCATGAACCGCCCGCTGCTCATCACCGATTGCGACGAAGTGCTGCTCTACATGGTATCGCATTTCAGGGACTGGCTGGCCGAGGAGGAAGGCGTGGCCTTCGACATGGGCCGGGGCGAGTTTTCGAGCGCGATGCGGCGAATCAAGACCGGCGACCTGCTCGAACAGGCCGAGATGTGGTCGTTGCTCAACAAGTTCTTCGATGGCCAGATGCACCGGCAGACCCCGGTGGAGGGCGCTGTCGAGGCGATCCGCGCGATCGGCGAACATGCCGACGTGGTGGTGCTCACCAACCTCATGGATTTCCGGCAGGAGGCGCGCCGCCTGCAACTGGCCGATCATGGCATCGACGTGCGCGTCTTCACCAACCAGGGGCCGAAAGGCCCGGCGTTGAAGGCGATCCTTGATGAATATACGCCCTCTCGCGCGGTTTTCGTCGACGATCTCGCCCAGCATCACGGCTCCGTGGCCGGGGTTGCGCCGGAGATCGGCCGCCTGCATCTCTGTGCCGAGCCCTTGCTGGCGCCGCACATCGCCTGTGCCCATCTGGCCGGTCATGCCCATGCGCGGATCGACCGATGGGATGCCGCAACCCCCTGGCTTATCGACTGGTTGACCCAGAACCCGACTGACGCCCCGATTGAAGGCCCGATTGAAGGAAAGCCCTGAACATGAGTGAGATCGAAACCCGCCTTTCGCAGCTTGGCCTGACGCTTCCCGAGCCCGCCGCGCCGGTCGCGGCCTATGTGCCGGTCGTCGTCGCGGGCGGCCTGGCGCATGTTTCCGGCCAGTTGCCGTTCGTCGAGGGCAAGCTCGTGACCGGCCGTCTGGGCGATGACGTGAGCCTCGAATCGGGTGTGGAGGCGGCGCAGGCCTGCGCGGTGATGATCCTGGCGCAGCTGAAGGCGGCGCTCGGTTCGCTGGATCGGGTGGAGCGCGTGGTGAAGCTTGGCGCCTTCGTCAATTCCACCGGCGATTTCACGGACCAGCCCAAGATCGCCAATGGCGCCTCGGAACTGATGGTGGCGGTGTTCGGCGAGGCGGGCAAGCATGCCCGAAGCGCTGTGGGCGTGCCGGTGTTGCCGCTTGGCGCCGCTGTCGAAGTGGACGCCATCGTTGCCGTTCGCCCTGCTTGACCGCTGGTGTTCGCCGCCGCCCGATCCGCGCAAGGTCGGGTGGATCGGCGGACACG
Organism: Novosphingobium sp. RL4; assembly: GCF_035658495.1. NCBI lineage: Bacteria > Pseudomonadati > Pseudomonadota > Alphaproteobacteria > Sphingomonadales > Sphingomonadaceae > Novosphingobium > Novosphingobium sp. RL4. Next base: position 181,098 of record NZ_CP141944.1, on the reverse strand, counting down.
ACTATGCCCATCGTGGGCTTCACGGCGCTGTCATTCCCGAAAACTCGCTCGCGGCTTTCCGGCTCGCGGTAGAGGAGGGCTACGGCGTCGAACTCGACGTGCAGCGAGCCGGTGACGGTACGCCGGTCGTATTCCACGATGGCGAACTGGACCGGCTCACGGGCGAGACAGGGCCGGTGTTCCGCCGGAGTGCCGCCCAGCTTGCGGGCATCACGCTGGGCGGGACGGCGGAGACGATCCCGAGCCTGCGGCAGGCGCTGAACCAGATCGCCGGCCGTGCGCCTGTGCTGATCGAGCTGAAGTCGTCACGCAGCACGCGAGTTGCCGCCCTGTGCCTGGCGGTGCGCCGCGTGCTGGAGGGCTATACCGGCTCTCATGCGGTGATGAGCTTCGATCCGCGCGTCTCGCGCTGGTATCACCGTCATTCGCCGCACACCGTGCGCGGACTGGTCGTATCCGAGGGCGAAGACCGCGCGCTTCCCGGCAAGCTGCGCCGCCGTCTCGCGCTCTGGCAGGCTCGTCCCGATTTTCTTGCCTATGACGTTCGCGACCTGCCGAGTCGTTTCGCCGCCGCGCAGCGCAAGCGCGGCCTGCCGGTCGCGACTTGGACGGTGCGGCGGCCTGAGCACCACGCACGCGCAGGGCTTCATGCCGATGCGGTCATCTTCGAACGACCAGCGGAAGAAACGGCATGAGTGCGGGGGAATTCACGGCCCGCATTCACGGCAGCGTCAGTGAACTCCCCGCAGCTGAATGGGATGCGCTGAGCGGCGGCGGCAATCCATTCGTTTCCCATGCTTTCCTTTCCGCCATGGAAGCGTCGGGCAGCGTTGGCGGGCGCAGCGGCTGGACGCCGGTGCCGATCACCGTGGACGGCCCCGGAGGCAGGCTCGCGGCAGCGCTTCCCGCGTACCTCAAGGAACATAGCCAGGGCGAATACGTGTTCGACCATGCCTGGGCCGATGCGTGGCACCGTGCTGGCGGTTCGTATTATCCCAAGTTGCAGATTTCGGTGCCCTTCACGCCCGCGACCGGGCCTCGCCTGCTCACGCCTCACCCCGAGCTTGCTCCGGCGCTGCTGGCCTCTGCCGAAACGCTTTGCCGCGAGAACGGGCTCTCCTCCGCTCATGCGACTTTCATCGCACCCGATCAGGTTCCCGTGTTCGAGGCGGCCGGGTGGCTGCTGCGCGAGGATATTCAGTTCCACTGGGAAAATCGCGGCTACGAAAGCTTCGATCAATTCCTTGGCGCGCTCTCATCCCGCAAGCGCAAGGACATCCGCAAGGAGCGGGAGAAGGCCTGCGAGGGGCTGGAGGTCCGCGTGCTCACCGGGGATGAACTCGGTGAACGGCACTGGGACGCGTTCTGGGCCTTCTATCAGGATACCGGCGCGCGCAAGTGGGGGCAGCCTTACCTGACGCGCGAGGCGTTCTCCCTGCTCGGAGAGACCATGGGGGACCGGATTCTGCTGCTGCTCGCCTACATGGACGGCCGGCCGGTGGCGGGCGCGCTCAACTTCATCGGCGATCAGGCGCTCTACGGACGGTACTGGGGCGCGCTGGTGGACAAGCCGTTCCTGCACTTCGAACTTTGCTACTACCGGGCCATCGACGCGGCGATCGCGCTCGGGCTTTCGCGCGTGGAGGCGGGGGCGCAGGGCGGGCACAAGCTGGCACGAGGCTATGAACCGGTGCGCACGATCTCGGCGCACTACATCGTCCACGAGGGGCTGCGAGCCGCTATCGCCGACTATCTCGAACAGGAACGCGCGGGAATCGCGCAGGATCAGCTCCTGCTGGGCGGGCGGACGCCATTCAGGAAACCCTGAACACGGCCTGTTTCCGATGTCAGGCGGCCCCGGGTAACGGGGAAGAGGGCGAGGCGGCAAGCCACTGACGCGCGCGGCGCTGGGCTTCGGCGATCTCGCGCGCGGTCATCTCATCGGCCAGTTCGGCCCGGCATGTCGCGGCTTCCTCATGCCCGTTCACGGCGGCGAGGTTGAACCACTTGTGCGCTTCGACAAGATCGCAGGCCATGCCGTGGCTTCCGGTCGAATACGCTACGCCAAGGTCGAAGCAGGCCGAAAAATCGCCATGTGCCGCTGCTGCAAGCCGGTCGGCCACCAGCAGGTCGTTACCCTTCAGGTCGGCCACGCCGGCAGCGGTAAGGCGGCTCTCCTTGATCCAGACATCCTTCATCGTTCGTATCCCGAGACATTTCTGCCGCGGTCTGCGGCCCGATGAGGGAACAGTGACCTGCGCATGGTCAACAAACGGTTAAGGATAAATCTGCAAGGTTCCTTGTAGGGATACGGAGCAAAACCGTCCCGAACCGAACTAGCGTTCAGGTTTTTTGTGGACTGCCATGGTTATGGCCTTGTGCAGGCAATGGGGCGGTCTTATAGGCCGCCCACCGCGGTTTGCCGTATAGGCCACTGGAAAAATCCGGGGTCGCAGGGCGTAGGCAGGCCGGGGGGATTCGTGCGGAGATTCTCTGGATGGCAACGGCCCTAGCTGACGAAATTGATGTCCTCGCCAAGGCAAAGCGTATGCTTGGCGGTTCTTACGTTCCCGCTGAGAACGAGACCTACATGTGTGAGGCTCAGCAGGATTACTTCCGGCGGCTGCTGCTGGCCTGGAAAAAATCGATCCTCGATGCCTCTGCCGGCACGCTGGCACAGCTTCAGGACGGTCCTATCCGTGAGCCCGATCTGAATGATCGTGCCTCGAGCGAGACCGACTGGGGCATCGAACTGCGCACCCGCGACCGTCAGCGCAAGCTGATCGCCAAGATCGACTCCGCCCTGCGCCGGATCGAGGAAGGCGAATACGGGTACTGCGAAGTGACCGGCGAACCGATCGGCCTTGGACGGCTCGAAGCCCGACCGATCGCGACCATGACCGTAGAGGCCCAGGAAGCGCACGAGCGGCGCGAAAAAGTCTCTCGGGACGAATAGTTCTCGGCTGTTTTCAGCGCTTGAAGCCCCGATCTACCGGCCGGCAACCCTTGCAGGCAGATCGGGGCGTTAAGGCTTTCTTTGCCACTCGCCTTTAGGTATCGACCGGAAACGCGCCTTGGGCGCGGGTGCGGTGGCTATCGCGGACCGTTCTTCGTGATATCATCGCCGCCAGACGGAATGCCGGACGAGACCTCATGAACGAAACCGAAAACCGCCATATCGCGCGCGACAGCCTGTTCCTCATGGCGGATTTGCGCATCGATGGCCTTGAGGGTGAGTACCGCATCAAGGTCCGCAACCTTTCGGCGGGCGGCATGATGGGGGAAGGCGGCGTGCAGGTCATGCGCGGCACCGTGGTTTCGGTGAACATCCGCAATATCGGCTGGGTTCCGGGGTCTGTGGCCTGGGTCCAGGAAAACCGCTTCGGTGTGGCTTTCAGCGATGAGATCGATCCCAAGCTGGCGCGCGCAACCGCGGCTCCGGCGGCCGATCATGCACCCAATTACGTGCGCAATTACGAAGCGCAGTACGCACCCGTGACGTCGACCGACCAGAACCTGCGCAAGGTCTGATTCGCGTCACGCTGCGGATCGTGCTTCCGATAGCCTTACGAAAACTCGCCTCCGAGCCTTGCCGGCCATTTGCGCATCTGCCGAAATGGACTAGGTCGTAAACTCATAAACGGCACCATCGAGGTTTGAGGCAAAATGGCTCAGCGCAAGAAGGGAAGGCGATGGAATATGTCGATATTTCAAGACTTCCCGACGCAGCGATGGGCCATTTTGGTCAAATCCCGAAGGGACGCCCAAATGGCTTCCATCTCGAACCGAAGCTGCCTTGGACGGGCAACCAGCCCGCCCGGCGTCAGCTTCGGCCCGAGCTGTTCGCCATTTGGGCGCCTCGATGATGCTGTTCATGAGTTTACGACCTAGGCCGGTGCCGATGTTCGCTTCGCGCAAAGCCTTCCGGGCTCTGGTCCCGCTGGCCGGGCTGGCGCTCGCCGCCTGCGGATCTTCCGACAATTCGGCGTTGAGCGTCGCGGTGATCGGTGCTGCCGGCGATCCTTTCGAGGCCGGAGACAATCTGCCCCTGGCAGGCCAGCTCATTCGTGCCTCCACCGCCGAGGGGCTCGTTTCCTTCGACGAGAAGGGGCGGGTGATTCCCGCCTTGGCGGACCGCTGGATCGTTACCGACGACGGACAGAGCTACATCTTCCGGCTCCGCGACGGAGACTGGCTTTCAAGCGATCCGCTGACTGCCGAATCGGCGAAGAAGTCGCTGGAAGAGGCACTGAAATCGCTCGACGACACACCTCTGGCGCGTGACCTTGCCGGTATCGACGAAATTCGCGCAATGGCCGGAAGGGTCGTCGAAATCCGCCTGAACAGGCCGATGCCCTATTTGCTGCAACTGCTTGCGCAGCCCGAACTCGGCCTGACCTTCAAGCGGCGCGGCGCCGGGCCCATGCGGCTGGAGCGTGATCGGCAGACGGCGCGCCTGACACCGATCGACCCCGCAACCCTTGGGCTTCCCGCGATCGAGAACTGGGCACAGCGCACACGCCGGATCGACGTGCAGGCGCTGAATGGTCCCGCTGCAGTGGATGCCTTCAATGATGGCACGGTCGATCTGGTGATGGGGGGCGAGATACAGGACTTTCCGCTGACCCGTTCGGTGGGAATTCTGCGCGGCACCATCCAGGTTGATCCCGTGGTCGGGCTGTTCGGCCTCAAGATAATGAACGAGAAGGGTTTCCTTGCCGATCCTGCAAACCGGGAAGCCCTGTCCATGGCGATCGACCGCGATGGCCTGATCGCACCGTTCAGCCTTGGCGGCTGGTCCGGGACGACGCGGATCGTCACGCCAAGCCTTGACGGCGATCTCGGCACCATAGGCGAACGCTGGAGCGAGCAATCGCTTGAGGAGCGCCGCAGCCTGGCCACCGCGCGGATACGCCGCTGGGTGGCGGCTTCGGGGGGCAAAGGCGCGTCCGAACCGCCGGCTCCGGCGGTGCGGAGCGCGCGGGGTGCTTCGTCCCCGGTGCCCCTTCCCGCTCCGAACGGTCCGCGTGTTACGGTCTGGCTGCCCGTGGGCAGCGGATCGGACATCCTGCTGGACCGGCTGACCGCCGACCTCGCCGCGATCGGCGTGCATCTGGCGCGAACCGGCAGCGCCGAGGAAGCCGATCTCCTGCTGATTGACGACGTAGCCCGCTATCCGCGGGCGGCATGGTTCCTCAATCGGCTTTCCTGCAGCGCCCGGCACGGCCTCTGTTCCACGGATGCCGATGCCCGCGTTGCCGAAGCCGCCACAGCGGCGACCCCTCAGGAACGCTCGGCGCTGCTGACCGAAGCCGAGGCGGAGTTGACTGCCGCCAACGTCTTCATTCCCTTCGGAACACCCATCCGCTGGTCGCTGGTCCGTGGCAGCGTGGCCGGTTTCGCGCCGAACACCTGGGGATGGCACCCCTTGATGCCGCTGGCCTGGGTGCCCAAATAAGCGGAACGGCGTTCATGCCGATTGAGGAGTGCCACGACTTTGGCGACTGGACAGACTTCCGCCCGCCGCATGGACATGGACCTGCCGCTGGGCGCTGACGCGGTTTCGATCGTGCGCCGCGTCGAGATGGTCGAATATGTGCTGGAACGCGCCATCGCCCTGCCCGGCCTCCGTCGCAAAGTGGGGCTCGATGCGGTCGTCGGGCTGGTGCCGGTGGCCGGAGACGTGGTTTCGGCGGTCCTGGGGATGTACCTCGTCTGGGAAGCCCGCAATCTCGGCATGTCGAAGTGGCAACTCGCGCGGATGACCGCGAATGTCGGCGTGGATACGCTGCTGGGCGCCATTCCCCTCGCGGGCGACCTGTTCGACTTCATGTTCCGTTCGAATAGCCGGAACCTCAAGATGATTCGCAAGCATATCGACAGGCACCACCCCCATGCCCGGGTGATCGAGGGCTGAGATCCTTGAGACTTCCCTGCCTGCTGATCGCAGTCCTGCCGCTGGCAGCTTGCGGGCCATCCGATTCGGTACCCGGCCCGGGCGCCGTCACCATGGGTGAAGCCCGCGCGCTGGGCGAGGCGGCCGAGATGCTGGAGGTGCGGCGACCGCCTGCCGGAGTCGGCGGCGCCCATGGAGAGCCGGGAAAATCCAGCCCCAGCGAAGCGGCCACCCCCGCCCGCAACTGAACCTCAGTCGAAACTGATCCTGCCGCGCCCGGCCTTGACCGAGCCGCGCAGCTTCTTGCCTTTCAGCCGCTGCTCCTTGCCAACCCGGTTGAGACGGCTCTTTGCGCGCTTTTCCGGCAGTTTGTGAGCATCGCGCAGCATTTCCGCCAGTCGTTCGCGCGCATCGGCGCGGTTCGCTTCCTGCGTGCGGAAGCGGCGGGCGGTGAACATCAGTTCGCCCGCCGAGGTCATGCGGCTGCCGGCCAGTTCCCTCAGCCGTGCGAAGACCGGCGGAGCCAGCCGCAGCGCATAGACGTTGATCCGCAGCTGGACCGCCGTCGCCACCTTGTTGACGTTCTGCCCGCCCGGGCCGGTCGAGGCGATGAAGGCTTCGCTCGCCAGCGCCTGGGCGCGGCCGATGGTCTCCTCAACCTCGCTCATTCATCGCTGAAGCCGAACGCGGCGAAGTCTGCCGGGAGGGGCGCAACCGCCACGATCGGCTCCTTGTCACCACCGCGTGGGACCGTGATCGCGGCGGCGTGAAGCATGGTGCGCGGCGCGCCCTTGCTCGAACCATAGACCGGATCGCCAAGCAGCGGCACGCCGAGACCGGAAGCGGCATGGACGCGGATCTGGTGCGTGCGGCCGGTTTCAGGGCGGAATTCCACAAGGGTCATCCCGTTCTTCTCGTCCAGCTTGCGCCAGTGCGTGACGGCGGGCTTGCCCTTCTTGGCCGGGATCATGCGCCAGCCATCCTTGACGGTGCTGACCTTGGAAAGGTTGAGCGCGATAGTGCCTTCCTCGTCGGCGATGGTCCCGGCGACGATGCCGAGGTAGCGCTTCTCGACGACCTTTTCCTCGAAGGCGGCGGAGAACCGCTTCAGCGCCTTGGGGTTGCGGGCGAGCAGCAGGCAGCCCGAGGTGTCGCGGTCGAGCCGGTGGACCGGCGCAGGCGCGCGGTGGAAGCCGAGTTTCAGCTCGTCGAGCCGGTCTTCGAGGCTGCGGCCGCCCGCGCGGGGCGTGTCGAGCGGAAGGCCGCCCGGCTTGTCGATGACCAGCGCCTCGCCGTCCTCGAAGAGGATTTCCAGTTCCATGTTACGTCAATGCTTTCTCTATGCGCCGGAGCGCTTCTTCGAGCCGCGCGTCGTCTGCGGCGAAACTGATGCGGAAGCCGTCACGCCCGCCGAACGCCGAGGCCGGCACGAGTGCGACGCCTTGCTCCAGCAGGTGAAGGGTGAGTTTCACGTCGTCTCCGAAGCGCTCCATCAGCGGGGCGGCATCGATCATGCAATAGAACGCGCCCTCCGGAGTCGGCGTGGACAGTCCGGGAATCGCGTTGATCGCGGCCACCACCCTGTCCCTGCGGGCGCGGAAACGCTCGCGCCATTCGGCCAGGAAGTCCTGCGGGCCGGCAAAGGCGGCCACGGCGGCGGCCTGGCTGATAGAGCAGGGGTTTCCCGAGGAGTGCGACTGGAGCTTTTCCATCGCCTTTATCAACCACTGCGGGCCGGCGGCGACGCCGATGCGAAAACCCGTCATCGCGTGGCTTTTGGAAACGCCCGAGACGGTCAGGATGCGGTCCGCAAGATCGGGGCAGAGGTTCGCCAGCGTTGCATGCGGGCGGGCCTCTGTACCATCGAGCGTATAGTTGAGCGGCGCGTAGATATCGTCGGAAAGCACCATGACGCGCGGATGGCGGCGCAGCACTTCGCCGATGCCGCGAAGCATGTCTTCCGGATAGTAGGCGCCCGTCGGATTGCCGGGACTGTTGAGCAGAACCCACAGCGTGCGCGGGCCGATCTGCGCTTCGAGATCGGCGGGCGTGAAGCGGAAGTTGTCCTTCGCCAGGGTTGGCAGGGGCACGACCTTGCCGCCCGCGAAGCGCACGATCTCGGGATAGCTGACCCACCAGGGCGAAGGCACGATCACTTCGTCGCCTTCGCTCACCGTGGCCAGCATGGCGTGGAAGATCGCCTGCTTGCCGCCCGCGCTCACCGTCACTTGCGAGGCAGGAACCTCGATCCCGAGGTCGCGCGCGAAGTGCAGGGCAGCGGCCTGCTTGAGCTGCGAAGTGCCGCCGACTGCCGTGTATCTGGTCTGGCCATCGTCGAGCGCGGCCTTGGCGGCCTCGATCACGTGGGGCGGGGTGGCGAAATCAGGCTCGCCCACCGAAAGCGAGATGATGTCGAGGCCGGATTCGCGCAGTTCGATGGCGCGGTCGGTCATCGCGGTCGTCCCCGAGGGGGCGATGCGGGAGAGGGCGGCGGAGCTATGCATCAGCAGGACAACATCACTTGAGGAGTTGGGCCGGGAGAAGCCCCCGCAGCGAATTGCCGATCATGAAGCCATCGGCGAGATCGTCGAGCGTGAGTGCCGCTTCCACCGCGCGTTCCTGCTCGATCAGCGAGCGGCGCAGCACGCCGGGCAGCAGCCCGAGCGCGAGGGGCGGGGTAAGCAGCATGCCGTCCCGTTCGACGAAGAGATTGGTGAACGTGCCCTCAGTCACGAGCCCGTCGTCCCGCAGGAACAGGGCTTCCCCTGCGCCTGCCGCCTTGGCTGCCGCGAGGCCAGCCTCGTAGAAGCCGCGGTCGCTGGTCTTGTGGCGCAGGCGCCAGTCGCCGCTGTCGACCGGCAGGCGCAGCACGCCCACGATCACCGGCCCGGCAAAGGCTGGGGGCAGTTCGGAAAGTTCGAGCGCGTAGGCGCCGCTGCGCGAGGCGACGAGGCGCAGCTTAGAGGGGGCATCGGCATCGAAGCACAATGCCTGGATGGCATTGCGCACGGCGTGACGGTCGAAACTGAAGCCCAGCGTTTCGGCGCTGGCGCGAATCCGCTCGAGATGGAGTTCGAGCAGCGGAATGCCCTTTTCGGGCGTAAAGCACATCGTCTCGATCAGGTCGAAACTGGCGGGCGAGGATGCCCCTGCCGACTCTCTCACGAAACCCCCTTTGACCAGGCATTCCCGCCATTCGGGAAGCGCTTGTGAATCGGCGACCACGGCCGAGCCGACGCCCAGCACCGCGCGGCCGGTGCCGTTGTCGCCCGGCGTCAGGCGCAGAGTGCGGATTGCCACATTGAACGCGGCCTCGCCAGTAGGATCGATCCTGCCGATCGAGCCGCAATAAGGGCCGCGGGCATGGCGTTCCACTTCGGCGATCAGTTCCATGGCGCGGATCTTCGGCGCACCGGTGATCGAGCCGCAGGGGAAGAGCGCCCGCAGGATGTCCACCGCGCCCTTGCCTTGCGCCAGATCGGCCCGCACCGTCGAGACCATCTGGTGGACGGTGGGATAGCTTTCGATGGCGAAGGGATCCTCGACACGGACACTGCCTGCAGCGGCCACGCGCGAGAGGTCGTTGCGCATCAGGTCGAGGATCATGAGATTCTCGGCCCGGTCCTTGGTGGAGCCTGCGAGTTCGGCGCGCAGGTCTTCGTCCTGTGCCGCATCCCTGCCGCGCGGGCGGGTGCCTTTCATGGGGCGGACCGTTACTTGCCCGCCTTCCAGCGTGAAGAACAGTTCGGGCGAGAAGCTCAGCAGCCAGTGCGAGCCGTCGTGAATCACTCCGCCGTACCCGGCCGCCGCCGAGGGGCGGATCGCGGCGTAGAGCGCCAGCGGGTCGCCATGCCATGGTCCGGCCAGCGGGAAGGTGAGGTTGGCCTGGTAGATGTCGCCGGCCTCGATCGCGTCATGCAGGCGGGCGAAGGCCCGGGCGTAGGTCCCGCTGGATATCTGCGGTTCAAGCGGGCCGATGCCGCGCGGTCCGCCCGAGGCATGGCGGGCCAGCCAGCCGGGCATTTCGGCGGCCGCAACCGTCTCGTATCCCTCGAAGGCGCCGAACCACAGCAGCGGTCCCGCAGCGCCGATCCGGTCCGGCAGCAGCGCGGCCAGCTTCGGTTCCAGGGCGAGGCCGGCCTCGTAAGTCAGATATCCGGCAAGATGCAGTCCGTTTGCCGCCAACTGCTCGATACGCTCCAGCGCGGGGGCGATTTCGTGCGGCTGGCGGGCCACGACGATTTCGGTCGCGGCCCGGTAAAACCGGGCATCGGCGGCGCCTTCGCGGCGCGCATCATCAAGGAGGACGAAAGCTTCGGACATGTTCGGAAATGGGCCTTTAGCGATGAACGGCGCCGCTGGCAAAATCCCTCTCGCCCTCGCACCGAGGCCGCTCTATCACGATGGCGGGTGCAAGGAGCGGTGAATGGACGAGATTTTCCTGGGACTCGGTGGGAATGGTGAACGGCAGGTCCTGCGGCTGGGCCGCGCCAACCGTCACGGGCTGATCGCGGGAGCCACCGGCACCGGCAAGACCGTCACGCTCCAGACTATTGCCGAGCAGTTTTCCGCCGCCGGCGTGCCGGTTTTCCTCGCGGACGTGAAAGGCGATCTCTCGGGCATTTCGATGCCGGGCAGCCCGCAGTTCAAGAATGCCGCCATCCTGGAAGGGCGGGCCAGGGAAATCGGCATAACCGACTATGCCTACTCCGATAATCCGGCGGTCTTCTGGGATATCTATGGCGAGCAGGGCCATCCCGTCCGCACCACGATCTCGGAAATGGGGCCGTTGCTGCTCGCGCGGCTGATGGACCTCAACGATACGCAGGAAGGCGTTCTCAACATCGTCTTCCGCTATGCCGACGAGCAGGGGCTTCTGCTTCTCGATCTGCCCGATCTCCAGGCGATGCTTGCGCATGTCGCGGAAAATGCCGCTGCGCTTTCGGCCCGGTACGGCAATGTGACCAAGGCCAGTGTCGGTACTATCCAGCGGCAGGTCCTCGCGCTCGACAGTCAGGGCGCGGCGCGGTTCTTTGGCGAACCGGCGCTGGAAATCGCCGATTTCATCCGCTGCGACGACAAGGGGCGCGGCTACATCAACGTGCTCGCGGCCGACAAGCTGATGCGCAGTCCGAAGCTTTACGCCACTTTCCTGCTCTGGCTGCTGTCCGAACTGTTCGAGGTGCTTCCCGAAGTCGGCGACCCCGACAAGCCCCGGCTGGTGTTCTTCTTCGACGAGGCTCACCTCCTGTTCGACGATGCTCCCAAGGCCTTGCAGGACAAGGTGGAGCAGGTCGTCCGCCTCGTCCGTTCGAAGGGCGTGGGCGTCTACTTCGTCACCCAGAACCCGATCGACATTCCCGAGGATATCGCCGGTCAGCTCGGCAACCGCGTGCAGCACGCGCTGCGGGCCTTCACCCCGCGCGACAAGAAGGCGATCAAGGCGGCGGCGGATACGTTCCGCATCAATCCCGCGCTCGACGTGGAGGCGGCGATCACCGAATTGAAGGTCGGTGAGGCGCTGGTTTCCACGCTTGACGACGAAGGCGCGCCCACCGTTGTCCAGCGCACGCTGATCGCGCCGCCGCGTTCGCGGCTGGGTCCGATCGAGGCGAAGGAACGCGCGATCATCCAGTCCGTCAGCCCGTTCGACGGCAAGTACGATACCCCCGTGAACCGGGAAAGCGCGGAGGAAATCCTTGCCGCCAAGGCTGCCGATGCGGCCGCAACCGCGCAGGAAGTGGCGGAAAAGGGCAAGGAGGAAGTCGGCAAGCAGGAGCGCAAGAGCCCCAGTCTTTGGGACGGTCTGGGCGGAAAGGTGGCCAAGGCCGCTGCCGGCGCGGCGGCGGCGAGCGCCGGTTCGATTCTCGCGCAGTCGATGCAGGGCAGGAAAAGCCGTGCCGATCCCAAGGCTTCGGCCGCCAGCGCGGCGGCGGGAACGGTGGGGGATGCTCTTGGGAAAGCCATAGGTTTTCCGGGGCTTGGCCGGTTTGCGCGCAATCTCATCGGCGGCCTGATGCGCTGAGCTGATGGGGATATTCCGGGGCTCGATCCCGTTCGCGGCGCTGCTTGCTGTGCCGGGTGCCGCCGCGGCGCAGGAGACGGGTGGCACCATGGCCGAGCCGGCTGCCGCAATCGTGGTGGAGGCGCAGAAACCCGACCTTCCGTTCGGCCGACTGGACGATTCGGCAAGGCCGCTGGCCTATCGGCTGGACCTCACCGTGGACCCGTCGAAGCCGCGATTTTCCGGTCGGACAGAGATCGACCTGAACCTGACCAGAAAGACACCTAGACTATACCTGCACGGCCGGGAGCTCGGCATGACCCGGGTCGAGGCCCATTTTGCCGGGCGGACCCTTGTCGGCCACTGGAGGCAACTCGATGCAGAGGGTCTTGCCGAGGTGCGCTTCGACGAAGACCTTCCCGCAGGTCCGCTGACCCTGGCCTTCGATTACACCGCAGCCTTCGGACAGGGACCGGCCGGTCTGTTCCGCGTGGAAGTGGAGGGCGCCTGGTATGCCTGGAGCCAGTTCCAGTCCATCGATGCCCGCGCCGCCTTTCCCGGTTTCGACCAGCCGGGATTCAAGACGCCTTTCGCGATCACGCTGCGCACGCCGCCCGGCCTCGCCGCGATCAGCAACGGGCCGGAGACCGGCACTCCCGCGCTCGAGAACGGGCTGGCGGTTCACCGCTTCGCTCCGGGGCCGCCGCTGCCGACTTACCTTGTTGCGGTGATGGTCGGGCCTTTCGCGATCCTGTCCGGCGAAGTGCCCCCTACGCCGGAACGGAGCGAGCCGCTGCCGCTGCGGATCGTCTCCACGCGCCAGAATGCCGGAAACCTTGCTTTCGCGATGGAGGGGAGCAAGCGCATCGTCACCCTGCTGGAGGACTATTTCGGGGAGCGTTTTCCCTTCCCCAAGCTCGACCAGGTGACCAGCCCGATCCTGCCCGGCGCCATGGAGAACCCCGGCGCCGACCTCTACCGCGACGATATCCTCGTCATGGACGAAAACGCGCCGGTGGAGCAGCAGCGCCAGTTCGGCATGATCGTGGCCCATGAACTGGGCCACCAGTGGTTCGGCGATCTCGTCACGCCGGACTGGTGGGACGATCTCTGGCTGAACGAGAGTTTCGCCAATTGGATCGGTTACCGGGTGGGCGATCGCTGGCGGCCCGATCTCGGGATCGCGGGCGACGCGCTGGGCACCGGCTATCAGGCGATGGATATCGACGGGCTATTGGCGGGCCGCCCGATCCGCCAGTCGATCGAGACCAGCGACCAGATCGATTCGGCATTCGATTCCATCACTTATGGCAAAGGCGGCCACGTCGTCGGCATGATTGCCGATTGGCTGGGCGAGGATCGCTTCCGGCAGGGTGTGCGCCGATACATCGCCGCGCACCGGCAAGGCACCGCCACCAGCGCGGACTTTTTCGCCGCCCTTGCCGAAGTGGCGGGCGATCCCCGGCTGGTGCCGGCGCTGCGCAGTTTCGTGGAGCAGCAGGGCGTGCCGCTCCTCGCCATGCGCCAGACCGGCGACCGGCTGGCCGTGACCCAGCTTCGCTACACGACCGCCGGGGTGGCGACGCCCGATGCCCGCTGGACCATTCCGCTGTGCTTCCGCCGCGGCCTTCAGCGCACCTGCACGATCATGGACCAGCGAAGCCAGATCTTCACGGTTCCCGGCGAAGGCCCGGTGTTCCCCAATGCCGGCGGCAGCGGCTATTACCGTTTCGAACTGACGGCCCGGCACTGGAACGAACTCATCGCTTCGGCAGACGGTCTTCCCGGCGGCGAGGCGCTGGCGCTGGTCGATTCGCTGGACGCCTCCATCCGCGCGGGGCGCGGCAATGTCGGCGAAATGGCGCAGCTCGCCCGCAAGCTCATCCACCACCAGGATCCGCACGCCGCCGACGCACCGGACAAGGCGCTGGCCCGCTACATGATGCAGGGCTTCGTCAGCCCGCAGGCGCGCCGCAGTTTCGGCCTGCTGCGCGAACATCTTTACGCTCCGCTGCTCAAGGAGCTGGGCTTCGATCCCCGCTACGGCATCTATGCGCGCGAGGCTTCGGCGCGCACCCAGCGGCGGGTCCAGGTGGTATCCGCCCTGCTCAACACCGGGCGCGGCGGCAGCCTGCGCGACCAGCTTTCCAATGCCATGGCCGCCTATCTCGCGGGAGACAGGACCGCGCTCGATCCGGCCTGGCTGGACCATGCGCTGGATCTCTATCTCTACAAGCGCGACAATCAGGCCGCTCGCGATCTGGTGGACCGTGCGCTGTCTTCCGAAGACCCGGTGTTTCGCCCCGCCGCGCTTGCCGCCGCCTCGCGCACCAGCGATCCCAAGCTGGCCGCCTGGCTTCTCGCGCTTGACGATCCGCGCCTGCGCGAAAGCGAGAAGCGCGACCTGCTCGATGGGGTAATGGCGCGCAGCGCCACGCGCGAGATGGGCTACGACTGGGCTCTCGCCCATCTCGACGGGATGCTGGACAGCGGCGACGGCCAGTTCTTCGCCACCCGGCTGCCGCAAATGCTCGGCCGGTTCTGCTCGGTCGCCCGCGCCGAGCGCATCGCCCGCGATTTCAGGCTGCGCCTCGCCGGAACGCCCGGCGCTCTCGAACTGGACCGTGCGATCGAGCGGGTGCGCAACTGCGGCTTGCTGGACGACATGCTGGGCGAGCAGATCGACGCCGGTTTCGCGAGGATGAAGTAACCGGCAGGCAGGGGCTTCTCCTAACCGACCGGGAGTTCCAGCCGCGCTGTCAGCCCCTCGATCGTGCCGTTTGCCGAGACCCGGTTCGACAGCTTGAGCGCGCCGCCGTGCTGGTCCGCGATCGCGCGGGCGAGGGCAAGGCCGAGGCCGGCGCCGCCGGTGGCGCTGTTGCGCGAAGGGTCGCCGCGGGTGAAGGGGTTCATCATCGCGTCGATGGAATCGTCGGGTATGCCCGGCCCATCGTCCTCGATGAGGATCACCGCCCGCGTCGTTCCATCGCGCCCGTCCTCGCGCGAGAGCGAGACGCGTGCGCGCTCGCCGTAGCGCAGGGCATTGCCGATCAGGTTGCGCAGGGCGCGCCGGATCCAGGTCGGGCGCAGTTCGAGCGCGACGCGTTCGGTATCGCCCACGTCCACCGGCTCGCCCATGTCCTCGTATTCCTCGATCACCGAGAACATCAGCGCCGAAAGTTCGGTGCGTTCCAGCGGGTCGCTCGGGCGGCCGACGCGGGCGAGGGACAGGATATCGTCCAGGGTATGGACGATGTCCTCGATGGTGGTGGCCATGCGGCCGCGTTCCACATCGTCGGTGACGGATTCGATGCGTACGCGCAGCGCGGCGAGCGGGGTCTTGAGATCGTGGCCGATGGCGCCGAGCATGACGTTCTTCTCGTCCAGCAGGGCGGCGATGCGCGATTCCATGGCGTTGTGCGCCACGATCAGGCGCTGCATGTCCTCAGGGCCGGAAGGGGCAAGCTGGCCGTCGACGTCCTGCGTGGCGGCGAAGCGTTCGAGGCGGCGGGTAAGGGCGGCCAGCGGGCGGGTGATGCGGCGCAGGATCAGCGCCACGGCGCCCATGATGACCACGTAGATGATGATCGTCTGGATCAGGATCGGCGTGATCAGCACGTTCTCGGCCCGCGGCGCGCGCACGCGGGAGATGATCCAGTTGCCGCTGTCATCGGTGCGCACGCCCACCACCAGCAGGTTGGCGCGCATCAGGCCCTGCGTTTCCTCGCGCGAGAGGCCGTAGCCCGCCGCGCGTTCCAGCGCGTTCCGGCGGGCCACGCGGTCACGCCCGACATCGCGGTGGACGACGACGATCTCGCGGATCGGGAATTCCTGGTCGGCAAGGATGCGGGCTATGCCGGCCTCGGCCTCCTCGTCGCGGGTCTCGCCGGGGGCGACGGGCGAGCGCGTGCTGTATTCGAGGTGGTAGCCCTTGGGCGGCGGGCCGGAAAGTTGCACGCGCGGGCCGCCGTCATGGCGGCGCGATAGCGCACGGGGGCCGCGCGTTTCCATGACCAGCCTGAAGGCGGAGGCGTTGAGCATGCTCGCCTCGTACCCTTCGCGCTGGGCGCGGTAGACGAAGAACGCGCCGAGGCCCTGCACGAGCATCAGCGCGACCGCGATGGCAAGCAGCATCTGGCCCATCAGGCTGTGGGGACGAGGCATCTTCAGGCTCGACATGGGGGCGATCCGATCAGTCCGCTTCGAGCGGTACGCGCTGCACGTCGGTAGCGAGCATGTAGCCGCCGCCCCAGACCGTCTGGATCAGTTGCGGATTGCGCGAATCGACTTCGATCTTGCGGCGCAGGCGGCTGACCTGGTTATCCACCGCGCGGTCGAACAGGTGCGCCTCGCGGCCCTGCACCATGTCCAGCAGGCGGTCGCGGTTCAGCACCTGGCGGGGGTGTTCGAGGAAGGCCATGAGCAGGCGGAACTCGACCGAGGAGATCGGCACGGTCGCGCCCTCGGCATCGGACAGGCGGCGCTTGAGCGGGTCCAGCAGCCAGCCCTCGAAGGCGAAGGCCTCGTTCTCCGGTGCCTGCGCGGGTACGCGGGCGGCGCGGCGCAGCACCGAGCGGATGCGGGCCACCAGCTCGCGCGGTTCGAACGGTTTCACCACATAGTCGTCCGCGCCGATCTCAAGGCCAACGATCCGGTCGGTCGCCTCGCCGCGGGCGGTGAGGAAGATCACCGGAATGTCCTGCGCTTCCACGAGGTGGCGGCACAGCGAGAGGCCGTCCTCGCCGGGCATCATGATATCGAGCAGGACGAGGTCGGGCTTCTCGCCCTGCAGCTTGCTCCGGGCTTCGGCGGCGCTGGTGGCCGGCGTGACGGCAAACCCCTGGCGCGACAGATAGTCGGCCAGGGGCTCGCGGAGTGCAGCTTCGTCGTCGACCAGCAGGACGCGGGCGGGCGAGATGTCGTTCATTCCATTCCTTTTCCGGCCGGTCGCTCGGGCGGGCTTCGATTTACTTCTTCGCGGGCGGCGGCGGAGCGTCAGGCGCGCCGCGTGCGTCCCGGCGGTCGTTCTTGCGGGCCTGCCACTCGCTGCGCATCCTGTCACGCGCGGCGCGGCGTTCCTCGGGGGTGATCTTGCCGTCCTTGTCGGTGTCCACCGCATCGAAGCGCTGGAGCGCGGCGGTGACGAATTCGGCGCGGGTGACGGCGCGGTCGCCATCGGCATCGGCCTTGCCCAGGCCCATCATCGGCCCCTTCATCCCGCCGCGCGGACCGCCGTGGCGGCCATGGCGTTCGGGGCGGCCATCCTTGCCGGGGCCATTCATGTCGGGGCCATTCATGTCGGGGCCACCGGGAGGCGGCGGGGGCATGTCGCCCGGCCCTGCGCCATCGGGGCGATCGCCGCCGGGGCGGGGACCGCGATCGCCGTCCGGGCCGCGATCGGCCATGAACTCGGCTTTGGAGATCGAGCCGTCCCGGTTGGTGTCGAGCCGGTCGAACATGCCCTCGCGCCTCTGCTGGCGGCGGGCCTCGCGGTCGGCGCGGTCGAGCTTGCCGTCCTTGTTCACGTCGAGCCGGGCGAACATCGCCTCCGCGCGGGCCTGTGCCTCGGCGCGGGTTTCGATACGGTCACGCTCGGGGGCTGCCGGCGATGTCGCCGAAGGGGCCGCCGGCCTGGTCGTCGCATTCTGGGCGCCGGCCATTCCGCCAATCGCCAGGGCTGCGGCGGAGATGCCGATGGTGATCGTGCGGAAGCGATTCATGCTCATGGCTCTCTTTCTCGAAAAACTGGCGAAAGCCGTGGGGCGGGGAAGGGAGGGGGAAGGAACGCCCCGCGGCTTTCTGATGCCCGGTCTAATCGCCGCTTGTCGCGCAGTTGTGCCGTCTTGCGGGTTTATTGTCGCCAATTGTCACAGGCTTGGCACTCCATTCAGCGCGAGGCAAGCCTTCCGGCAAACTCATCGCGGGCGATGCTGCGTTCCTGCACCGGCGGTAATGAACAGGGCGGTGGCCGGTCCGTCGACATCGGCGGTGTGCCAGGCGCCGGGCGGGTTTATCGCATATTCGCCGGGGCCGATGGTCACGCTGCGGGCGCTGCCGTCCGCCAGTTCCTGATGCAGGGTCATGGCGCCGGCGAGGCAGACCACGAGTTCGTCGCCCGCCGGGTGCATTTCCCAGCTGTCCCAGCTTTCGGCGAAATCGTACATCGAGACGAGCCGGCCCTCGGCACCGTCCGGCGCGGTGCGTTCGGAATAGGCGGCGTACCATTCCATGCCGGTGAAGGCGGGCTGGGCACGGGCTGCCGCGCCGAGGCCGAGGTGGACCGGATGGGTCCTGAGATCGTGTACGGGTTCCGTCATGGGCAGATCCTCCCGGCAATCCTGTTGCCGGGAGGATGCTACGCCTGAGCCGCAAGGCTCACAATATCGGAAGCAGCCGCACCGCAACGGCTCCGTATCGATGCGGCGATATCAGAGCGGCAGGCACTGCTCTTCGAGCCAGACCTTCACTTCGCCGTCAAGCTGCGGGCCGATCACGTCGAGCACCCTGGCGTGATAGGCGTTCCACCAGGCCGTCTCGTCCGCCGAGAGCAGGGAGGTGTCCACCATGCGGCGGTCGATCGGCACCAGCGTCAGCGTTTCGAAGCCGAAGTATTCGCCGTCCGAACCGGCGAACCGGCGCGGTTCGACGAGGATCAGGTTCTCGATGCGGATGCCGTACTCGCCCGCCTTGTAGTAGCCCGGCTCGTCGCTGAGGATCATTCCCGCGAGCAGTTCCTGCGACGTGCCGGCCTGTCCGCCGGCCGGCTTGCCGATGCGCTGCGGGCCTTCATGGACGGAAAGGAAGCTGCCCACGCCGTGGCCGGTGCCGTGGGCGTAGTCGAGACCGACCTGCCACAGGAACTGGCGGGCAAGCGCATCGAGCTGGCCGCCGTTGGTGCCCTTGGGGAACACGGCGCCGTCGATGGCGATGGTGCCCTTGAGCACGCGGGTGAAGCGGTCCTTCACTTCGGCGAGGGGTTCGCCGGTGCCGATCCATACGGTGCGGGTGATGTCGGTGGTGCCGTAAGGGTACTGTCCGCCTGAATCGACGAGATAGACGCTTTCGGGAAGCAGGGTCAGGCTCGATTCCTCGGAGACGCGGTAGTGCGGGCTGGCCGCGTTCGGGCCCGCGCCCGAAATCGTGTCGAACGAGAGATCGCGCAAGTCGCCGCATTCGCGGCGGAAGGCGTGGAGGCGGTCGGACGCGCTCATCTCGGTCACTTCGCCCCTGGGGCCTTCGACCGACAGCCAGTGCAGGAAGCGGGTGACGGCCACGCCGTCGATCGCCTGCGCCTGCCGGTGGCCCTGCCGTTCGACCGGGTTCTTCACGGCCTTGGGCAGGATCGTGGGATCGCGTTCCTCGACGATCGTGGCGCCCGCGGCGCGCAGGGTCTCGAACACGGCGGCCACGGCATTGTCGGGATCGACCGCGACACGCTTGCCGGCCAGGGTGCCGAGGCCGGAAACGAAAGCGCCGCGCGGCTGGATGCGCACGGCATTGCCAAGGTGCTGGCGAAGCTGCGGCGTCACCTTCTCGTCGGCGATGTAGAGATCGGCGGTGCCGTCGGCATGGGCGACGACGTAGGACAGCGCCACCGGGGTCCGCTCCACGTCGGTGCCGCGCAGGTTGAGCAGCCAGGCAATCGAATCCAGCGCCGAGATCACGGTGGCGTCGAGGCCTCGCGCGGTCAGCCATTCGGAGACGGCGGCGCGCTTGGCCTTGCTCGATTCGCCGGCGAGCCCATCGTCATGGACGAGCGCGGGGGCAGGTGAGGGTGCGGGCTGGTCTTCCCACACCGCGTCGATCGGGTTGCCGTCCACCGCGACGAGGGTGCCGCCCACAGCGGCGAGCGCGGCCTGCGCCGCTTCCACCCACTTCGATCCGTGCAGCCAGGCGTCGTAGCCGATCCTGGCGCCCTTGGGGGCATATTGCCCCAGCCAGCGCGCGGGGCTGGTCTGCGGCACGCTTTCATAGGCGTAGAACCGGCCGTCCACCTGATCGCGCACCTGAAGGGTGTAGCGACCGTCCACGAACATGGCGGCGGCGGGCGACAGCGCGGGATCGGTCAGCACCACGGCGCTGCCGGCCGAGCCGCCGAAGCCGGTGAGCCAGGCAAGGCGCTGCGCATAGGCGCCGACATATTCGCTCATGTGCTCATCCGAGATCGGAATCACGAAGCCATCGAGGCCGCGCGATTTCAGTTCGCCGCGCAGGGCATCGAGGCGCGCTTCATGGGTATTCATCAACATGGAAAAGGTATCCGGCTTGCGGGGGTCATGGTGCGATCATAGATGGAGGTCATGGCAGATTCCACCCAGACCCTTTCCGGTCCTCCACAGGCGGCGAAGAAGCCGCATTCCTTCACTCACCATGGCCTTGCCGTCGAAGACGACTACGCCTGGCTGCGCGACGCCGGTTATCCCGAAGTTACCGACAAGGCCGTTCTGGAGCACCTCGAAGCGGAAAACCGCTGGTTCGAGTCGCGCATGGCGGATCGTCAGGGCAAGATCGACGCGCTGTTCAAGGAAATGCGCGCGCGCATCAAGGAAGCCGACAAGTCGGTGCCGCAGAAGGACGGCGACTGGCTCTACTGGATCGAATTCGAGGAAGGCGCCGAATACAAGAAGTGGTGGCGCCGCCCCGTCGGCGCGACCGATGACGGCAGCGCCGACGAACTGATCCTCGACGAAGTGGCGCTGGCCGAGGGCAAGGAGTATTTCAACCTCGGCGCGATCTCGACCAGCAACGACGGCAAGCTGCTTGCCTATTCGGTGGACGACAACGGCTCCGAGCGCTTCACCGTCCACGTCAAGGTGCTGGCGACCGGCGAACTCCTGGCGGACGAGATTCCCGGCACGCTGTCCGGTCTCGTCTGGGTCGCGGGCGACAAGGGCCTGGTCTATTCGCTCGCCAACGAGCAGTGGCGCACCGACAATGCCCGCCTGCACTGGCTGGGCCAGCCGCTGGAAAACGACGTCGAACTCTATCACGAGAACGACGAGGGCTTCCGCGTCGGGTCGTCGCTCTCGTCGAACGAGAAGTGGCTGCTGATCGGCACCAGCGACCATGAGACCAGCGAATGCCGCATGGTCCTCGCCAGCGATCCGCTGGGCGAGCAGATTCTGGTGAAGCCGCGCCAGAAGGGCGTGGAATACGATGTCGATGAGCGCGACGGCGTGCTCTACATCCACACCAACGACACCCACGAGAACTTCCGCTTCGCCACCGCGCCGCTGGAGAATCCCGGCGAATGGACCACGCTGATCGAGGGTACCGACGCGTTCTACCTCACCGGCGCCGACCTGTTCCGCGACTTCTACGTGACCGAAGGCCGCAAGCTGGTGGGACACGGCGCCGGGCTCGACCAGATCGAGGTCCGCTACTACGACGATCCCGCCCGCGTGGAGCCGATCACCTTCCCGGAAGCCAGCTATTCGGCAGGCCTTTCGAACAATCCCGAATGGCACATGGACGTGCTGCGCCTGACCTACGAATCGATGGTCAGCCCTTCGTCGGTCATCGATTACGACGTGGCGGCGCGCACGATGGAAGTGCTCAAGGTCCAGGAAATCCCCTCGGGCTACGATGCCTCGCTCTATGCGACGGAACGGCTGGAAATCGCGGCGCGGGACGGCACGCCGATCCCGGTCTCGATCGTCTACCGCCGCGACAGGACGGGCGCGGGGCCGCTGCACCTCTACGGCTACGGCGCCTATGGCATCTCGATCGATCCCGGCTTCTCGACCACGCGGCTCAGCCTGGTCGATCGCGGCTTCGCTTATGCCATCGCCCATATCCGCGGCGGCGACGATCTGGGCCGCGCCTGGTACAAGGCGGGCAAGCTGGAGAAGCGGAACAATACCTTCAACGACTTCGTGGATGTGGCCAGGGGCCTGATCGCGCGCGGCTTCACCGAGGCGGGCAGGATCTCGATCTCGGGCGGATCGGCGGGCGGCGAGCTGATGGGCGCGGTGGTCAACTCCGATCCTGAACTGTTCGGCGCGGTGGTGGCGCATGTGCCCTTCGTGGACGTGCTCAGCACCATGCTCGACGATACCCTGCCGCTGACGCCGGGCGAATGGCCGGAATGGGGCAATCCCATCGAGGACAAGGCCGCCTTCGAGCTGATCCGCAGCTACTCGCCCTACGATCAGGTCAAGGCCCAGGCCTATCCGCCGCTCATGGTGACGGCCGGCCTCAACGACCCGCGCGTGACGTACTGGGAACCCGCCAAGTGGGTGGCGAAGCTGCGCGAACTGAAGACCGACGATAACGAGCTGATCCTCAAGACCAACATGGGCGCGGGCCACGGCGGCAAGTCCGGCCGGTTCGAGAGCCTGAAGGAAACGGCGGAGGAGTTCGCCTTCATCCTCTGGCAGCTCGGCGTTACCGAGTGAAGCCGCCCTTCACCCTGACCTTCACGGCGCAGGCCCATGACATCGACGTCATGGGCCACGTCAACAATGCGGTCTGGGTGCGGTGGATGGAGGCCATGGCCACGGCGCACTGGGAAGCGGTGGCCATGCCCGATCATCAGGCGAGATACGCCTGGGTCGTGACCCGGCACGAGATCGACTATCGCGGCAATATCCGCGAGGGCGAGAGCGTGACCGGGGAAACCTTCATCCCCGAAGGCCCGACCGGCGCGCGGTTCGTGCGCCGGGTGGATTTCCGCAATGCGGCGGGCAGGGTGCTCGTTTCCGCGAAGACGACCTGGGCCATGATCGAGATCGCCTCGCAGCGCCTGATGCGGGTGCCGCCGGAAGTGGCCGCGCCGTTCTGGGACGGGGCCGGATAAACATCCCTATCGTCACCCTGAAGCGAATTCAGGGTGACGATGTCCTTCGCGCAAACTCAGCCCAGCACGTCGCCGACCGGCGTGTAATCGTAGCCCAGCTCAGTCGCAACAGCCTCGAAGGTCACTTTCCCGGCGTGGACGTTCAGCCCGTTCGCAAGGTGGGGGTCCGCCTTGAGCGCCGCCTTCCAGCCCAGGTTGGCGATCGCCAGCGCATGGGGCAGGGTGACGTTGTTGAGCGCATAAGTGCTGGTGCGGGCCACCGCGCCGGGCATGTTGGCGACGCAATAGTGGACGACCCCGTCCACCACGAAAGTCGGATCGGCATGGGTGGTGGCATGGCTCGTCTCGAAGCAGCCGCCCTGGTCGATGGCGACATCCACCAGTACCGCGCCGGCCTTCATGGTGCCCAGCATCTCGCGCGTTACCAGCTTGGGCGCGGCGGCGCCGGGGATCAGCACGGCGCCGATCACGAGATCGGCCTCGGCCACGCTCTCGGCAAGGTTGGCGGTGCTGGAGAAGCGGGTCTTGGCGCGCGCCTCGAAGTGGATGCCGAGCCGTTCGAGCACGTCGGGGCTGCGGTCGAGGATGGTCACGTCGGCGCCGAGGCCCACCGCCATCTGCGCGGCATTGAAGCCGACCACGCCGCCGCCGATCACCGCCACCTTGCCCGGCATCACGCCGGGAACGCCGCCCAGCAGCACGCCGCGTCCGCCATGGGCCTTTTCCAGCGCGGTGGCGCCGGCCTGGATCGACATGCGCCCCGCGACCTGGCTCATCGGCTTGAGCAGCGGAAGCTGGCCGCCGGGGCCGGTCACGGTCTCGTAAGCGATCGCGGTGACGCCGGACTTCACGAGATCGGCGGTCTGCTCGGGATCGGGCGCGAGGTGGAGGTAGGTGTAGAGGATCTGGCCCTCGCGCAGCATGGCGCGTTCGCCCGCTTGCGGTTCCTTGACCTTCACGACCATTTCGCAGCCTTCGAAGACCTCGCTCGCCGATGCCACGATCTTCGCGCCCTGACGGGTATAATCGGCGTCGCTGGCGCCGATGCCGAGACCCGCGCCGCTTTCCACCCAGACTTCGTGCCCGTGCGCCACGAGTTCGCAGGCGCTCTCCGGCGTCAGGCCGACGCGGTATTCGTGGTTCTTGATTTCCCTGACGGTACCGACACGCATGTTTTCCACTCCGGCAAAATTCTCTCCTGCCCGTGAGATACACCCGGCACCCTGCAATGTTTCACCGAATTGGGGCTTGTCAGAAAGAAGAACAGGAATATTTCCCACTCTTGAAACAAACGACAAGAGAATTTTCCATGGACCGGGCGGACCGCGCACTTCTTGGTGCGTTGCAGGCAGACTCCTCGCGCTCGATCGCCGAACTGGCCGCGCTGGTGAATCTCTCGCCGTCTGCCTGCCATCGCCGTATCCGCGCGCTGGAGGAGCAGGGTCTGATCCTGGGATATGCCGCAAGGGTGGATGCCAGGCGGCTCGGGCTTGCCGTGGAGGTCTTCGTCGAGATCACGCTGACCAGCCAGACCCGCGAAGCGATGGAGCGCTTCGAACGCGCGGTGGGGGATTTCGAGGATATCCTCGAATGCCACCTCATGTCAGGCGCGGCGGATTACCAGTTGCGCGTCGCCGCCGCCGACCTCGATCATTACGACCGCATCCACCGGGACTGCCTGGCGCGGCTGCCGGGGGTTTCCTCGATGCGGACCAGCTTCTCGCTGCGGCGGATCAAGCGCTTCGAAGGCTATGCGGTGCCCTGACCGCCGCCGGTGGCCGATCGCCTTCAGTGAGCGTCGCGCAGGTCCTGGGTGAGGATGCGGTCACGGGCGGCGCGCAGATCGCCGGTCTCGTACTGGATCGACAGGCGCTCCTTGTCGCTGGAGCGATAGGTATTCTCGGCAATGTCGATCTGTTCGAGGGACAGGCCGAGCACTTCCAGCGCCTCGCGGCCCATGACCACGGCCGATTCCATCACTTCGCGGACCATGAAGGTGACGGGTGCGTCCTTCAGGCGGATCATCGCGCGGCGGTCGTAGACGCGGGCGACGATGCGGGCATCCGGGAAAGCCTCGTGGACGTTGAGGAGGAAGCTTTCCGAAAGCTGGTCGCCGTCGATGCAGAACACGATCATCTGCGCATGGCCCGCGCCTGCCTGCCGCAGCAGGTCGATACGGGTGCCGTCGCCGAACCAGACTTTCGCGCCGAAGCCGCTGGCCACGTCGATCATCTCGATATCGGTGTCGATCAGCGTCACCTGGATATCGGCGGCGATCATCACTTGCGCCACGGTCTGGCCGAAGCGGCCGTAGCCGACGACCAGCGCGCTGGCACCGTCCTTGCGCGGGCCTTCGCGGGTTTCCTTGCTGACGGGCATTTCGCGGATGCGCGCGGTGGCCATCATCAGGAACGGGGTGGTGATCATGGACAGGGTGACGATGGCGCTGAACAGGCTGGCCGCCTGCGGCTCGATCAGCCAGGCGTTCTGGGCCTGGGCGAAGAGCACGAAGCCGAATTCGCCGCCCTGGCTCAGCAGCAGGCCAAGCGCCAGCGCGCTGCGCCAGTTCATCCTGAACAGCAGGCCGAGGCCGAAGATCACCGATGCCTTCACCGCGATCAGCGCCACCGCCATGGCGGCGACGAACATCGGCCGCTCGGCAATGGCCGAAAGGTCCAGCATCATGCCCACCGACATGAAGAAGAGGCCGAGCAGGATCGAGCGGAACGGCTCCACGTCCGCTTCCAGTTCGTGGCGATAGGGGGTATCGGCCAGCATGACCCCGGCGATGAAGGCCCCCAGCGCGGTCGACAGGCCGAGCGACTGCATCAGCGCGGCCGAGGCGATTACCGTGAACAGCGCGGCGAAGACGAACATCTCGCGCTCGCCCAGGTTGCCGATCAGGCGGAACAGCGGCCGGATCACGAAGCGCCCGGCCAGGATGAGCCCGGCGATGGCGGCCAGCGTCTCCAGCACCAGGATCCAGCCCGGAGGGCCTTCCGGCAGGTGCGGGTTGCGGTTCATCGCCGCGATGATGGTGATGAGCGGGATGATCGAGAGGTCCTGGAACAGCAGGACCGCGAAGGAACGCTCGCCGAACGGGGTGTTGAGGCGTCCGGCGCTCTGGAGCATCGGCAGGACCTGCGCCGTCGAGGACAGGCCGAGCGGCAGGCCCAGCGCCAGCGATGCGGCGACGCTGAACCCGGTCGAATAGAAGATCACCGCCGAAACCGCGAGGCCGCACAGGGTCACTTGCAGGAAGCCGAGCCCGAAGATCTCGCTGCGCATCCGCCACAGCCGCCGCGGCGCCAGTTCGAGGCCGACGATGAACAGCAGCAGCGTGATCCCCAGTTCCGCGATCCCCAGCTTGTTCTCGGCATCGCCGACGAGGCCGAAGGCATAGGGCCCGAGAATGGCCCCCGCGAGCAGGTAGCCCAGGGTGGCGCCAAGGCCGAGGCGGCGGAACAGCAGGACGAAGGCAAGCGCCGTTCCGAGCAGCAGGAAGCCGTCGTTCAGCAGGAATGCCTGAGTATGATCTTCCATCGGGGCCTTTCGGGCGGGAAGCGGAAAAAGCGGGGCGCGAAGGGGTTACTTAGAACCTCGCAGCGCAGCGCGTAACCCTCGATGGAGGGGGGCCGGAGAAGTTTGGCCGAATTTATCCGCGCCGCCTAGCGGGGCAATATTCCCGTACAGACGTACTTCAGCACCAGCCCGTCCTCGCCTGCCCACTGTACCGCGGAAACCGCCGGGCTGGCGTCGCTCCAGTCCCGCAGGACGGCGCCGTTCGGCTGGACGATCCGCCAGTGATAGGACAGCACCCGCCCGTTCGCGCAGTCCACCGCGCGGTCGGCGTAGAGCATGGTGCCTTGCGGATAGCCGCCACCGGCGCGCAGCAGCACCTGCATCTGCTGGAACTGCCGCCCGATCATGCCGCTCTTCACGCTCAGCTTGTCCACATAGATCCTGCGGCCGAGCATGTTCTCCACATTCGGCACGAAGAGGCGCTGCCACTGCGCGGTCGCGGCGGCGAGCGTCGGCGCCGCGATCAGGCTCAGGCTCAGGCCCAGGCTCAGGCTCAGGCTCAGGCTCAGGGATGCCAGGACGGGAAGCACGGCCAGAAGCGGAGGGTGCGGCCTATTCATCGCGATCAGAGCGGGCTGCCGTTTTCGTCGCGATAGATGTCGCGGCGGCCGACATGGTTGGCGGGGCCGACGTAACCGTCCTGCTCCATGCGTTCGACCCATTTGGCGGCAGTGTTGTAGCCCACGCCCATCTGGCGCTGGAGCCACGAGACCGAGACCTTCTGGTTCTCGAACACGAGCTGGCAGACCTGGCGGTACTTGCGCTCTTCCGGTGCATCCGAAGCGGTGGCGTCGAGGTCGTCGAAGCCGAAGGAGCCTTCTTCCGGCTCTTCGGTGACGGCATCGACGTAATCCGGCTTGCCCTGTCCGCGCCAGTGGTCGGCAACGTGTTCGACTTCCTCGTCCGAGACGAAGGGGCCGTGGACGCGCTTGATCGGGTCGGTGCTGGGTTTGTAGAGCATATCGCCCTTGCCCAGCAGCTGCTCGGCGCCCTGTTCGCCCAGGATGGTGCGGCTGTCGATGCGGCTGGTGACGGCGAAGGAGATGCGGGTCGGCAGGTTGGCCTTGATGACGCCGGTGATGACGTCGACCGAGGGGCGCTGGGTCGCCATGATGAGGTGGATGCCCGCGGCGCGGCTCTTCTGGCTGAGGCGCTGGATCAACACTTCGATTTCCTTGCCGACGGTGACCATGAGGTCTGCCAGTTCGTCGACGATGAGGACGATCTGCGGCAGCGCCTCGTAGTCGAGCTGGCGGTCCTCGTAGAGTTCCTCGCCGGTCTCGGGATCGAAGCCGATCTGGATGCGGCGGCCCAGCGGCTTGCCCTTGGCGGCGGCGGTGCGGACCTTCTCGTTGAAGCTGGCGAGGTTGCGCACGCTGATCTCGCTCATCTGGCGGTAGCGGCGCTCCATTTCCTCCACCGCCCACTTCAGCGCGCGCACGGCCTTGGGCGGTTCGGTGACGACGGGCGAGAGCAGGTGCGGGATGTCGTCGTAGCTCTTGAGTTCCAGCACCTTGGGATCGACGAGGATCAGGCGGCACTGCGCCGGGGTCAGGCGGTAGAGCAGCGAGAGCAGGATCGCGTTGAGGCCGACCGACTTACCCGAACCGGTCGTACCGGCGACGAGCAAGTGCGGCATCGTCGCAAGGTCGGCGACCACGGGTTCGCCGGCGATGTCCTTGCCCAGGATGATCGGCAGCATGCCCTTGTGATTGGCGAAGGCCTCGGAGGCGACCATCTCCTTGAACGAGACCATCTGGCGGTCGGCGTTGGGCAGTTCGATGCCCATGACGGTGCGCCCCGGAATCGAGGAGACGCGCGCCGAGATCGCGCTCATGTTGCGGGCGATATCGTCGGCCAGGCCGATCACGCGGCTGGCCTTGATGCCGGGTGCAGGCTCCAGTTCGTACATGGTGACGACGGGGCCGGTGCGCACGGCCGTGATCTCGCCCTTGACGTTGAAGTCGTCGAGCACGGTTTCCAGCAGGCGCGCGTTGCGTTCGAGGCTGAGCTTGTCGACCTTGGGCTGCGAATTGGGCGGCGGGTCGGCCAGCAGGTCGAGACCCGGCAGCGCGTACTTGTCGAACATGTCCTTCTGGCGGTTGCCGAGGGTGAGCTGCGCAGGGGTGGGGCTGGCCTTGGGGTCGCTGATCTCCGGGGCCTTGCGCGGCTTTTCCGAAGGACCGTCGATCCCGGCGGGCGCTTCCGCGCGGGCGGCGGCGCGGGGCTTGTCGTCCGCCGTTTCGCGCAGTTCCGCCTTCTTCGCGGCAGCGGCCGGAGCGGGGCCATCCTCTCGCGCGCGGCCGATGCGGCCGGGGAGGGTCAGCAGGCGCACCCAGTCGAACGCGAAGACCTGCCCGATCAGCGCCACGCCCGCCAGCGCGCAGAGCAGCGCCAGAACGAGCGTGATCCAGCCCTGCACGGCCGCCGGCGTGAAGGCGGAGATCGAATTGATGGCCTTGGCGCCGAGCAGGCCGGTGATGCCGCCCATCGAGGCGGGAAGGACGCCGCCGGGCTCGGTGAACAGCAGCGACATGACGGTGGCGATCAGCATCATGGCGATCGCCAGCACCGCCACCGGGCGCCACCAGCGCTGGTTCGAATGCTCGATCTCGTTGTCGTCCTCCTCGACCAGCAGCCAGAGCTTGCGGGCGAAGACGTAAAGCAGGGGAATGAAAAGCGCCGCGACCGGGCCGAACAGCACGAGCGCGCGCTCCGCCACCCAGGCGCCGACCGATCCCATCCAGTTCTGCGCGGGGCCGCCTGCCGCCGTGGAGGCGGAGGGGTCCGTCTGGTGATAGCTCACCAGCGCAAGGGCGAGGAACGCCATCGCCGCGAACAGCGCCAGCGCGCCGCTCAACTCGGAGGCGCGGCGCAGAGAACGCTTCATGACGGCGCGCCAGTTCGGCTTGGCGATTCGCCGTCCGGGCGCGAGGGGCCGTGTGGCCATTGGAAATTCCCCCTGGAAATCGGGCCTTGGTCGGGCCCTGGATAATGCGCTCTGGCGGGACTCGCCGTCAAGAATGGATCGGGAACACCCTTGTGGGTGATCGGGCAAGGCCCTGAATCGCGGCCCATTTTCGCGTCGGCAGATGGCGTGCCCGATGCCCGGTCATGCCGCCAAGCGCAATCACCGTAACGCCGGAACGTGCGGCGAGAAGGTGGAAACGCACCGGGCCGAGCGTGCCTGCGCCGGGGTGGGAGCGGGTGGGAAACACCGGCGAGAGCAACACGGCGTCGGCACGGGCCCGGCGGGCTTCGGCGATTTCGCGCAGGGAATGGACGGTGACGAGGCGCAAGGTCGCGGGCCCGGGGGCGAGGTTTCCGGCCGCTCCGTAAGCGCCGTCCGCCCGCCATTCCCGCGCCTGCCGGGCGGTGCCGGACAGGACCACGCGGTGCCCGAAGCGCCGCGCGGCGCGGGCAAGCGCCTCGAACCGCGCCCGGCGATCGGCCGGCGCGAGGTGATAGTGCCGGTAGATCAGGCCCGATCCGCGCGGAAGCCGGGCAAGGGCGTGCTCCAGCCCGCGATCGTTGCGGGCATCGCTCACCAGCCAAATGTCGGGAAGCGGCGATCTGGAAGGACGAGGCATCTGGCGGTTCGGCACGATGGCGCTATAGCAGCGCGCCATGGATCAGCCAGCATCTCCGCTCGAAGACATTCGCGCCCGCATCGCGCAAGCCGCGCATATCGCCGGCCGCGAGCCCGCGTCGATCGAACTCGTCGCCATTTCCAAGACTCACCCGGCCGAGGCCATCGCGCCCCTGATCGCACAGGGCCAGCGCGTGTTCGGTGAGAACCGCGTGCAGGAAGCGGAGGCCAAGTGGCCCGCCCTGCGCGAGGCGCACCCCGACCTGCGGCTCCACCTCGTCGGCCAGCTTCAGTCGAACAAGGCGGAAGACGCGCTGGCGCTGTTCGACTGCATCCACTCGGTCGACCGGCCGTCGCTGGTTTCGGCGCTGGGCAAGGCGATGGACAAGGCCGGGCGGCAGGTTCCCTGTTTCGTGCAGGTCAACATCGGCGCGGAAGAGCAGAAGGGCGGCTGCGCGATTGCCGAGGTGCCCGCGCTGCTGGCTGCCGCGCGCGAGGCGCAGATTCCCGTTGCTGGCCTGATGTGCGTGCCGCCGTTCGGCATCGAGGCGGCGCCGTTCTTCGCGCTGCTCGCCAAGATCGCGGCGGACAACGGCGTTTCGCAGCTCTCGATGGGCATGAGCGACGATTTCGAGGTCGCGGTCATGCTTGGCGCCACGCATGTGCGGATCGGCAGCGCGCTGTTCGGCGCGCGGGACTGATCGAAATCTTCCCGACTTGTCCCGGATCGAGTCCGGGACAAGTCGGGTTCATTCCTCGGCCGTCACTTTCAGTTCGGCGAATCCAGCTCGTTGCCGGTCAGCGTCACGACGTGCAGCAGGTTGGTCGAGCCCGGGGTGCCGAAGGGCACGCCCGCCAGCGCCACCAGGCGCGTGCCGGCGGCGCCGAAGCCGTGGCGCAGGGCCATGCGCTTGCCCTTGGCGATCATTTCCTCGAAGCTGCCGATATCCTTGGTGGTCACCGTATGGGCGCCCCACAGCAGCGCGAGGCGGCGGGCGGTCTTCATCGAGGGGGTCAGCACCAGCATCGGCGCACCGGGACGCTCGCGTGCGACGCGGCGGGCCGAACCGCCCGAGCCGGTGAAGACGATGATGCCTTCGATCGGCAGGGTGTCGGCGATGGTGGCGCAGGATGCCGAGAGCGCGTCTGCCGTGGTGGCATCGGGCGGGGTCTGGGCGAGGTGGATGCGTTCGCGGTAGGTGGAATCGGTTTCCACCTTCACGGCGATGCGGTCCATGATGGTCACGGCTTCGACCGGCCACTGGCCTGCCGCCGTCTCGGCCGAGAGCATAACCGCATCGGCACCGTCATAGACGGCGTTGGCGACGTCGGACACTTCGGCGCGGGTGGGCGAGGGGCTGGTGATCATCGATTCCAGCATCTGCGTGGCCACCACCACCGGCTTGCCGATGGCGCGGGTCTTGGCGATGATGTGCTTCTGGATCGGGGGCACTTCCTCGGGCAGCAGTTCCACGCCGAGATCGCCGCGGGCGACCATGATGCCGTCCGAGAGCTCGATGATACCATCGATCGCATCGACCGCAGCCGGCTTCTCGATCTTCGACATGAGCGCACAGGCCCCGCCGATCAGGCGGCGAGCCTCGGCCACGTCTTCGGGACGCTGGACGAAGGAGAGCCCGATCCAGTCCGCGCCCTGCTCCACCGAGAAAGCGAGGTCGCGGCGGTCCTTGTCGGTCAGCGCCGGGACCGGGACGATGGCGTCAGGCACGTTCACGCCCTTGCGATCCGAGATGTAGCCGCCGACTTCGGCGGTGCACAGGATCGAATCGGCTTCCGGCTTGATGACCACGAGGCGCAGCTTGCCGTCGTCGATCAGCAGGCGCTGGCCCTTCTGGAGGATGCCGAACAGTTCGGGATGGGGCAGGCAGACGCGGTTCTCGTCACCCGGAGTGGGATCGCGGTCCAGCGTGAAGTGCGCGCCGTGGCGCAGGAAGACCTTGCCTTCCGCGAAAGTGCCGACGCGCAGCTTGGGGCCCTGGAGGTCGCACAGGATGGAGACCGGGCGCATCAGGTCCTTTTCGACCGCGCGGATGTTGGCGATGGTTTCGCGGTGGGTTTCATGGTCGCCATGGCTCATGTTGACGCGGAAGGCGTCGGCGCCGGCCTTGAGCAGCTTGGCGATCGTCTCCTTGTCGCGGCTGGCAGGCCCCAGCGTGGCGAGAATCTTCACCTTGCGCTGGCGCTTGATGCCGCGATGGTGCGGCGAACGGCGAAACGGAGGGGTGGTGGCCAAAATCTGTCTGCCTCTCTTTCGATATTTCGGCGACATATGGCAAAGGCGGCATGACAAACCAAGGACGATTGGCAGAAATATGAACGGAAACGACCAGATCGACCAGCTTGACGACGCCGTGGCCGCCGCCGCGTTCCGTCGCCTCGTGCGCCACCTCCAGAACCGCCACGATGCCCAGAACATCGACCTGATGGGATTGGCCGGATTCTGCCGCAACTGCCTGGCCGACTGGATCGTCGATGCCGGGTTCGCAGGCGACAGGGCCGCCGCCCGCGAAGTGATCCACGGCATGCCGTTCGGGGAATGGAAGCAGGCCTACCAGACCGAGGCGACGCCGGAGCAGATCGCGCGGATGGAAGAAAGCGTGAAGAAGAACGTCCCGGGGCACTGATCCTTCGGCCGTCGGCGACCCTGTGGCCCGGTTCGCCGGGTCGCCGCCCGCGCGGTTGCGTCGATCAGGAACTCGCGAGCTTCATGAGCACGAGCCCGGCGAGGATCAGTCCGGCGGCGGCAAGGCGCATGACGCTCAGCGTTTCTCCGAGGAGCACGATCCCCACCGCGAAAGCGCCCAGAGCGCCGATGCCCGTCCACACCATGTAGGCGGTGCCGAGCGGCAGCACCCGCATCGCCCAGGAAAGCAGGCCGAAGCTGGCGAGCATCGCGGCGAGCGTGACGATGCTGGGCCACAGCCGGGTGAAGCCGTGGGACTGTTTCATGGCCGAAGCCCAGACGACTTCGAACAAACCGGCAATGACGAGAACGATCCAGGGCATGGCAGTGGGCATCGGCAACCTCCAAAAAGTGGCTGCCGGGCCGTCCCGGACTTGAATCCTTCAGGGCCGAAGCCGCTGAAAGCCGGGAACGTTGTCACCGTTTACGCTGCTTAGCCAAGGGGGCGGGCAGAGGCAACCGGGGCACTTTTCCCGCTCTACGCACAGGATTTCCACAGGGGGCGCCTTTGCCCGAATCCGGTGCAGCCGCTATCAGCCGCCGCCAAACCGATTCACGATTTTTTCTGGAGCACCAATACCGATGGCCGAAACCACCGACGATCGCCTGCGTCTGCTGATCGAGCGCGTCGAGCGCCTCGAAGAGGAAAAGAAGGGCATTTCGGACGACATCCGCGACGTCTACAACGAAGGCAAGGCAGTCGGCTACGACGTCAAGATCATGCGCCAGATCGTCCGCATCCGTAAGATGAAGCCGGACGACCGCCGCGAGATGGACATGCTGCTCGATACCTACAAGACGGCTCTCGGCATCGACTGATCGCCTGAAAAGGCAAGGTTGCTTTCCGTTGTGCGGGTCCGGCGAATTTTCGGCCGGGCCCGCGCAGGACGCTTGCGTTCCAGCGGGGCGGTTGCCCTCTGCCCTGCGCCTGTTGTAAGGGCGCCCATCCTTTCGACAGAACAACGAATACGGCGGACCCAATGGCAGGCCATTCCAAATTCAAGAACATCATGCACCGCAAGGGCGCGCAGGACAAGAAGCGCTCGGCGCAGTTCAGCAAGCTCAGCCGTGAAATCACCGTTGCGGCCAAGATGGGCATGCCCGATCCGGACATGAACCCGCGCCTGCGCGCCGCCGTCAACGCGGCCAAGGCGCAGTCGATGCCCAAGGACAACATCCAGCGCGCGATCGACAAGGCCAGCAAGGGCGATGCCGAGAACTACGAGGAAGTGCGCTACGAGGGTTACGGCCCCGGCGGCGTCGCCCTCATCGTCGAGGCGCTGACCGACAACCGCAACCGCACCGCCACCAACGTGCGCACCGCTTTCTCCAAGAACGGCGGCAATCTTGGTGCTTCGGGCGCGGTTTCGCACGGTTTCGAGCGTCTCGGCCTGATCGAGTATCCCGCCAGCGTGGGTGACGAGGACAAGGTCCTCGAAGCCGCCATCGAAGCCGGTGCCGACGATGTCGAGAGCGACATGGGCGATGGCGACGAGAATCCCGGCAGCCACCAGATCTGGGTCTCGGTCGATTCGCTTCACGAAGTCGCCCGCGAACTGGAAAAGGTCCTTGGCGAAGCCGAGGGCGTGAAGCTGGCGTGGAAGCCCAACCTCACCGTCGATGTCGATGCCGACACCGCCGGCACGCTGATGAAGCTGGTCGATACTCTCGAAGACGACGACGACGTCCAGACCGTCTGGGGCAATTACGAAATCTCGGACGAAGTCATGGAGAAGCTGGGCTGATCCAGCTTCCCGTAGCGTCCGTTTTCCCGGTGCTCGCGGTAGCGGCACTGGGAGCCGCGTGCCTGGCGCTTTCGCCTGCCGGGCCGGCGGTCGCGGACAGCGGCGCGCCAGTGGCCAGCCACTGCGTGCCGGGCGAGCGGGTGCTCTACTCCTGCGCGTTCCCGCGCGGAGTGGGGTCGCTCTGCTCCGACGGCGAGACCGTGCATTATCGCTACGGCCCGCGCGGAAAGGCGGAGATCGACCTTGCCGGCCTGCCGGACTGGTCGAACGTGCGCGTCGGCGACGTGCGCGGGCAGGGCAACGGCTATGAACGGCATGTCCGCATCAGCCGCGGCCGCTTCCATTACGTCGTGTTCGAAGGGATGAACGGCGAACTGAGCGAGAGCCCGGGGCGGGCCTATTCGGGCATCGCCGTGCTGGAAGGCGCGCGCGGGGAACGGGAACTCACCACCCTGTCGTGCCCCGGACGGTCCGCGCACGACCTTTCCGCTCCCCTCCTCCAGGAACGCGCCGAAGCGGAGGAGCCGAACGGCCCCTTCGACATGTGGTACTGAGGCGATGATCATCATCGGGCTCGACCCGGGGCTGACCTGCACCGGCTGGGGCATCGTCGCCAAGAGCGGCAGCCGGCTCAGCCATATCGCCAACGGCCAGATCCGCACGGACGCCAAGGCCGGAATGGCCGAACGGCTGGTCGAACTCGATGCCGCGCTCACTGACGTGATCCTGCATCACCGTCCGGATTCGGGCGCGGTGGAGGAGGTCTTCGTCAACGTGAACCCGCAATCGACGCTCAAGCTCGGTCAGGCGCGCGGCGTTGCCATGCTCAGCCTTGCGCGGGCCGGAATGCCGGTGGCGGAATATTCCACCAAGGTCATCAAGAAGGCGCTCGTCGGCACCGGCGGGGCGGACAAGAAGCAGATCCAGCATATGCTCAAGGTCCTGCTGCCCGGCGTGACGCTGGCGGGCGAGGATGCCTCGGACGCGCTGGCGGTGGCCATCACGCATGCCAACATGCTCGGCAGCCATCGCTGACGGAACCGGCAGGGGGCAGCGCCGTTGCCTCTTCATGGACAGTACCGACGAGAACTGGATGCGCGAGGCCCTGCGTCTTGCGGTGGAGCGAAAGGGCACCGACCCGTCGCACACCCCTATCGCCGCGCTGGTCGTGCTGGGGGACCGCCTCGTCGCCTCGGGCGTCAATCGTACCGCCGAATGCTGCGATGCCACCGCCCACGCCGAGATCGAAGCCTTCCGCGCCGCTGGCAAGGCGATGGGCGACATGCGCATCGAAGGCGCCACGCTCTATTCCACGCTCCAGCCCTGCGGCATGTGCACCATGGCCGCGATCTGGGCTGGGGTTAGCCGCATCGTCCATGGCGCGGGGCGCGGCGATGTCCATCCGATGTACTTCGAGGATCGCCACCTCTCGACGCTCGATTTCGTGGCGGACGCCTACAAGGACGACCTGACGCTGAGAGGCGGCGTGCTCGCGCAGGATTGCGCCGCGCTCTATTACCGGCCGTGGGACGATGTGCCCGAGGATCAGCAAGCGAACCTTTAAGCGCCTAGAGCCCCGCCCGCTCGATCGAGCTCTGGAGATTGTACACCGGGTCAGGAGTGCAGCTTCCCGGGCGAAGGTAGAGGCAGGGCTGCTCCTTCGGAAGTTGCCGGCAGGCGATCTTCTCGTACCCTTCCGCCCCTCGCGGGCGTTCGCTTCCCGCCAGCAGGGCATTGGCCGCCCGGGCAAGCCCCGGAGGAAGCGGTTTGCGCCCCTCCTGCACGCCCTTGGGCGCCACCGAGATCGGCAGGTCGCGGGGCAGGATCGAAGGCACCACGTAGAGATAGTAGGATTCGGCTACGGCAAGCCGGCAGACGCGCGGGTCCTGCGCGGCTGCTATCGCCAGTTCGCTCAGTCCGCCGCCTCCGCGCATCGATCGGTAGCCGCCGGTCGTCGCGAAGGAGGCGAAGCTGAGCAGCGCCCAGATCGCCATGGTCGCCGCCAGTGGAAGCGTATCGCGTCGACCGGCCGTCCGGTTTCTCAGCAGCCAGTCCACCAGCGTCAGGGAGCCGATGCCCGCGATCGTCAGGGTGCCGAGCGTGGCGATCCAGACGAAGCGGTATTCCTTGTGCGCGATCAGGCTGTGCGCAGCCACGGTGAGCGCGGCAGCGAGAAGCAGCGGGGCATATCGCCGCGCCGCCGGAACCACGGCAATCACGGCGAACAGCAACGGTGCGGCGCCGAAATGGCGATAGAATTCGAACAGGTATTCAAGCGGCCCGCTGGTTCCGAAGCCAGCCGCCTTGCCCTCGCCGATGTTCTTGGTGAGGTTGGCGATCACCCAGCCGAACGGCACAGCGCCGCGCGCAAGATCGCTTGCCGCGCCGATCGCCAGCGCCGCGATGCCGCCGATCGCCAGCGGTTTCCACCGCCTGACGTCGGCGAACAGGGCTGAAAGGGCGAGCACCGCCACGAAAGGTGCGAACTGGAAACGGACGAGCAGGCCGATGCCGAGCAGGAAGCCGCTGCCGGTGATCGCCGCGCGGCCGGCGGCGCTGTCCAGGAGCGGAGCGGCGGCAAGCAGGATCAGGGCCGCGGCAAGGCTTTCCGACAGCAGCAGGTCGGAGAACAGCACGCTCTGCCACCATGTCGCCACGACGAACATCGCGACCAGCGCATGGCGGCGGGACGTCAGCGCGCCCAGTCGCCACGCGGCGGGAAGGGCCAGCAGCGTCAGCACGGCATAGCAGATCCGCGCGGCGTACATCGGCGCGAGAGTGCCCGGCGCCAGCCTGTGGGCGATCCACATCGGCAGGCAGAGAAGCTGCGGGATCAGTTCGTTGCGGATGCCGAAGCGCGTTTCCCACGGCAGCAGCCCATGCCCGGTGGCGAGCCGGTTGGCTTGTTCGAGATACTGCGCCAGTTCGTCGGGGTGCAGCAGGTCAAGCGGGGCGAAGGCCAGCGCCCTCAGCACCAGCGCAAGGATCAGCACGCCGCCTGTGACCAGCCACCCCGTTTGCCGGTTCCGGTTGCGCGTTCCGGCTGCGCCCTGCTGTCCGCTCTGCCCCATGCCTTCGTGCTAGCCGAGCGGCTGTGCCAAGTCATCCAGAGCCTTGGCGCTTTTCGCCCTTCCTTGGCCATCCGCGCTATGCCATAGGAACAAACCATGATCGCCAAGCTTACAGGTCTGCTCGACGACACCGGCCCCGACTGGGCGATTATCGACGTCAACGGCGTCGGTTATCTCGTCCATTGTTCGGCGCGCACGCTCGACCATCTCGGCATCCGGGGTGACAAGGTTGTCGTCCATACCGAGATGCAGGTCTCGGAAACCGACCAGCGCCTGATCGGCTTCACCAGCGGGGCGGAACGCAACTGGTTCCGCCTGCTGACGGCGGTGCAGGGCGTCGGTTCTAAAGTGGCGCTGGCGATCCTCTCGGCGCTGACGACCGAGGAACTGCAGCGCGCCTGTGCGGGCGGCGACAGCGCCATGGTCGCGCGCGCCAACGGCGTCGGCCCGAAGCTGGCCAGCCGCATCGTCAACGAACTCAAGGACAAGGCGGGCGGCATGCCCACCGTGCCCGGAGCGCCGGGCCTTGCGGCGGTGGCGGCACCTGCCGGATTTTCCAGCGCAGATGCCGTTTCCGCACTCCAGAACCTCGGCTTCAAGCCCGCAATCGCCGCGATGGCGGTCGGCAAGGCGGTGGAGGAACTGGGCGAGGATGCCGGGCTCAACGACCTTGTCCGCGTCGCGCTGAAGAAGGCGGCGGGGTGAACAAGGTTTTCGTCCCGCCCCAATGTCATCCTGAACTTGCGTCAGCGGCCTTGTCGCCGCGTGCTCCGGAACCGGCGCGGTGTTGAGGCGCCGGTATATGATTGTGTCGGCGCTCGCGCTTGCTGCCGCGGCCGGTTATCTGTCTATCCGCAATGACCTTGCCATCGACCATTGTTTGGACGGGGGCGGAGCGTGGGATTACACGAAGAAGGTTTGCCGTTTTCAATGACCGATAATCCCATCCTTACCTCTGCCCGCCAGCCCGAGGACGTCGATGCGGCGCTGCGGCCCAAGACGCTTGCCGAATTCGTCGGGCAGGCTGCGGCGAAGGACAATCTTCGTGTCTTCATCGAAAGCGCCAAGTCGCGCCGCGAGGCGATGGACCATGTGCTGTTCTTCGGGCCTCCGGGCCTCGGCAAGACCACGCTGGCGCAGATCGTCGCGCGCGAACTGGGCGTGGGTTTCCGCGCCACCAGCGGCCCGGTGATCGCCAAGGCGGGTGACCTTGCCGCGCTGCTGACCAATCTCGAACACGGCGACGTGCTGTTCATCGACGAGATCCACCGCCTCAATCCGGTGGTCGAGGAAGTGCTCTACCCGGCGATGGAGGACCGTGCGCTCGATCTCATGATCGGCGAAGGCCCTTCGGCGCGCTCGGTGCGGATCGACCTGCCGCCCTTCACGCTGGTCGGTGCGACGACGCGTCAGGGCCTGCTCCAGACGCCGCTGCGCGATCGTTTCGGCATTCCGGTGCGTCTCCAGTTCTACACTGTGGAGGAACTGGAAAAGGTCGTGACCCGCGGCGCCGGGCTGCTGGGCATCGGCATCGACAAGGGCGGCGCGACCGAGATCGCCCGCCGCGCGCGCGGCACCCCGCGCGTCGCAGGCCGCCTGATGCGCCGCGTGCGCGATTTCGCCCATGTCGCGGGCAGCGATATCATCACTCACGAAATCGCCGATGACGCGCTGACGCGGCTGGAAGTCGATTCCATCGGCCTCGATGCGCAGGATCGCCGCTACCTGCGGATGATCGCCGGTATCTACAAGGGCGGCCCGGTGGGTGTGGAGACACTGGCGGCGGGCCTGTCCGAGCCGCGCGACACGATCGAGGAAGTGATCGAGCCCTACCTGATCCAGCTCGGCCTCGTCGCGCGGACTGCGCGCGGGCGCTGCCTGAACGACATGGGCTGGCAGCACCTGGGCATGACGCCGCCGCAATCCGGAGGCCCGCAGGGCCCCATTCCGGGCGGACTTTTCGATTCGGAAGGCGATTGAGGGAAAGGCGATTTCCGCCAGAAAACTGTCGGTTGTGTTTACAGACCTGTCTTTCGATAGTCCCGCTTCGGCACAGGTTGTGCGTTACATCGGAAAACTAACGCGATTTCCCGCTACGGGACTGTCGAAACTCGGTTAACGGCATTGTTCCGTTAACCGCTCTCTGCGCTTGTTGATGGCAAGTCGGTTCAAGTGGTGTCGGTCGCAGTCGCACACGAGCCGAGCAGAACGAAGAGAGAGACGATCATGTCGGTTCGGATGGCCTTGGCGAAACTGTCTGCCTGTGCGGCGGGCTGCGCTATCATTGGCGGCGGCGCCGTCCATGTCGCCGAGACTCAGAAGAGCGGTGTCGAGTATCGCAAGCTGAAGTCGG
Source organism: Novosphingobium sp. RL4 (assembly GCF_035658495.1). Classification (NCBI taxonomy): domain Bacteria; kingdom Pseudomonadati; phylum Pseudomonadota; class Alphaproteobacteria; order Sphingomonadales; family Sphingomonadaceae; genus Novosphingobium; species Novosphingobium sp. RL4. The sequence continues at coordinate 141,356 of NZ_CP141944.1, read as the reverse complement.
CGAAGGTCGCGAAAGTGGCGAAAGTCGAGCGTCCGGCCAGGCGCCTCGTGCGCAAGGAGCCGGAACGGACCACCAGGCGCATGCGCCGCATCGTCAAGCGGACCTGCTGCGACCAGCCGCAAGTGGCCATGGTGCCGCTGCCCCCGCCCTACATTCCGCCCGCCCCGCCGCCGAGCTACGCCGGCGGCAGCGGCGGCGCGCCGGTCGTGATCGGCGGCGGAGGAGGCGGTTTCGGCGGTGGTTTCTTCGGCGGCTTCTTCGGCGGCGGCGGTGGTTCTAGCGGCGGCAACGTCATCATCAGCTCGACCAGCAGCGGTGGTTCCACCTCCAGTTCATCGTCCACCGGCGGACTGACGACCACGACGACCGGCGGATCGACGTCTTCCTCTTCCTCGACCGGCGGTCTCACGACCACCACGACCACGGGGGGGCTGACCACCACCACAACAACGGGCGGAATCACCTCGACGACGACTTCGTCCAGTTCCGGCGATGTTTCGACCAGCACGAGTTCCTCCACCTCGTCGTCCAGTTCCACCTCCTCGTCCAGTTCAACGTCGTCGTCGACGAGCAGTTCGAGTTCGACCTCGACATCGTCGGGCTCGACCGGTTCGTCAGGTTCGACCACCACTTCGACCGGCGGAGATGGTTCGCCGCCTGGACCGCCGACCGACGTTCCGGCACCGCCGATGCTGATCCTGTTTGGCGCGGCGGCGGCAGCGGTGATCGGTCGCCAGCGGCTGGCCCGCCGCAAGACCTGAGTTTCCCACCACCGGGGGAAGCAGGAAGGGCGGCGCCTCGGCGCCGCCCTTTTTCGTGTCCGGTCATGTCGCCGAGGCAGCGCCAAAAGGAAAACCCCGCCCCGCGCGAACGCGGGACGGGGTTTTACCGAGCCGGTTAAGGCTGCCGGTCGCTTAGGCGGCCAGCTTGCGCAGCACGTACTGCAGGATGCCGCCGTTGTTGAAGTATTCCACTTCGTTGGCGGTATCGATGCGGCACAGCGCGGTGAAGGTGAAGGTCGAACCGTCCGGACGGGTCACTTCGACTTCCACGTCCTGGCGCGGCTTGAGGCTGGCAACGCCCTTGATCGTGAAGGCGTCGTCGCCGGTCAGGCCGAGCGACTGGCGGCTGTCGCCGTCCTTGAACTGCAGCGGAAGCACGCCCATGCCGACCAGGTTCGAACGGTGGATACGCTCGAAGCTCTCGACGATCACGGCGCGCACGCCGAGCAGGTTGGTGCCCTTGGCCGCCCAGTCGCGCGACGAACCGGTGCCGTACTCCTTGCCGGCCACGACCACCATCGGCGTGCCTTCGGCCTTGTACTTCTGCGCCACGTCGTAGACCGGCAGGACCTCTTCACCGAAGCGGCTCATGCCGCCTTCGATGCCGGGGACCATTTCGTTGCGGATGCGGATGTTGGCAAAAGTGCCGCGCATCATGACTTCGTGATGGCCACGGCGCGAACCGTAGGAGTTGAAGTCCGCCTTGGCGACCTGGTGCTCCATCAGCCACTGGCCTGCCGGGCTGTCGGCCTTGATCGAACCGGCCGGCGAGATGTGGTCGGTGGTGATCGAATCGCCGAGGATCAGCAGGGGCTTCGCCTCGATGATGTCGTTCACCGGCGCCGGGGTCATTTCCATGCCCTCGAAGTACGGCGGGTTGGCGACGTAGGTCGAACCGGCGCGCCACGAGTAGGTGTCCGAACCGACGACGTTGATCGCCTGCCAGTGCTTGTCGCCCTTGTAGACGTCGGCGTATCGGGCCTGGAACATGCCGCGATCGACGCAGGCATTCATCGTGGTGCTGACTTCGAGGTTGGTCGGCCAGATGTCCTTGAGGTAGACGTCCACGCCGTCCTTGCTCACGCCGATCGGGGTGGTGGTGAAGTCTTCCACCACGGTGCCCTTCAGAGCGTAGGCGACGACCAGCGGCGGCGAGGCCAGGAAGTTCGCGCGCACGTCCGGCGAGACGCGGCCTTCGAAGTTGCGGTTGCCAGAGATGACCGCCGAGGCGACGAGGCCGTTCTCGTTGATCGCCTTCGAGATCGGTTCCGCGAGCGGGCCCGAGTTACCGATGCAGGTGGTGCAGCCGTAGCCGACCAGGTTGAAGCCGATGTTGTCGAGGTGAGACTGGAGACCGGCCTTGTTCAGGTAGTCGGTGACGACCTGCGAACCCGGTGCCAGCGAGGTCTTGACCCAGGGCTTGGGCTTCAGGCCCAGTTCGTCGGCCTTCTTGGCGACGAGACCTGCCGCAACCAGCACGCCCGGGTTCGAGGTGTTGGTGCACGAGGTGATGGCGGCGATCATGACGTCGCCGTCACCGATGTCGAAGTCCTTGCCTTCCACGGGAACGCGGGTGGCGGTCTTCTTGTAGGTGTCGGCCATGTCCTTGTTGAACACGTCGTCGACGTCGGGAAGCGCGACCCAGTCCTGCGGACGCTTCGGGCCGGCGAGCGAAGGCACGACGGTCGACATGTCGAGTTCGAGGGTCGAGGAGAAGATCGGGTCGGCGGCGGCCGGGTCGATCCAGAAGCCCTGTTCCTTGGCATAGGCTTCGACGAGGGCGATCTGCTCTTCCTCGCGGCCGGTGAGGCGCAGGTAGTCGATGGTCTTTTCGTCGATGCCGAAGAAGCCGCAGGTGGCGCCGTATTCCGGGGCCATGTTGGCAAGCGTCGCACGGTCGGCAAGGCTCAGCGAGGCGAGGCCGGGGCCGAAGTATTCGACGAAGCGGCCGACCACGCCGTGCTTGCGCAGCATGGCGGTGCAGGTCAGCACGAGGTCGGTGGCGGTGACGCCTTCCTGAAGCTCGCCGGTCAGCTTGAAGCCGACGACTTCGGGGATGAGCATCGAGACCGGCTGGCCGAGCATCGCGGCTTCCGCCTCGATGCCGCCCACGCCCCAGCCCAGCACGCCCAGGCCGTTGACCATGGTGGTGTGGCTGTCGGTGCCGACGCAGGTGTCGGGATAGGCGACCAGTTCACCGTTCTGGTCTTCGCTCGACCAAACGGTCTTGGCGATGTTTTCCAGGTTCACCTGGTGGCAGATGCCGGTGCCCGGGGGAACGGCGTAGAAGTTGTCGAGCGACTTGGAGCCCCACTTGAGGAAGTCGTAGCGCTCCATGTTGCGCTGATATTCGATTTCCACGTTCTCTTCGAACGCCTTGGGGTGGCCGAATTCGTCGACCATGACCGAGTGGTCGATCACCAGGTTCACGGGAACCAGCGGGTTGATCTTGCTGGTGTCGCCGCCGAGGGTGGCGATGGCATCGCGCATGGCGGCCAGATCGACCACGCAGGGAACGCCGGTGAAGTCCTGAAGCAGAACGCGGGCGGGACGGTACTGGATCTCGTCGCCGGTAACCGGGTTCTTCTGCCAGTCGGCAACCGACTGGATGTCCTTGGTCGAGACGGTGAAGCCGCCGTCCTCGAAGCGCAGGAGGTTTTCAAGAAGGACCTTCATCGAGAAGGGAAGGCGCGAAACGTCGCCAACCTTTTCGGCAGCCTTCTTGAGAGAGTAGTAGGCGATCTGCTTGCCGCCGACTGTCATGGTGCTGCGGGTGCCGAGCGTATCCTGTCCGACCTGGGTCATATTGGGTATTATCCCCTTCTGTATGGAGCGTGCCACGTGAAGAGCGGCTATTCCGAAACCCACTAGCCCAGGTTCCGAAAATCATCGCCGTGCTGCATCGCGACAAGCGGATTCTTCGGCCCCGCCGATGCGCGTTCGCGGCCCTCAGGTCAAGGGGGCGTGCGTGGTGACTAGGACTCGACTTTTGCGTTTCTTGCACCTGCCCAGCAGCCGATCATGATGAGAATCGTCCCGGCAACGGTGGAGACATCAAGTCGCTCCCCGAACATCAGCCAGCCCAGCAGGGCGGCCCAGAAGAAGCCGGTATATTCGATCGGCAGCAGTACTTGCGTCTCGGCACGGGCATAGCCCCAGGACAGGAACAGCAGGGCACTTGTCGCCAGCGCCGCTCCGGCAAGGATGAGAACCAGGCTCCGCCCATCCGGCACGACCGCGAACCAGGGCGAAAAAGCCAGGAAAATCAGCGTAACGAGCAGGTTCTGGAACTGCGCGATCTCCACCGGCCCTGCCAGCAGCGCCTGTTTGCGCTGGAGAACGAGGTTGATCGCATAGAACACGGCGGAGAGCAGGATCGCGGTCGTGCCCTCTATCGCCTCGTTCGAATAGCTCCCCGCGCCGAAGCGTCCGGCGCCGATCACCAGCACGCCCAGAATGCCCAGCAGCGAGGCGACGATGGCGCGGCGGCGGATCGTCTCCCCCAGCAGGATCGCCGCGAAATAGAGCGCGATGATCGGCGAGACGAAGGAAATCGCGATTCCCTCGGCCATAGGAATTCGTACCAGGCCATAGAAAAACAGCGCAGCCATCGCCGAAGTGATCGCCGCGCGCAGGGCGTGGACCTTCAGTACCGCGCGCGAGGGTACCGGGCGGCCCGCGACGAGCCAGAGCGGAAGGGTGAGGATCGTGCCGAAGAGATTGCGCAGCAGCAGCGCGGTAAACACGCCGATCGCGATGGAGGCGCCCTTGATCGCGGCGTCCATCGCGCTGAACGTGGCGATCCCCGCAATCACCGCAAGCACCGGCAGGACTGAGGGACGATGGTCCGAAAGGGGGGCTGCGGCTGTACTCATCAGGCCCTGCCTGTCGCCGGGCGCAAGCCTCCAGGCAAGCAATTCATCGCAGCGACAGGCGAAATCCTTGATGTAGGCCTTATATAGGGGCAAAGCGGGGACTATCGGCAGCCGTCTTCACATGGCTGCGTTTCCTCCTTGCATCACACACGCATCACTACGGGCAGGTTCAGATCACAATGGCGAGTTTCATGAGGTTCGGTTGCAGCGTGCTGGCGGTCATCGCGGCGACGGGTCTCGCAGCGGAGCCGGCCCTGGCCCAGAAGGCGGATTCCGCCAGGACGGATACGGCAACGAAGAAGAAGACCGTGTCGACGCCGACCTCGATCCTGCCGACCACGCAGGCGACCCCGGCCGTGCCGTCTTCCGCTTCCACGAAGCCGGTCTCGCGCCCGGCCGTGCAGCCGGTCATCCAGCCCAGCGCGGTTCCCACTGCCATTCCGACCGTGTCCTATCCGGTCGTGCAGGATACGCTGCTGGCGGAGCCGGTGATGTCCTGGTCGGTGGCCGATGCCAAGGCGCTGCTGTCGACCGTGGGCTACATCGGCAAGGAAGGTCTCGTTCCGGCCGATTATCAGCCCGCCGCGCTTAAGGCGGCGATCGCCAAGGGTGAGGGTGACGACCTCGATGCGCTGGCGAGCCGCGTGTTCGGCTGGCTGATCGAGGATCTTCGCGACGGTCGCACGCCGATGAAGTCGCGCGTGCAGTGGTTCGCGGTCGATCCCGACCAGGATCTCATGCCGACCGCCCAGATCATGGCGCAGGCGCTTTCGGAGCATGACGTGGCGGGCGTCGTCGACAAGCTGGCCCCGACCAATCCCGACTATGCCGCGCTCAAGGCCGATCTCAACGCCACCCCCATGGCGAACAAGGCGCGCCGCGCGCTGATCCAGGCCAATATGGACCGCTGGCGCTGGCTCGCCCGCGACCTTGGCGACGTGTACCTGATGACCAACATTCCGGAATTCCAGCTCCGCCTCGTGGTCCGCAACAAGATCATCCGCAGCTACAAGACCGTGGTCGGCAAGCCCGGCCGCACGGCGACGCCGCAGCTCGCCGAAACGGTGAGCGCGGTGGTCTTCAACCCGACCTGGACGGTGCCGCAATCCATCGTGAAGGGTGAAGGCCTTGGCGCGAAGGTGCTGAACAACCCGACCTGGGCGCGCAATGCGGGCTACAAGGCCACCAAGAACGGCGACGGCACCATCACCGTGGTCCAGCAGCCCGGTGCCAACAACTCGCTTGGCCTGATGAAGATCGACATGCCCAACCCGCACGCGATCTATCTGCACGACACGCCGTCGAAGCAGTATTTCAACTCGGACGTGCGCGCCTTCAGCCATGGCTGCATCCGCACCGAGCGCGCGGTGGAACTGGGCATGACGATGGCCATTCTCGGCGCCAAGAAGAGCGCCACCGAAGCTGCCGAAATCTCTCGTTCCGGCACTTATACCAAGGTCGAGATGACCCGGACGTTCCCGGTCTACCTGACCTACTTCACATATGCCCGCTCGATCGACGGGCAGCTCAAGCCGTTCAACGATCTCTACGAACGCGACAAGCCGGTGCTCGACAGTTTCCTCGCCCCGCGCCAGATCAAGACCACCCAGCGCGCGAGCGAGGAAGAGATCATCAAGCTCGACAACCCGCTTTAAAAAGTGCGGGTTTCGCCTTGGCAACGGCGAAGCGGGCCGGACGGAGGTAACGCGCAGGCGATTGCCGGTGCTCCGGCCTTGCCTCGCCTGATCGGGGTGGCCACCTAGGCGAACGATGTTTGCCGAGGAATCCCGATCATGAGCGAGAACACCGACCGCATCGGCGAGGCGACCTCCCGGATCGTCGAGCTCGAAGCCGAACTCGAAGCTTCGGGCACCACCACCCGCGCCGAGGCCGAACTGGTCCGCGCCAAGGCGCTGCTGCACGAATGGGTCGATAGTGTGGTGGCCGTGGTCGCCACGCCCGGCGTCGGCCGCGCGGTGCTGATTCACGATAACGGTACGGAATCGCGGATTGCCTCGCCAGAGCTGCCGTTCCGGCTGGCCGTTCCGGTTTCCTTCGAACGGCGGGAAAATTAGGTCGCAGGCGGCCTCCACCCGTCAGGCGCGGACGTGCGAGCATGAGCTCGGGATTAGGGAGGGGCGCTCAGCCTCTCCGCAGAAGCCTGACCACCACCTGATCGAGGCTTGAGAGGTACCGGGAACGGTCCGTCTTGCTGAACGGCGGCGGGCCGCCGATGGCATCGCCGCCGGCGCGCAGGTCGGCCATGATTGCGCGGGTGGCGATGGCGCTGCCGATCGAGGAGGTGGTGAAGGGCTTTCCGTTCGGCGCCACGACTTGCGCCCCCAGCTTCAGGCAGCGGTCCGCCAGCAGGATATCGGCGGTGATGACGACGGTGCCCGGCCCGGTGTTCTCGGCGATCCAGTCGTCGGCGGCGTCGAAGGCATCGCTCACCACCTTGCGGGAGATGAGCGGACTTTGCGGCACCCGGATCGGGCTGTTGCTGACAACCACCACCGGCACTTTGTAGCGCGCGGCGACACGGTAGGTTTCGTCCTTCACCGGGCAGGCGTCGGCATCGATCAATATGCGGATCATCGCGGCCCCATAACCCAACTCGGCGCAAATGACGAACCCGGTTGCCGAAATTGCGCTCGCGGCCCATCATGCCGGTGAACGGGAGAGCCGCCATGCCGCAGCCTACGATCACCGCTTTTGCCCAGTCGCCCGATCGCGGCAGGGGCCTCGCCCGCGATATGGCGGTGCGCTGGGCGCTGGAGGAAGTGGGCCAGCCCTACGCCGTGCGCCTCGTCTCTTTCGAGGAAATGAAGCAGCCGGATCACCGCTCGCGCCATCCTTTCGGGCAGATCCCGACCTATGAGCAAGGCGATCTCGCGCTGTTCGAATCCGGGGCCATCGTCCTGCATATCGCGCAGAGCCATCCGGGCTTGCTACCGGAAGGTGGAGACGCGCGGATGCGGGCGGTTATGTGGATCTTCGCCGCCCTCAGCACGGTCGAACCGGTGATCGTGCAGCGCTCCGAGGTCCTGCTGTTCGAGCGTGAGCGCCCCTGGTATGAAACGCGCCTCGCTTCCATCGAACAGCGTATCGAGGCGCGGCTGGCGGAACTCGCCGTGCGTCTCGGCACGTCGGAGTGGCTGGAAGGCGAATTCAGCGCGGGCGACCTGATGATGGTGCAGGTGCTGCGGCGGCTCGGCGGATCGGATGTGCTGGCCGCCAACGAAACCGTGCTTGCCTATGTGGCGCGCGGCGAGGCGCGTCCGGCCTTCCAGCGCGCCTTCGCCGCCCAGCTTGCGGTGTTCGAACAAGCGAAGGCCTGAGGGCGCTGGGCCTTCAGTGCTGGCGGATCACCGCCAGGAAAGCCTCGCCATAAGCTTCGAGCTTGCGCGCGCCGATGCCGCCGATTTCACCGAGCTGCGCCAGTGAAGACGGGCGCGCGGTGGCCATTTCGCGCAAGGTGGCGTCGTGGAACACGACATAGGGCGGAACCCCTGCTTCCTGCGCAAGATCGCGGCGGAGCGCGCGCAGGGCGTCGAACAGCGGATCGCCCACCGGGTTGGCGCCGCTGTCCGCCCCGCCTTTGCCGCCGCGCTTCTTCTTTTCGCGCTTGGGCGGAACGACGATCATCACCGCGGCTTCGCCCTTGAGGATTTCCCGCGCATCTCCGCCCAGGGACAGGCCGCCATGCTCGGTCGGCAGCAGGCTGCCGCGGGCCTGCAGGGCGCGGGCGAGCGGCTTTAGCAGCGGTTGCTCGTCCGCCGTCAGGATGCCGAAGACCGAGAGCTGGTCATGCCCGCGTTGCAGCACGCGGTCGTCGCTCATGCCCAGCAGCACTTTTTCAAGATGGCCGAGGCCGTAGCTCTGCCCGGTACGATAGACCGTGGAGAGGAGCTTTCGCGCCAGCTCGGATACATCGATCACGCCCGCCGGTTCGAGGCAGTTGTCGCAATTGCCGCAGGACGAGGCGGGTGTTTCGCCGAAGTGGCGCAGCAGCACCGCGCGGCGGCATTCGGCGGTTTCCACGAGCCCTGCGAGCGCATCGAGGCGCTGGCGTTCGCTTTGCAGGCGGTGCGGCTCGATCTCGGACAGACGCTGGCGGGCGCGGGCGAAATCGTCGGCCCCCCAGAACATCACCGCGACCGAGGGATCGCCGTCGCGCCCGGCACGGCCGGTTTCCTGGTAATAGGCCTCGATCGACTTGGGGATGCCGGCGTGGGCGACGAAGCGCACGTCGGGCTTGTCGATACCCATGCCGAAAGCCACCGTGGCGACCATTACCATGTCTTCCGAGGCCACGAAAGCCGCCTGGTTGCGGGCGCGGACTTCGGGGTCGAGCCCGGCGTGATAGGGCAGCACGCGCCGCCCGGTGGCGGATGCGAGGGTTTCTGCCAGTTGCTCGACGCGGGCGCGGGTGGGTGCATAGACGATGCCGGGGCCGGGGTTCTCGTCCATGACTGCCTTGATCTGCCGCATCGCGCTTTCGCGGGGGCGGATCGTGTAGCGGATATTGGGACGGTCGAACCCGGCAACGATCAGTCCTTCGTCGGGAATGCCGAGCTGGGCGAGGATGTCGGTGCGGGTATGGTGGTCTGCCGTGGCCGTCAGCGCGAGGCGCGGCACGTCCGGGAAAGCGTCGAGCAGCGGTCGCAGCAGGCGATAGTCTGGCCGGAAGTCATGGCCCCATTCGGACACGCAGTGTGCTTCGTCGATGGCGAAGAGGGCGACGCGCGACTGTTCCAGAAGCTCGCGGAAATGCGGCTGGCTGGCGCGTTCGGGGGCGATGTAGAGCAGGTCCAGCTCACCGGCGCGGAAGCGGTCCATGGTGAGGCCGCGATCGGTGTCGGCGCTGGTGAGCGTGGCGGCGCGGATGCCGTTGGCGCGGGCCGAGCGAAGCTGGTCGTGCATGAGCGCGATCAGCGGGGACACGACCACGCAGGTCCCGTCCAGCATGACCGCAGGAAGCTGGTAGGTCAGCGACTTGCCCGCGCCTGTGGGCATGACGGCCAGGGTCGAGCGGCCGGAAAGCGCGCGCATGACGACCTGATCCTGCACCCCGCGGAAGGCGTTGAAGCCGAAGGTTGCATGAAGCGCTTCGTGAGCATCAGGCAGGAGATCGGCGAGAAGGTCAGCGTCTGGCACGGGGCGCTTATGGCAGAGCATGGGCATGTCTGAAAACCGCCGAACCGATGATTTCCTCCGTTTCCGCGCCAAAGCTTGCGGTTTGGCCGCCCGGGTAGTGGAAATGGCGGCAATGAATGGAGAGGATTGGCAGGCATGACCAAACGCGTGGCGGTAGTGACGGGCGCAAGTTCGGGCATCGGGCTGGAGACGGCACGGGCCCTGGCGAAGCAGGGGTTCTGGGTGATCGGCGTGGGCCGCGATCCGCAGCGATGTGCGGCGGCCGAGGCAGACCTTGCGGCCGATGGCGGCGAGATCGAGATGCTGCGCGCCGATCTATCGTTGCTGGCCGAAGTCGACCGGTTGGCGGATGCGATCGCGCAAAAGGTCGATTCCATCGATGTACTGGTCAACAACGCGGGCGGCATGGCGCGCGAACAGGCGCTGACGGCCGAGGGTTTCGAGGCGAATTACGCCGCCAACTTCATCGGGCCTTTCGCGCTGACCGCCCGCTTGCTGCCGCTCCTGCGCAAGGCTGCGGCGGATGCGCCGGAGGGCCGTGTCAGGATCGTCAACACCGCCTCGGATGGCAGCGAGATGATCCCCGCCATCAATCTTGCCGACTTGCAGAACCTCGGCAACTGGAGCCCGGGCGCGGCCTACTGCAGCGGGAAGCTCGCCAATGTGCTTCATGCCCGCGCGCTGGCGCCCCGGCTGGCGGCGGATGGTGTCGTGGCCCATTCGGTCCATCCCGGCACGGTCGGCAGCAATTTCTTCTCGCATACGCCGGACAGCGTGCAGGCGGCCTACGGCGATGCGCCGAAGCTGACGCCGGTGCAGGGGGCGGATACGGTGATCTGGCTGGCGACGGCGGAAGAGCCGGGCCGGTCGAGCGGCGGCTACTGGTTCGAACGCGCGCCGCGAAAGCCCAATCCGCTGGTCGAGGATCAGGCTTTCGTCGAGGCGTTCTGGCAGGCGGCGGAAGCGCTGGCCGGAAGGGCGGGTGTCTAGACCTAGTCGCTGGCGGCCAGCCGGGCGAGGCGGGGTTTGACGATGGGCACGGTCAGCATCGTGCTCATCACCGCCATCAGCAGCAGGGCGGTGAAGGTCTCCGGGGTGACGATCTTCTTGTCCAGCAGGACGTTGACGAAGATGATCATGATGAGCGCCTTGGTCTGGAGCATCCAGCCGATCACGCTCGCTTCGCCCTTCTTCCAGCCCAGCAGCTTTCCGGCGAGGTGAATGCCCGCCAGCTTGCCGACGACCGAGGCGACCAGGAACAGGATCGCTGCACCGATCACCATCGCCCCGCCCATTCCCCAGTTGGTCCGCAGGCCGGTGCTGAGGAAGAACACCGGCATCACGGTCAGCAGCAGGAATTCGCGGAACAGGTCGAGTTTCTCGCGGCTGAACCAGCCGGCGTCCAGCACGACGCCGGCAAGGAAGGCGCCGACCATGAAGTGCAGTCCGGACCAGTCCGCCGCGAAGCCGACGAGTGCCAGCCAGATCAGCGCCACATACCAGCGGTCCTGTTCGCCGAGGCGCCTGAACAGCGCGCGGACGGCGAAGGAGGCCACCGCGAAGGCGGCGAGGAACAGGCCCTGCCGGCCGACGCGCTCCCAGTCCACCAGGATCAGCGCCAGCACGCCCCAGATCGCGATATCGTCAAGGCTGGCATAGCGCAGCAGGCGCTGGCCGAGCGGTTCCCGGAAAATGCCGAGCTTTTCCATCAGCAGCACCAGAATCGGCAGGGCGGTGACGGCGCAGGCCATGCCCACGCCGAGCACGGCTTGCGGATAGCTGCCTTCGGGGCCGATCCAGCCGGGCGAACGCAGCAGCAGCGCAGCGGCGAGGGCGCCGAAGGCGAGCGGGGTAAGCAGGGCGCAGGCGGCAGTGAGGGTGGTTTCGCCGCGATGCTTCCAGGCGTCGCTGAGATCGAGTTCGACTCCGGCGACGAAGACGAACATCATCACCGCCCACCAGGCCACGCCGTTCAGCGCGGTCATGACTTGCGGGTTGAAGACCAGCGCGTGGAAGTCCGGCGCCGCATGGCCGAGCACGCCGGGGCCGAGCAGGATGCCGCCGATGATCTGGACGACGACCAGCGGCGCCCAATGCTCGGTGCGCAGCAGCCGCCACACGAGATATGGCGCCGCGAGGATGATCGTCAGCGCAATCAGGTAGATTTCGGTCGTCCCCATCGGGTGCCCCGTCCCCATTCATTTTTCGTTGGGGCATGGATGCCTTGCCCGGCGGCATTGGGCAATCGGGCTCGATGGGGTTTTTCCGGATTGTAACGAGAGGCACCGCCGCGATCGGGATGGCGGCGGTGCCTTTTGCAATCAGTCGAGGTTGGGACGCAGCCAGCGCTCGGCGACGGAGAGGTCCACGTCGCGCCGTTCGGCATAGTCTTCGAGCTGGTCGCGGCCGATCCGGGCAACGCCGAAGTACTGGCTTTCCGGGTGGCCGAAATAGAAGCCCGAGACGGCGGCGGTGGGCAGCATCGCCTGGCTTTCGGTCAGCACGATCCCCGCATTGTCCTGCGCCTTGAGCAGGTCGAACAGGATCGGCTTGAGCGAGTGGTCCGGGCAGGCCGGATAGCCGGGCGCAGGGCGGATACCGCGATATTCCTCACGGATCAGGGCGACATTGGTGAACTGCTCGTCCGGCGCATAGCCCCACAGTTTCGTGCGGACATGCTGGTGCAGGCGTTCGGCGAAGGCTTCGGCGAAGCGGTCGGCCAGGGCCTTGAGAAGGATGTCCGAATAGTCGTCGTGCGCGGCCTGGAAGCGTTCGAGGTGCGGTTCGATGCCGTGGATGCCGACCGCGAAGCCGCCCAGCCAGTCTCCGGCGGGGTCGACGAAGTCGGACAGGCAGAAGTTGGCCCGTCCTTTGCCATTTGGGCCCCGGCTCTTCTTCACCTGCTGACGCAGGAACGGCAGGCGCACGAAGTCCGGGCCTTCGTCCACGCCCTGCTGGATGGCGTCGTAGACGACCTGCGGGTCCATGCCGCCGGCGCCGACGATCACATCGTCACCCTGGGTGGCGGCAGGCCAGAAGGCGCAGACGCCCTTGGCGGTCAGCCACTTTTCCTCGACGATCTTCGCTAGCATCGCCTGGGCATCGGCGAAGAGGTTGCGGGCGCTTTCGCCCACGATCTCGTCATCGAGGATGGCCGGGTAGTTGCCCGCCAGTTCCCAGGCGCGGAAGAACGGCGTCCAGTCGAACGTCTCGACGAGTTCGGCAAGATCCCAGTCCGCGAATACGTGGAGGCCGGGTTCCAGCGGGGCGCCGGGCTTCTGCGCGAAATCGGGCGCGAAGGCATTGGCGCGGGCATCGGCGATCGGGAGCAGTTCGCTCTGGCCCTTGCCCTCGCGCGCAATGCGCACCTTTTCGTATTCGTCGGCCACGGAGCTGACGAAAGGCACCGCCTGCGTGTCCGACAGGAGCTGCGAGGCGACGCCGACCGCGCGGCTGGCGTCGAGGACGTGGATCACGGGGCCCTTGTAGGCGGGATCGATGCGCAGGGCGGTGTGGACCTTGGACGTGGTGGCGCCGCCGATCAGCAGCGGGATATCCATCCCGGCGCGCTGCATTTCCTCGGCCACGGTCACCATCTCGTCGAGCGAGGGGGTGATGAGACCGGAAAGGCCGATGATGTCGGCATCGTTCTCGTTGGCGGATTCGAGGATCTTGCTCCACGGCACCATCACGCCGAGGTCGATCACTTCGTAGCCGTTGCACTGGAGTACGACGCCGACGATGTTCTTGCCGATGTCATGCACGTCGCCCTTGACGGTGGCCATGATGATGCGGCCCTTGGCCTTGGCGCCGGCGTCCTTTTCCGCTTCGATGAAGGGGATCAGGTGGGCCACGGCCTTCTTCATCACGCGGGCCGACTTCACGACCTGGGGCAGGAACATCTTGCCCGAGCCGAACAGGTCGCCGACGACGTTCATGCCGCCCATCAGCGGGCCTTCGATCACCTCGATCGGGCGTCCGCCCGCTGCGGCGATGGCGGCGCGCGCTTCTTCGGTATCCTCGACCACATAGGCATCGATGCCGCGCACGAGGGCATGCTCGATGCGCTTGGTCACGTCCCAGCCGCGCCATTCCTCGGCGGCCTTTTCCGCGACCTTGTCCTTGCCCTTGTAGCTTTCGGCGAGGTCGATCAGGCGTTCGGTGGAGGTCTTGCCGTCCTCGCCCACGCCGGGGCGGCGCATCATGATGACGTCTTCGCAAGCCTCGCGCAGGGCGGGGTCGATCTGGTCGTAGACGTCGAGCTGGCCCGCATTGACGATGGCCATGTCGAGCCCGGCGGGGATCGCGTGGTAGAGGAACACCGAGTGCATCGCCCGGCGCACCGTCTCGTTGCCGCGGAACGAGAACGAGAGGTTGGAAAGGCCACCCGAGAAGTGGACGTGGGGGCAGGCCTTGCGGATTTCGACCACCGCCTCGATGAAATCGAGCCCGTAGCGGTCATGCTCCTCGATGCCGGTGGCGACCGCGAAGACGTTGGGGTCGAAGATGATGTCCTCGGGCGGGAAGCCGATGCCGGTCAGCAACTGGTAGGCGCGCGAGCAGATCTCGATCTTGCGTTCGCGGGTGTCGGCCTGGCCGGTCTCGTCGAAGGCCATGACGACCACGGCGGCGCCATAGTCCATGCACTTCTTCGCCTGGGCCAGGAACGGCTCCACGCCTTCCTTCATCGAGATCGAGTTGACGATCGGCTTGCCCGATACGCACTTCAGACCGGCCTCGATCACATCCCACTTGGAACTGTCGATCATCACCGGGACGCGGGCGATATCCGGTTCGGCGGCGATGAGTTTGAGGAAGGTGGTCATGGCCACGACAGCGTCAAGCAGGCCTTCGTCCATGTTGACGTCGATGACCTGCGCACCGTTATCCACCTGCTGGCGCGCGACATCGACGGCCTTGGCATAGTCGCCGGCCATGATGAGCTTCTTGAACGCGGCCGAGCCGGTGACGTTGGTGCGCTCGCCGATATTGACGAAACGGGCGCCGGAATGAATCGAGGTCATGGTTTGTTGTTCTCGTTGGGACACTGGGCCAGCGAATCAGTTCGCCAAATTTAGCGCGAGCACGAAATCGTCGTAGGTCTTGCCGCCCACGTCGAAAGTCCGGGTGCCGATCGTCTCGAAGCCATGCTTGGCGTAGAAGGCGAGGGCGCGGTGATTGTCGTTCTTCACGCCGAGCAACAGGCGCGAATGGCCCGCCGCAGCGGCATCGCGCACGGTGCGCATCATCGTGCTGGCCATCATGGAACCCTGGAAGCGCGAGAACAGGTAGATGCGCTTGAGTTCCAGATCGCCTTCACGCGCGAGTTCCAGTTCGGGCTCGCAAAGCAGCGCATAGCCGACCGGGGCGTGGCCGGGCTCGACTTCGGTCAGCCAGGCCTTCGCGCCCTGCGCGATATATTTGCGATAGCTGTCGGCAGAGTGCTGCCTGATGCAGTGCGCGACGAGCCCGGCCCCGTCTACCTGGCCCGCGAAGCTTTCGAGGAAGGTCGCCGATGCCACGAGCGAGAGCGCCTCGGCGTCGTCGGCTCCGGCAGGGCGGATGCGCCAGATGGGAAAATCGGTCATGGGATCACACCGCCATGGTGAAGGGTTCAAGGCCGGCGAGGCGCGTCACCGGATCGAGATCGGGCAGGCGGCGCGGGGCCAGCCCGGAGACCTTGCGCGCCATTGCGGCAATGTGGGCCGGCGTAGAGCCGCAGCAGCCGCCCAGCACGTTGACCTGGCCGGCAACCGCCCATTCGCCGACATAGCCTGCCGTGGTCTCGGGCATTTCGTCATAAGCGCCCAGTTCGTTGGGCAGGCCGGCATTCGGGTAGATCATGATGAGCGTGTCGGCGAGTTCCGACAGCGTCTTCACATGCGGGCGCAACTGGGTGGCGCCGAACGAGCAGTTGAGCCCGATCGTCACCGGCTTGGCGTGCCGCACCGCGTGCCAGAACGCTTCCACCGTATGGCCCGAGAGATTGCGGCCCGACAGATCGGTAAGCGTCATCGACATCATGATCGGCACTTCGCGGCCCAGTTCGGCCTCCAGATGGCGCACTGCCATGATCCCGGCCTTGGCGTTCAGCGTGTCGAACACGGTTTCGATCAGGATGAAGTCGGCGCCGCCTTCGACGAGGGCCGCGGCCTGTTCCTTGTAGACATCGACCAGTTCGTCCCAGTCGATCTCGCGGTAGCCCGGATCGTTGACGTCGGGGCTGAGCGAGAGCGTCTTGTTGGTCGGCCCGATCGCGCCGGCGACGAAGCGCGGGCGTCCGTCCTTTGCCTGATACTCATCCGCCAGACGGCGGGCGAGGCGTGCCGATTCGACGTTGATCTCGCGCACGAGGTGCTCGGCGCCGTAATCGGCCTGGCTGATGCGGTTGGCGGAGAAGGTGTTGGTCTCGGCGATGTCGGCCCCGGCCTCGAAATAGGCGCGGTGGATCGATTCCGGCACCTCTGGCTTGGTCAGCGCGAGGATGTCGTTGTTGCCCTTCTGGTCGTGCGAGAGGCCGAGATTGCCTGCGTAATCCGCTTCGCTGAGCTTCCAGCTCTGGATTTCGGTGCCGAAAGCGCCGTCCGTGATGAGGATACGCTTGGCCGCTTCGGCGAGGAACTGTTCTCTGGCAGTCATGGTCGTTGTCCTTCGTCGCCCGGATGCGGGCCCAAAGTTCCCTTGAGGGACCGTTCGCGCGCGCCTTGCTGCACGAACGGTCCGGAAACAAGTCTGCTCAGGCGCCGGTCCCGGGGCGCAGGCCCAGGAGCTGGCAGATGGCATAGGCCTGCTCGGCGCGGTTGAGCGTGTAGAAATGGAAATCGCGCACGCCGCCTTCGTAAAGCCTGCGGCACAGATCGGCAGCGGCGACGGCGGCGACAAGTGCGCGCGGGCCGGGGCGTTCGTCTAGCCCTTCGAACATCGTTTCCAGCCACGCGGGAATCTCGGTGTTGCCCGACATGCGGCGGATCGCCGTGAAGTTGGTCACCGGCATGATCCCTGGCAGGATCGGCGCGGTGATCCCTGCGGCGAGCACTTTGTCGATGAAGCGGAAGTAGGCGTCCGTCGAGAAGAAGAACTGCGTGATGGCGCGGTTGGCGCCCGCGTCGAGCTTGCGCTTGAGGTTGTCGAGGTCGGCTTCCGCGCTGGCCGCTTCGGGGTGGACTTCGGGATAGGCGGCCACCGAGATGTCGAAGTCATGGCGTGCCTTCAGGCCCGCCACGAGATCGGCGGCGCCGGTGTAGCCTTCGGGGTGCGGGGTGAAGACGCCGCCGCTGCTCGGCGGCGGATCGCCGCGCAGGGCCACGATGTGGCGCACGCCCGCTTCCCAGTACTGGTCCGCGATTTCCGCGATCTCGCCCTTGCCTGCGCCTACGCAGGTGAGGTGCGCGGCGGGAACCAGCTCGGTCTCGCGCACGAGGCGGGCGACGGTGGAATGCGTGCGCTCACGCGTGGAGCCGCCGGCGCCGTACGTCACCGAGACGAAGCTGGGGTCCAGCGGGGCAAGCTGGGTGATCGCATCCCAGAGCTGCTCCTCCATCTTCTCCGACTTGGGCGGGAAGAATTCGAAGGAAACCGAAATGTCGCCCGGCAGGCATCCCAGCAGGGGAGCCTGGACCGGTCGCTGGGCAGAAGTCATGAGTGCGGGGTCTTTCTTTCTTGAGTCTCGATCGTGCCGGTTTCCGCCATCTCGGCAGCATGGGCGGCGGCAGGAAGACGGCGGGCCGTCCAGATCTTCACGGTAAGCGGGTCGCCCGGCAGCGAGACGGGCGCTTCGGGTGCGAACCCGGCTTCCGCCAGCAGGGTCTCCATTTGCTCGTCGGCAAAACCGAGGCGGGCATGGGCATGGCGCTCGCGCAGTTCCTCGCGTTCGTGCGCGGCAAGATCGACTACGGCGATCCGCCCGCCTTCGCGCGTGACGCGCGCCGCTTCGGCCAGGACCAGGCCGGGAGCCTGTGCATAATGCAGGACCTGATGGAACAGCACGGTGTCGAAGTTCGCAGCTGCGAACGGCAGCTTCGTGAAATCGCCCTGCACCAGGGAAATCTTGTCCGCTGGCAAAGACTGCAACCGTGCGCGTGCAATTCGCAACATGTCCGGGCTCTTGTCGAGCGCGGTGACGTGCCCCGCCTTGCCCGCCAGAAGTTCGGCCATGCGGCCGGTGCCGGTGCCGACGTCGAGCAGCGCGCCCAGCTTCTGTCGTCCGAAAGCCGTGAGCAGTGCCGATTCGACGGGGCCGTCCGCACCATGAAGCTGGCGCAGCGTGTCCCACTCCTCGGCATGGCTGGCGAAGTAGGCCTGCGCGCTGGCCTCCCGGGCGTCGCGAATCGCCGCAAGCTGGCGGCGATCCTCGTTGCAGCGGGCGGAAAAGGCCGGATCGTCGCGCTCGGCAATAGTGAGGAGCTGGGCGGCTGCGGCCCCTAGCGGCGGCTCGCTCTTCTCCTTCACGGCAGTGCGCAGGAAGACCCAGCTACCTTCCTTGCGGCGCTGCGCGAGGCCGGCGTCGCAGAGAATCTTCACATGACGCGAGACGCGCGGCTGGCTCTGGCCGAGCACCTGCGCAAGCTCCCCGACCGCCAGTTCCATATGCGCCAGCAGACGCATGATGCGCAGGCGCGTCGGCTCCGAAAGAGCCCTCAGGAGGGGGTCGATTTGCATGCGATGGCATATAAAGATATCTTTATATGTGTGCAAGCCCTAGGATTTCTGCGGATTTCAACCCCCATACTTCCCATTTGCGTTGCACCATTGTCTCGTCTAAAGAATGGCACCGCAGGCTTGCCTGCAAGCGTTGGCCTGTGCGCCAAACAATGCAAGGGGATTCGCATGAAGAAGATTGCTTTTGCCGCGTTCGCGTCGGCTGCCGCTCTGTCGCTCGCTGCTTGCGGTGGCGAAAAGCCCACCGAAGCTGCTACCGAGTCGGTTGAGACCCTGCCCGAGGAAACTCTGGCTGCTACCACCGAAGCGGCTACTGAAGAAGCCACCGCGGCTGCCGAGTAATCCGGCAGGGGGCCGCGCACTGACCTTACGGTCTGCCGGCCCCCGGTTGCTTTCCGCCCTTTCAGGGAATCACGGAAAGTCCGTCCGAGACGGAAAAAGCCCTCCCCGACGGGAGGGTTTTTTATTTGTCTCGTTCGTTTTCATCTTTCGTTTGCACCGGCCCGATGCGCGGGGCATCAAATCCGCCATGGCCGATACGCTCCGGATCACGCTGGCGCAGCTCAACCAGTCCGTCGGCGATCTCGACGGCAACGCTGCCGGAGTGCTTGAAGCGCGCACCGCGGCGCAGGGCGCGGACCTTGTCGTCTTTCCCGAACTCCACCTGATCGGTTATCCGCCGGAGGACCTGATCCTCAAGCCGGCGCTGATCGAACGCGCCGCCGCCCGCCTCCAGATGCTGGCCCAAGCCAGTGCATCGGAAGGCCCGGCCATGCTGGTAGGCTCCGCTTTCGTACTCGATGGTGCGCTGCACAACGGGGTTGCGCTGCTCGACCAGGGCAAAGTCGCGGCTGTCCGGCTGAAGCACGAACTTCCTAACTACGGCACGTTCGACGAGATGCGCCTGTTCCAGCCGGGCCCGCTGCCCGAGCCGGTGATTCTGCGGGGGGCAATGATCGGCGTGCCGATCTGCGAGGATATCTGGCGCCCGGAAGTGTGCCGCCACCTCGCCGATTTCGGTGCCGAAATGCTCATCTGCATCAACGGCAGCCCTTACGAAATCAACAAGGATGCGCTGCGCATCGAAGGTGTGGCCAAGCGCCGCGCGGTCGATACCGGCCTTCCGCTCGCCTATCTCAACCGCGTGGGCGGGCAGGACGAACTCGTGTTCGACGGTGCCAGCTTCGTCGTCAACGGCGATGGCGCCGTGGCGGTCCAGATGGCGGACTGGCGGGAACAGGTCGTCCAGACCAACTGGACCCGAACCGCGCAGGGCTGGCGCTGCGACCGGGGGCTGATCGAGGATCTCGCGGTCCATCCCGAGGATATCTACTGCGCGATGGTGCTCGCGCTGCGCGACTATGTGAACCGCAACGGCTTTCCTGGCGTTGTGCTGGGCCTTTCGGGCGGCATCGATTCGGCGCTATGCGCCGCGATCGCGGTCGATGCGCTCGGGGCGGAGAGGGTGTGGGGCGTGATGATGCCATCCCGTTTCACCAGCCGCGCCAGCCTGGACCATGCGGCGGACTGCGCGAAGGCGCTGGGCATACGCTATTCGGTCATGCCGATAGCGGAGGCGGTGAACGGCTTCGATTCGGTGCTGGGCGAATGCTTCGAAGGAACCCGCCGCGACCTTGCGGAGGAAAACCTCCAGTCCCGCATTCGCGGCACCTTGCTGATGGCGCTGTCCAACAAGTTCGGGCCGATGCTCCTGACCACCGGGAACAAGAGCGAGATGAGCGTCGGATTCGCGACCATCTACGGCGATATGGCCGGTGGCTACAATCCGCTCAAGGACGCCTACAAGACGACGGTCTATGCGCTGGCCCGCTGGCGCAACGGCCATGTTCCGCGCATCGGGATCGGACCGCGCGGGGAGGTGATTCCCCCGGAAGTCCTGGTCAGGGCGCCCAGCGCCGAACTGCGGGCGGACCAGCGCGATTCGGACAGCCTGCCGCCCTACGAAGTGCTGGACCCGATTCTTCTCGGCCTTGTCGATCATGACAAGAGCGTGGAGCAACTCGTCAACGAGGGGTTCGACCGGGAAACCGTGCGGGAGATGGAGCGCCTGCTTCACCGCGCCGAATACAAGCGGCGCCAGGCCTCACCCGGGGTGAAGCTGACCGCGCGCAATTTCGGCCGTGACCGCCGCTATCCGATCACGCACGCCTTCCGCAGCGCCTAGTTCCGAACGCCCACCAGCATCAGCGAAACCGGCGTTCCGGGCGCGGGCAGGGTTACGCGTGTGTCGGTAATCCACAGCAGCCGCCCGCCCGAATCGGTGATTCTCGCGGACACCGCATAAGTGCCGTTCGGCGCGAGGCGGGCCGGATCGTAGCTGAGGGCGAATGGCAGCGGCACCTGGCGGCCCTCGCTGGCGAATTCGGTTTCGGCGATGACCGTGGCAGGCGCGTCCATGCGGCCGACGTCGGCCAGCGTGACTTTCACGCGGGCGTCGGGCTGCAGGGCGATCCGTTCACGATAGGCGACCGTGCCGTTCAGGGTTTCCATCGAGGCGCTCGCTCCGGCAGGAGGGGATTTCGCCGCGGGGGCGGTGCAGGCAGACATGGCTGCAATCAGGGGCAGAATCAGTCCGGCGCGCATTTTCATGTCGATCCTCCTATCCAGTTCCGAAAGCTTGCCCGAGGGGGACGGCGAGGTAAACCTCGGGCAGGGCGAGGCGTCTTTCCTTCCACGGCAAACCTGCCATAGCGCGAAAATGATTTCCCGACTGCCGCCGCTCGCATCCTGGACTTCCGCCCTTGTCGCCGCCCTGATCGGGTTCGGCGGAACCGTCGCTCTCGTGGTCCAGGCCATGCAGGCGCTCGGGGCCAACGGCGGGCAGGTCGGTTCGGCAGTCACGGCCCTGTGCCTCGGCATTGCCGTGGCGGGGGCGATTCTCTCGCTGTGGATGCGCATGCCGGTGGTGCTCGCCTGGTCGACGCCCGGCGCGGCACTGCTGGCCGCGAGTGACGGGGCCGTTGCATGGCCGGTGGCGACAGGCGCGTTCGTTGCCGCGGCGGGCCTGATGTGCCTGCTCGGCCTGGTTCCCGCACTCGGGCGACTGGCGGCGCGGATACCGGCCTCGGTCGCCTCGGCGATGCTCGCGGGGGTGCTTCTGCCGTTCTGCCTCCAGCTTTTCCGGACGCTGGAAACCGACGCGTTGCTGGTCGTGGTCCTGCTGGTGGTCTTCGTGATCGCCCGGCAGAGGTTTCCGCTCTACGCGCTGTTGCTGGTGCTGGTTTCCGGCGTCGCCATCGTGCTGGCGCGCGGGGATGTGGCGGGTTTCGAACCCGGATCGCTGCTCGGCGGGATGGAGCCGGTAACCCCGGCCTTCGATATCAAGGCGGTGGTCAGCATCGGCGTGCCGCTGTTCCTTGTGACGCTGGTATCGCAGAACCTGCCCGGTCTCGTCGTGCTGCGGACGGCGGGCTACACGCCCAGGCCGCAACCGCTGCTGCTGGGGACAGGACTGGCTACGATGGTGCTGGCGCCCTTCGGAGCGCACGGGGTCAACCTCGCGGCGATCACGGCGGCGATCTGCACCAGTTCGGATGCGCACCCCGACCAGGGGCGCCGCTGGATGGTCGGCCTTATCTATGCCGGCTTCTACCTGGCGTTGGCCCTGTTCTCGGCCCCGTTGGTGCAGTTCTTCCTCACAATGCCCCGGACCTCCATCGCCGCCTTCACAGGCATAGCGCTCATCGCGCCGCTTTCGGGCGCGGTTGAGCACATGCTGGTCGAGAAAACCGAACGGGACGCCGCGATCCTGACTTTCGCCGCGACCGCCTCCGGGGTTTCGGTCCTTGGCATCGGCTCCGCTTTCTGGGGCCTGCTGGCGGGGTTCGCGGCGCTGGCCGCCAAGGCCATGTTCGCGCGCCGCGTTTGACGGCGGAGCGCGCCCGCCGTAACGCGCGGGACATGACCGTTACCCGCTTCGCTCCTTCGCCCACCGGGCACCTCCACGTCGGCAACATCCGCACGGCACTGCACAACTGGCTGCTCGCGAAGCAGGCGGGTGGACGCTTCCTTCTGCGTATCGACGATACCGACGCGGCGCGTTCGAAAGAGGAATATGTAGACGGCATCCGCGCCGATCTCGCCTGGCTCGGTATCGCGTGGAGCGGGGAGGAGCGCCAGTCTGCTCGCGTTGCCCTGTACGAGCGCGAGTTCGAGCGGCTGAAGGCTGCCGGGCGCGTCTATCCCTGCTGGGAGACGCCGCAGGAACTGGAACTGAAGCGCAAGGTCCTGCTCGGCCGTGGGCTACCGCCGATCTACGATCGCGGCGCGCTCAGGCTGCCGGAAAAGGAAAAGGCCGCGAGGATCGCTGCGGGGGATCTGCCGCACTGGCGCTTCCTGCTCGATCATGACGAACCGATCGAGTGGGAAGACGGGATTCGCGGCGCCCAGAAATTCGATCCCGCGCAGATCAGCGATCCGGTGATTCGCCGCGCCGATGGTTCCTGGCTCTACATGCTGCCTTCCGCCATCGACGATGTGGACATGGGCGTGACCCGGATCCTGCGCGGTGAGGACCACGTTTCCAACACCGCGGCGCAGGTCCAGATGTTCACCGCACTCGGCGCGCCGGTCCCGGCCTTTGCGCACGAGGCGCTGCTGGTCGGCGCCGAGGGCAAGCTGTCCAAGCGTCTCGGCTCGCTGGGCGTCGCGCATTTTCGTGAGGTCGGTATCGAGCCGCAGGCGGTCGTTGCGCTGCTCGCGCGGCTCGGCACGAGCGATCCGGTAGATCCCTCGCTGGACGCCGAGGCCCTCGCAGCGGCGTTCGACCTTTCCCGTTTCGGCCGTGCGCCCGCCCGTTTCGACGAGGCGGAACTGGAGCGTGTCAACGCGGCGATCGTTCATGCGCTGCCATTCGAGGCGGTGTCCGCGCGCCTGCCCGAGGAGATGGACGCCGGGGCATGGGAGACGGTGCGCCCCAACCTCGCACATGTTCACGAGGTGCATGACTGGTGGAAGGTGGTCATCGGCCCCATCGAAGCGCCCGAGCTTTCGGAAGAAGACCGGGCTTTCCTGGCACAGGCAGGCAAGGTTCTGGCGGGGATCGAGTGGAGCGAGGGCGTGTGGAAGATGCTGACCGGCGCGCTCAAGGACGCGACGGGGCGCAAGGGCAAGGCGTTGTTCCTGCCGCTGCGTCTGGCGTTGACGGCCATGGAGCATGGGCCGGACATGGGCGCGCTGCTGCCGCTGATCGGGCGCGATGAGGCTCTGGCGCGGCTGAAGATCGCCGCTGGCTGAGCAAGGGGGAGGCCGGGCAGCAGATGCCCAGCCTCCCGGAATATCGGACCGGAATCCCCGCGTCCTTATTCCATGAACCATCCGTGGCTGGCCACCAGGGACTGCCCGGTAAGCGCATTCGTCTGGAAGCCCGCGAAGAACAGCGCCACTTCGGCGATATCGTCAACGGTGGTGAATTCGCCGTCCACGGTTTGGCCGAGCATCACCTTGCTGATCACTTCGTCCTCGGAGATGCCGAGTTCCTTGGCCTGTTCCGGGATCTGCTTGTCCACCAGCGGGGTGCGGACGAAGCCGGGGCAGATCACGTTTGAGCGGACGCCCTTCCTGCCGCCTTCCTTGGCGACCACGCGGGCAAGGCCGAGCAGTCCGTGCTTGGCGGTGACGTAGGCGGACTTGAGCGGGCTCGCTTCCTTCGAATGGACCGAGCCCATGAAGATGATCGAGCCGGACTTCTGCGCGTACATGTGCGGCAGCACGGCCTTGGAGGTGAGGAAGGCGCCGTCCAGATGGATGGCAAGCATCTTCTTCCAGTCGGAGAAGGCGAACTGGTCGACAGGGTTGACGATCTGGATGCCGGCATTGGAAACGAGCACGTCCACCGTACCCCAGGCTTCCACCACGGCGGCGACGCCCGCGTTCACCTGATCCTCGCTGGTCACGTCCATGGCGACGGCGAGGGTCTCGGTGCCGTACCGGGCCTTGATCTCGTCGGCGGCTTTCTGCGCGGCATCGATGTTGAGGTCGGCGATTGCCACTTTGCCGCCTTCGGAGGCGTACTTGTGGGCGATGGCGTTGCCGATGCCGCTGGCGGCGCCGGTGACGATGCAGGCCTTGTCCTTCAGTTTCATTCACCTACTCCTGGTTGTCCGATCCGGTGCGGGGCTTTGTCCGCAAGGTCGAACGTCATGATTTCGTCAGGCTTGAGATGCCGCCTCGTCCACTCGGGGTGCTCCAGCGAGAATTGGGCGTCGGCCTTTCCGGCTTCCCAATGCTCGGTTACGGTCATGCGCGAGAATTCGTAGTCCTTGGACATCGTCTCGTACCCGCGGGGGCGGTTGATGAGGTGCATCACCGCCACCGCGCCGGCAGGGCGGCAGCCGAGCAGTCGGTGCAGGTCAGGATCGTCGCGCAGTTCCTCGGGCAGCCTGTGGGCAAGCCGCTGAGCCGCGGCGCGCATTTCCTGGAGTTGCTTCGAGAGGTCCGTGTTGAGACGCGTGCGGCTGGAAAAGCGGATGTCCTTCTCGCGCTGGGCGATATCGGCCATCGTTCGCGGAACCGACCCGCGCGATGGGAAGAGGTCTACCTGGAACACCGTCATCTCGCAGGGGCTGCGATTGTCGAGCACGTACTGCAGCGGCGTGTTGGAGACCAGGCCTCCGTCCCAGTACCATTCGCCGTCGATCTCCACCGGCGGAAAGCCGGGCGGCAGTGCGCCACTGGCCATGATATGCTCGGGGCCGATCCTGCGATCGCTGCTATTGTCGAAATAGGCGAAGTTGCCGGTCATCATGTTGACCGCCCCTACCGAAAAGCGGGTTTCCGCCCGGTTGATCCGTTCGAAATCGACCCGATCAAGCAAGGTCTGGCGCAGCGGCGCGGTATCGTAGAAGCTGAGGCGGTCCAGTTCTGCGGGCCACTCGGGCAGCGGTGTGGGCAGGCGCGGGGTGAAGAAGCCGGGCACGCCGAAAGTGGCCGCCCATCCAGCCGAAACCTCGTTGAAGGCGCGGCGGGCGAACCCGTTGCCGATATCCAGCTTGTAGAGCAGCTCGTTGCTCAGCCCCTCCCAGAATGTCCGAAGCTGCGGCACGCGGTCTTCCGGTGCGTTGCCGGCGATGATCGCGGCATTGATCGCACCGATGGAGATGCCGGCGACCCAATCCGGCGCATGGCCTTCGTCGGCAAGAGCCTCGTACACACCGGCCTGGTACGCTCCCAGCGCGCCGCCGCCCTGCAGCACCAGAACCGACTGGTCGCAGCCGAGCTTGTCGTTGAAATCGGTAGTTCTGCGGGCGTTCATGGGCAGGGTCCTGCGCATGGGGATGTTGCACCGCAACAGTTGGGGCCAGGCGCGCCGCGTTTCAAGCGCCGGATGCCGTGATATCGATCAGCCGAACAGCCAGTGTCCCAGCAGGCGGTCGAACGGAAAGGTGAAGAAGCCCGCGATCAACAGGGCGCCGGTGATGAGGCCGCGCACGGTGCGGCGGTGCCGGGTGACATTATGGCGACGCGCGGCGAGGACCAGCACCGGGACCATGATGAGCGTGAACACCGAAAGGATATGGATCAGGCTGAAGTGGCCGGGCTTGCCGACATGCACGAAAAAGCTGTCGAGCGCGGTCAGCATCATGGCGGCGGACCAGATATAGCCGATCACGCGGTGCCGCCCGTCGCCGCGCCGCCGCCAGAGCAGCACGGGCGTCAGCACCAGCGCAACGAGGATCGTGGCGAGATGTATCCAGATGACCGCCGGAATGAGCGGCCACTGCGGCATCCCGCGCAGGATCGCCACGCAGATGAAGCCGAGCATGACCAGCGCCAGAGCGCCCAGCGCCCGTTCCAGCCGGTCGGGGCCGCGCAGGTCCTGCACGCTCACGCCCTTTACCTTTTGCCTATCCACTTCCTGAACTACCCCTGCCGTCGCTTCGTTCATGCTCGTCCCCTGTCCGGTCCGGTCAGAACCCTGCGCCTTGCGGCCAGTCCGGCCCGGTCACGCCCATGACCTTGAACAGGGTTCCCATCTCGTCATCCCTGATAAGCCGATCCGTGGCCCGCCGGATAGTCTCTGCGTGTTGCGGTGCAGCGGATGACAGGTTGGCGGCGCGCGTCTCGATCCCCAGCGCACGCAGGAAATCGCCCTGCGTCACCGTTCCGAGCCAGGTCGCACCTTCATTTCGGGCAATGTCGGCAAGGATCGTGAAATCGACGAGGCAGGTAAGGTCGGCCTCGCCGGGCATGGCGAAGGGATCGACCTTGGTATGCGCGTGGAGCGCCTGAAGCGTGGAGCCGGTGCAGGGCTCGGCATAGCCATAATCTATCAGCAGGGCGGCTCCGCCCTGCGCGGCCATGCGCGTGGCAATCTCGTGCATGACGGCGGCCGCGCCCGGGCAAGTCTCGATCAGGGTGCCTTCGTCCGCCGGTTTGAGCGCGTCCGGCACGGCAGCGTCCATCGGCTTGTCCCCGGCGACGGGACGGAAGCGATCTTCCCCCCAGTCGACCATGCGTTCGCGCCAGCCTTCTGCCGTTTTCACCAGTTGTCGAACCGGCAGCGCGTCGAGGAATTCGTTTCCTACCAGCAGCAGCGGCGCATCGGTGGGCACGCTGGCGAGGTCGTGATGCCACTGCGCATCCGGCACGGCCTCGGCCTGAAGTGCTTTCAGGGCGTTCGAGCTTTCAACGAAGTGGACCTGCGGTTCCAGGCCGACCCGTTTCATCGTGCGCAGCGCGTCGCGCGCCAGGGTGCCGCGCCCGGGGCCGAGTTCCACGTAGTGGACGGGAACCGGGCTGCCCGCGCGCATCCAGATGTCCGCCAGCCACAGGCCGATCAGTTCGCCGAACATCTGGCTGATCTCGGGCGCGGTGATGAAGTCGCCCGCGCTGCCGAGAGGATCCTTGTCGGCATAGTAGCGGGCGTTCGATTCGCCCATGTAGTGCAGCAGCGAGATCGGCCCGTAGCTGCCGATCAGCCGCCGGAAGATCGTGGTGAGCGGCTCGGCATTCGCTTTGGTCATCGTCGGGCGGCCTGGCCGGCGGGGATCAGGCGGTGACCGGGCGAACTGCCGCCAGCGCCGGCTTGGTCAGTGCGCGGGCGACCAGCGCGAGGCCCAGCAGGATCAACGGGATCGTCAGCCACTGGCCCATCGACAGGCCGGTGCGGGAGGCGAAGTCCTGGAGTTGGGCGTCGGGCTGGCGGAAGAATTCCACGGTGAAGCGCGCACAGGCGATGCCGGTGGTGAAGACGCCGACCAGCAGGCCTGGACGGAACCGCGCGCGGGTCTTCCAGAACAGCGTGAGCATGATGACGATCATCAGCAGGCCCTCGAGCCCGGCTTCATAAAGCTGGCTGGGGTGGCGCGGCAGCGGCCCGGCGTCGGGGAAGACCATGGCCCAGGGCAGGTTGGGATCGGTGACGACGCGGCCCCAGAGTTCGCCGTTCACGAAATTCGCGAGGCGGCCGAACATCATGCCGAAGGGCACGCAGACCGAAATGTAGTCCGCCACCCGCAGGAAATCGAGCTGGCCGCGCCAGGAAACCCACGCCATGGCCAACAGCACGCCGATCAGTCCGCCATGGAAGCTCATGCCGCCGTGCCAGAGCGAGACCAGCGCGCCCGGGTCCGACCAGAGGCTGGGAATGCCGGTGTCGCCGCCCGTATAGAACGTGGCGTAGCCGAGGCGCCCGCCCAGGATGATGCCGATCGTGCAGTAGAAGAACAGGTCGTCGGCATGGCGCTGCGCGAGCGGCGCGCCGGGGGCCTTGATCATCCGCGACAGGTGCCAGTAGCCGAGCATGATGCCCGCCAGATAGGCTAGCGAGTACCAGCGCAGTTCGAAGCTGCCGATCCGGAAAAGATAGTTCTTGAGGCCCAGGTTGACCCAATAGATCGGCTGGTGCGCTTCTGCGGCGGCGGTTGCGGCAAGTGCTGTCAGGGACAAGTGCTCGACCTCGTATCTCGTCTTGCCATCGGGCCGGAGCGGCGCCGACGGTGCGTTGCCGGGGCCTTCTGGCATAGCCGGGGGGGCGATGGTAGGCCGGATTTCGGCCCTCCACCCAAAATCGGCAGGCCGAGCGTGCGGATGTTGTTCCCCTCAAGCTCTTGAATGTCTAGATATCACCCGACATGAGCGTGATCCGCATCCCTTCGCCCCGTTCCGTGATCGACCGCCGCGCGCTGGTCGAGGCCATAGAAGCCGTTGTTGCCGAAGTCGGTGCCGCCAAGGGGCGCAAGCAGGTGGTCGAACTCCTGCGCGAGGCGCTGGAGAACGGCCGGGCCGAGATTGCACGACGTCTCGTGGAAAAGCCGTCCGCCGGGCACGAAGTTGCCGAGGCGCAGGCCTATCTGGTCGACCAGCTCCTGAGAGTGATTCACGATCACGTTTCCACTCACGTCTACCCGGCGATGAACCGCTCCAAGGGCGAGCGTCTTTCGATCATTGCCGTGGGTGGTTACGGACGCGGCGAGATGGCCCCGCATTCCGATGTGGACCTCGCCTTCCTCACCCCGATCAAGCAGACCGCCTGGTGCGAGCAGGTCATCGAGGCGATGCTCTATTTCCTCTGGGATCTCAGCCTCAAGATCGGCCATTCGAGCCGCTCGGTGGACGACATGGTCCGCATGAGCCGGTCGGACCTCACCATCCGCACGGCCATGCTGGAGGGGCGCTATGTCTGGGGCGACCAGGAACTCTACGAGGAAGTGCGCGCGCGCTTCTGGAAGGATGTCGTCGCCGGGACCGAGCGCCAGTTCGTGGTCGAGAAACTGGCCGAGCGGGAGGAACGTCACAAGCGGATGGGCGACAGCCGCTACGTGGTCGAACCCAATGTGAAAGAGGGCAAGGGCGGCCTGCGCGACCTGCACACGCTCTATTGGATCGGCAAGTATATCCACAAGGTGCGCGATCCCAGCGAACTCGTCGACGTGGGCCTGCTTACGCACAAGGAATATCGCGCCTTCCGACGGGCCGAGAATTTCTTCTGGGCAGTGCGCTGCCACCTCCACACGATCACCCGCCGGGCCGAGGACCGTCTGACCTTCGATCTCCAGCGCGAGGTGGCGGCGCGGATGAACTATTCCGACCGGCCGGGGAAAAGCGCGGTCGAGCGGTTCATGCAGATGTTCTTCCTTCAGGCGAAAGTCGTGGGAACGCTTACCGGCGTCTTCCTTGCGCAGCTTGATGACCAGTTCGCCAAGCGCCAGCCGCGCGGTCTGCTCGCGGGGTTCCGGGCACGCCCTCGCACGGTGAAGGGCTACAAGGTCTTTGGCGGCCGCATCATGGTCCCCGGAGAGAACTGGTTCGAGACCGATCCGGTGCGCCTGATCGAGATTTTCGTCATCGCGGACCGCGAGGGGCTGGAAATCCATCCCGAGACCATGCGTCTCGTCTCGCGCGATGCGGCGCTGATCCGTGACGACGTGCGCCGCGATCCGCGCGCCAACGAACTGTTCATGGAACTGCTCACCAGCCGCAACAACCCGGAAGTCGCGCTGCGCTCTTTCAACGAGGCAGGCGTGTTTGGGCGGTTCGTCACCGAATTCGGCCGCGTCAACGCGCAGATGCAGTTCGACATGTACCATCACTACACGGTGGACGAGCATACGATCCGTGCGATCGGCCTGCTATCGCGCATCGAGAAGGGGGAACTGAAGCAGGACCACCCCCTTGCTCACGAGATCATCCACAAGGTCCGTTCGCGCCGGGCGCTCTACGCGGCGGTGCTCATGCACGATATCGCCAAGGGCCGCGGCGGCGACCATTCCGAGCTCGGCGCCGAGATCGCGTTGAAGCTCTGCCCTCGCTTCGGTCTCGACGAGGAGGAGACCGAGCTGGTTTCGTGGCTCGTGCTGCAGCATCTCGTGCTGTCCGCCACCGCCTTCAAGCGCGACTTGTCCGACACCAAGACGATCACCGACTTTGTCGAGCTGGTGCAATCGGTGGATCGCCTCCGCCAGCTTACCCTGCTCACCATCGTCGATATCCGCGCGGTGGGGCCGGGAACGTGGAATTCGTGGAAGCGCCAGCTCATCAGCGAACTTTACGGTGCCGCCGAGGAAAGGCTGCGTCTCGGCCATGTCGAGTTCGGGCGCGAGAAGCGTGTGGCGGCCAAGAAGGCCATCGTCGCCGCCGGTGTCCCCCGGAACGAGCTGCTGGTGCAGGAACTGGGCAGCCAGTTTGCCGATGCCTACTGGATCGCCGAGCCGGAAGACGTCATCG
The DNA here is from genome assembly GCF_035658495.1 of Novosphingobium sp. RL4. NCBI lineage: Bacteria > Pseudomonadati > Pseudomonadota > Alphaproteobacteria > Sphingomonadales > Sphingomonadaceae > Novosphingobium > Novosphingobium sp. RL4. Next base: position 110,698 of record NZ_CP141944.1, on the reverse strand, counting down.
CCAAGAACCTTGCGCAGTTCCATGCCTCGAAGGACGAGCCGCTCTCGATCGTGACCGAGTATTACCCGGCGCGCGGGGCCACTCTCGTGACCGTGATCGCCTCGGACCATCCGGGCCTGTTCTACCGCATTGCCGGCGGCATTCATCTGGCTGGCGGCAATATCATCGACGCACGCATTCACACGACCCGTACGGGCCGCGCGGTGGACAACTTCCTTGTTCAGGACCCGCTGGGCCGGCCCTTCATGGAAGAGACCCAGCTGGCCCGCCTGCGATCCTCGATCGAGAACGCGCTGGCGAACCGCATCAAGATCCTGCCGCAACTCGTTGCCCGGCCCGATGCCAGGCCGCGGGCCGACGCTTTCGAGGTGCGGCCGCGCGTGCTGGTGGACAACAAGGCATCCAACCGCCTCACCGTGGTGGAGGTCAACGCCCGTGACCGTCCGGCGCTGCTCAACCGGCTGGCGCATGCGTTGTTCGAATCGAAGCTCATGGTCCACTCCGCCCATATCGCCACTTATGGGGAGCGTGCGGCAGACACGTTCTACGTTACCGACCTGCTGGGCGAGAAGCTGACGTCGTCCTCCCGCATCAGGGCGCTCGAACGTCGCCTGCTGGAAGCGGCCAGCGAAGGCAGCCTGACCGAGGTGGCGGCCTGAAGCCGGCGCCATGAAAAAAGGCCCCGAAGCGTCTGCTTCGGGGCCTTTTTTGCGATCACTTCGTCTCGGAAGTCCGGTCTTCTTCCGGCACCTTTCGCATCGGCACTGCCGAGAGCCAGTCTTCCATCGCCTCGATATCGATGCCGCCCCGCGTGCGGTCCATACCGCCGATGAAGCCGCTGAAGCCGTCGCCGCCTTCGGCCAGGAAGTTGACCACGCTTACCCGGTAGCTCTTCGCCGGATCGAGCGGCTTGCCGTTCAGCGTGATTGCCGTGATCCGCGAGCCTGAGGGGCGGCGCATGTCGAAGGCGATCCGCATGCCGGCGCTGGGCGTAAGCATCTGCTTGTCGCCGGTATCGTCGAGCCCCTGTTCAAGCGTCGCGCGGATGGCCGCGCCGGTCAGCGACATGGTGACGAGTTCGTTGTTGAACGGCTCCACCGCATAGATCTGGCCGAAGGTCACGGTGCCGTCTGCCGCCGGGATCAGCGAGGTGCGGATGCCGAAGGGGTTGGTGAAGGCGATCTGCGCGCCGGCCTTGAGGGTCGCGGCGAGCTGCGAATCGGCGATCAGGTTGCCGAGAGAGCCGCCTTGCGCGGTGCCGTTTCCTTCTTCCTTGCCAAGCGGGCCGGACAGATGACCCACCGGCCGGGCGACGAGGTGCAGCGAGGCATCCTTGTAGCGCTGGATGAACGCCGCGACGTCGGCTCGGGGTTGGAACTGCGGGAAGGCCGCGCTGTTGGCAACCTCGCCCTTGGCGGACTTGTAGGCGGCGGACTGCACGATCAGGTTGTGCGCCTGCTTGTCGATCAACTTGTGCGTCACCGGGTCGAACTTCAGCGTGATGTCCGTCACCAGCTTGCCGTAGACGCCCGCGCTGGTCAGCAGGATCGGCCCGGCCCGGGTGTTGGCGGTGTAGTCGCAGACATAGGCCCAGTGGGTATGCCCCGAAACCACGAGATCGACGCCGGGATTCAGGTGATCGAGGATGGGTTCGATCTCGCCGGTCATCTGGTTGCAGCCGTTGGGATCGGGCGTACCGGTGGTGCGTCCGCCCTGATGGATCAGCACGACCACGGCATCCGCGCCCTGCGCCTTCAGCGCCCCGGCGGCGCGGTTGATCGTCTCCGCCTCGTCCGCGAACTTCAGCCCTTCCACCCGGTCGGGCGCGACGAGCGTGGGCACCGTCTTGAGCGAAAGGCCCACGAAGCCGACGGTGATCCTGTCCTTGCCCTCGCCGAAGGTCTTGATGCCGGTGGCGGGGAACAGCGGTGAACCGTCAGCCAGGGTCGTGCTGGCGGCGAGGTACTTGTAGCTGGCGCCCTTGAAGGCTTCGAGCTGGCAGGGCTGGACCCGCGTGTTCTTCTCGCAGCCGCCGTTCTGGAGGCGCCGCAGTTCCTTCCAGCCCCGGTCGAATTCGTGATTGCCCACCGCGTTGAATTCCACGCCGACGCGGTTCATCACGCCCACCGCAGGCTCGTCGAGATAGAGCGAGGAGGCGAGCTGTGAGGCGCTGGTCAGATCGCCCGCCGCCACGACGACGTTGTTGGCATGCCTTGCCTTCAGCGAATCCACCGCAGATGCGAGCCAGGCTCCGCCGCCCGCCGGCACCGAAACTTCGTTGCCCTGTCCGTCCGGCGCATCGACCGATTGGTTCGGCGGTTCCAGCGCGCCGTGGAAATCGTTGATGGCGATCACGCCGACCTCGATCGGGGCCGCGGCTTGTTGCTGGGTGGGGCCGGATACGGGCGTCGTTGCGCAACCGGCAAGCAGCGCGGCCATGAGCGAGGCGGAAAGGAGCGGGAGATGACGGGGGAGGGAGAGAGTCATGCCCCTGCTCCTATCGGATCATTGCGCGGCGCGGCAACGATTTTTCGCGCCATTTTGCACCTCGCCAGACCCACTGCTTGACACGGTTTACACAGTCCAGGGGACGAAAAAGCGGCTCCCTTGCCGCAGACCCGCCGCCGGGTCCGGCCGAAGTGGAAGGAGGGGGTCTGCGTGAGCCATGCCGGTCAGGATATTGCGCAACGGCAACTGTAGGAAAGCGGAACGTTCAGTCCGCGTCGTCCTCCAGGCCATGCATATCGTCGTCGGAAAGGCCGAAGTGGTGGCCAACTTCGTGGACCACCACATGCGTCACGAGGTCTTCCAGCGTCACCCCGGTCTCGCACCATTCCGCCAGTAGCGGCTGGCGGTAGAGGGTGATGCGCGGGCGGAACTCTCCCGCGACCCAGACGGATTCCTCGTCCAGCGGGCGGCCGTGGTAGAGGCCGGTCAGTTCCCATGCATCTTCCAGCCCGACGGCGCGCAGGGTGTCCTCGTCCGCGAACTCCTCGACGTGGACGGTCACCCCGTCGAGGTGCTGCGCGAACGGTTCGGGAATGCGCGCGAAGGCGGCATGGGCGAGAGCCTCGAACACGTCGGGCCCGGGGGCATTGCCGAAGCGAGTGGACAGGCCTGACGTCATGATGGCTACTCCTGCACGGCATCCGGCGCGACGATGCGCCCGATACCCGCAGCGGTCGAGGGGTGATAGGTCGGCCTGGCTTCGGCGAAGAAGTCCCGCGCCTTGGGCTGGCCCCAGTCGCCCTGCTTCATCAGCCCCTTGTAGAGCGGATAGACCAGCAGCCCGCGCCCGATCCGCGAAAGATAGCCGCGCAGATAAGGTACTGCCGGATCGTAGCGGTTGGTGATGGCCAGTTCGAACCAGGCCGACTGGACATAGGCATTGCCCGAGGCCGAGAGTCCGAGCGTCTCGTCCAGTTCCTTCAGGCGCGCGGGCGTCTGCCGGCGGTCGATGCCGTTGAGGAAGCGCAGCCATTCCTGCGTGGTCCAGCCCTTGGGCTGCACCGCGCTGGCGGGGCCGCCCGCATTGAAGGCCGCCAGCTTTGTATCGATTTTCGCCAGTGTGGCGCTGTGGACGCGAACGGCATTGCCGGGCAGGCCCGCGCCGTAGGACCAGCGGTCGAGCTGGAGTTTCAGTTCGAGGTCGGGCTGCCCCTTCAGCAGGCGTTCGCGCAGGTCCGACAGGAATCCGGCGGTGGTCTGCGGCTGGAAAGCGTGGCGGTCGAAGTAGGAAGTGAGATAGGCGTCCCACTTCTCGCGGCCCACGGTGTATTCGATCATGCGCAGGAAGTTGGACCCCTTGGTATAGTCCACCTCGCCCGCGCCCGGTTCACCGTTCAGGCGCGTGGCGGCGCCGGTCTGGCCGCCGGCATCGGCGATTTCGCGGCTCATCACGTCCCAGTCGAGATCGGCATACGTCGCGGCCTGCTCCTTGCCGTAGAGCGACTCCATGATGCGGTTCTCGAAGTAGGTGGTGAAGCCCTCGTTCAGCCACGAATCCGACCAGGTGGCATTGGTGACGAGGTTGCCCGACCACGAATGCGCCAGTTCATGCGCGACGACATCGGTGTTTGAGCGGTCCCCCGTGACGATGGTTGGCGTCAGGAAGGTCAGCATCGGGTTTTCCATGCCGCCGTAAGGGAAGGCAGGCGGCAGCACGAGCATGTCGTACCGGCCCCAGCGATAGGGACCGTAGAGCTTGCTGGCGGCGTCGATCATCTTTTCGACGTCGACGAATTCCTTCGCCGCCTTGTCCAGCATCGGCGCCTCGGTCCAAACGCCGGAACGCGGGCCGAGCGACTTGAACTTGAGATCGCCCACCGCAAAGGCGATCAGGTAGGGCGGCACCGGCTTGTCCATGCGGAAGCGGAATTGGCGGCGGCCGTCGGGCAGCGCCTCTCCCTTGTCGCCCGAAAGCTTTTCCGCGCTCATCACCGCAACCATGTCGCCCGGCACGCGCAGGGTGGCTTCCCAGGTCTGGCGGATGCCGGGGCTGTCCTGCGTCGGCACCCAGGAACGGTTGAGGATTGCCTGGCCCTGGCTGAACAGGAAGGGCTTCTTCTTTCCGAAGGTCATCTCCGGCGGCAGCCATTGCAGCGCGGTGGCGCCGGGCTTCGACCGGTAGGTTATCCGGATCTGCCTGGCACCGGCCAGTTCGACGGTGAGCGCCGAACCGATGTCCTTGTCCTTCGGGCCAAGCGTCCATTTCAGCGGCTTGCCGGCAGGGTCGGTTATCGCGGCAATGTCGATATCGTCGGCGTCGAGCACGATCTGTGCCGCATCGGGGGCGGCCAGCACGTCAAGCACGGCGCTCCCCGCGAGAGTCTTCGTGCCGAAATCGACGTCGAGATCGAGGGCGACATGGGTGACGCGGGCAACCTGAGGCTGGGCGTGAGTCCAGACGTCTTTCGCGTCGGGCGTCGTCAGGATCGGGGCAGGCGCTGTCTGGGCGATGGCAGGGGAGGCGGCAGGGGAGGCGGCAGGGGCGGCGGTTCCGGCAAGCAGCGCGGCAGCAAGGAGAATACGCATGGGCGCGACTTATGGCCGCGCCCATGCCGGCGTGCAAGCTACAGCGTCGCGGGGAAGATGTTGAACTTTCGCGTTCCTCCGGCCCGCGCGATCGCGGCCTGCACGTCGGGGCGGTGCTTGAGGGTTTCGAGGCCCGCCGCGAAGGGTGAGGGCGGCAGGTTCGCCGGGAGCGGATCGTAGTCGCTGAGCTGGGTCAGCGCGTTGATCCGGCGATCCGGGTCGTCCAGCCGGGCGATCATCGATGCGGCTGCCGCGTCGATCCGGCCAGTGCAGATCTGCAGGTCGGTAACCGCCTCGGGATGGTCGGCCGCGTGGGCTTCGGCATAGGCGAGGTCGGCCTGTGCCAGGTCGGTCTTGCCCAGCGCCTGCGCCGCGCAGCCCCGCGCCAGGCGCAGTTCCATCACGCCGTAGGGGCTGGCCATGCTGTCCGTCTTGCCTTCGACGGTGGCCAGCGTGGCAAGGGCAGCGTCGTCGTGCCCGAAGCGTGAATGGAGATAGGCCAGGTTGATGGTCTGGCTGAAGTTGCCGGCGCCTCGTTCGCCGCCCTCGATGGCCTTGCGATAGGCCGCAGCCGCCTCGTCGTAGCGGCCGAGCTGTTCGTAAGTGCGGGCCATGCCGTCCCACCACCAGTTGAGCTGCTTGTCGTGATCCGAAAACTGCTTGGAAAGCACCCCTTCCGGCCGTGCGGCCTCCAGCGTGGCAAGCGCCTTTTCGGCCTGGCCGAGCGTGCGCCGGGATGCGGCGATGGCGATGGGCAGTTCGAGCAGGCCGGGGCGGGTGACGCTGCGGCTTTCCAGCGCTGCGATCTGCCGTTCATAGGCGGCGCGCAAGTCGAAGCTGGCGGGCAGCATGTCCCGAAGCGCGGGGTCCAGGGTTATCTCGCGCAGGGCATCGGCGGACCGGATCGCCGCTATCTGAGCAGCCGCGGCCGGTCGATCGCCGGAGGAGAGGAGCAGGCGCGCATAGGACCGGCGCATCCAGTCGAACGCCATGTCTTCCTTGCCCCGCGCGAATTCGGGCGCGGTGAGCAGCGCGAGGAGGCGGCGATAGGCCGGGTTGTCCTTGTCCTCCTGGAACTTCCGGCTAAGCGCGAAGAGCCATTCGGTGTCGACACCGTCGATCCCTTCCGGAAGGCGCTGCTGCATGGCTTCCAGCGTGGCGACGGCGTCCTCCGGCTTGCCGCCGTCGAGTTCGATGCCGAAGCGCAGCGTCCATGCGATCTCGGGCGCACCGGTGATGGCCGTGGCGGCGCGGGCATGGACGAGCGCGGGTTCGATCCGGTTCGTCCGCGCTTCGCACAGGGTCGAGATCAGCAGGAAGGGAAAGCGGACCGGTTCTTCCAGCGCCGGGAAATCCTTGCTGGCGACGATGGGCGAGACCTGGCCCAAGGCACCCTCGCAGTTTTCCGCTTCCATGTAGCGCTGCGCCTGCGTGAGCGCGGTAGCTGCCGTCTGGCCGATATCCTTGCGGGCCAAGGCTGCCTGCGGAGCCAGGGCCAGTGCCAGACCTGCCAGCAGTGCCGCGCGCGCGGATGCACCGCGTCCGAATTTCGTCATGTCGTCCCCCATTGCCGAGCGGCCATGCTAGGGGAGCGGAGTTGGCTTGTCAGCCGGGCAAAGCGTTAAAATCGCGGTCATTTCGGACGGTGCCGGCAGGCAGGGAAGCGCGCGGCTTCCCTGCCCTTTACCGTCACACGTCGAGGTTGGCGACGTTCAGCGCATTTTCCTGAATGAAGTCGCGGCGCGGTTCCACCACGTCACCCATCAGGCGGGTGAAGATCTCGTCGGTGACGTCTGCATCCTCGACCTTGACCTGGAGCAGGGCGCGGTTTTCCGGGTCCAGCGTGGTTTCCCAGAGCTGCTCCGCGTTCATTTCGCCCAGGCCCTTGTAGCGCTGGATCGAGAGGCCCTTGCGGCCCGCGGCGAGCACGGCTTCGAGAAGCTGCGAAGGGCGGCTGATGATATCGCCGCCAGCCACCGGACGGGCGGTGGGGGTTTCCTCCTCGCCATCGGTGGTTTCGGCTTCGACCGCTGCCGCACTGGCGCGAACGAGGCGGGCGGTGGCGGAATAGACTTCGGCGTTCTCCACCGCGAGCTTGGCGAGCTTGCGGGCTTCGGCGCTGGCAAGGAAGCCTGCTTCGATCTTGTGGTGATCGGTGACGCCGCGCCAGAGGCGCTCGATCTCGAGATTGCCGTCCTCGGTGAGGCGGGCGGTCCACTTCGCCTCGGGATCGCCGAGGTCGAGCCACTGGGTCGAGCGGTTGAGCGCGTTGGTGCGGTCCGCCGGCGAGAGATCAGGTGCGAATGCGCCGGCGATCGCCAGGGCTTCGATGATGACGGGATCGAAGCGTCGGGGAACGAAAGCCATGAGGTTGCGCATGCGGATCGCATGTTCGACCAGCGCCTCGAGGTCCGCGCCCATGCGCGCGCCGCCTTCGGTTTCCAGCACGCGGCCGGCAAGGCCCGCCTCGACAAGGTAGCGATCGAGCGCGGGATTGTCCTTGAGGTAGACTTCCGAGCGTCCCTTGGCGACCTTGTAGAGTGGCGGCTGGGCGATGAAGAGGTGCCCGGAACGGATGATGTCCGGCATCTGGCGATGGAAGAACGTCAGCAGCAGGGTGCGGATATGCGCACCGTCGACGTCTGCGTCGGTCATGATGACGATCTTGTGGTAGCGCAGCTTCTCAAGGTTGAAGTCGTCGCGGATGCCCGTGCCCATGGCCTGGATCAGCGTGCCGACCTCCTTCGAGGAGATGATGCGGTCGAACCGCGCGCGCTCCACGTTGAGGATCTTGCCCTTGAGCGGCAGGATCGCCTGGGTCTTGCGGTCGCGGCCCTGCTTGGCGCTGCCACCTGCCGAGTCACCCTCGACCAGGAACAGTTCGCACTTGCTGGGATCGCGCTCCTGGCAGTCCGCCAGCTTGCCGGGCAGCGAGGCGATGTCCATCGCACCCTTGCGGCGCGTCAGTTCGCGGGCGCGCTTGGCAGCTTCGCGCGCGGCGGCGGCGTCGATCACCTTCTGGATGATGGTCTTGGCGTGGCCGGGGTTTTCCTCCAGCCATTCGCTCATCTTGTCGGCCATCAGCGATTCGAGCGGCTGGCGCACTTCCGAGGAGACCAGCTTGTCCTTGGTCTGCGAGGAGAACTTGGGATCGGGCAGCTTGACCGAGACGATCGCGGTCAGGCCTTCGCGCATGTCGTCGCCCGAGAGCGAGACCTTTTCCTTCTTGAGCAGGCCCGAACGCTCGGCATAGCCGTTGAGCGTGCGGGTCAGCGCCGCGCGGAACGCGGCCAGGTGGGTGCCGCCGTCACGCTGCGGAATGTTGTTCGTGAAGCACAGCACGTTCTCGTAGTAGGAATCGTTCCACTCGAGCGCGACTTCCATGCCGATGCCGTCCTTGTCCGCGCCGATCGCGATCGGTTCGGGCATGAGCGCCTGCTTGTTGCGGTCGAGGTATTTCACGAAGGCGCCGATGCCGCCTTCGTAGTAGAGGTCATGCTCCAGCGGTTGCTCATGGCGGTTGTCGCGCAGCTTGATGCGCACGCCGGAATTGAGGAACGCGAGTTCGCGGTAGCGGTGCTCGAGCTTGTCGAAATCGAATTCGGTGACGTTCTTGAACGTGTCGGTCGAGGCGAGGAAGGTCACGCGGGTGCCCTTCTTGAAGCCGTTGTCGTCCGCATTGTCCGCAACCTTCGGTGCGGTGCCCCGCACTTCCAGCGGGTTCACGGCATCGCCGTGGGCGAACTTCATCCAGTGTTCCTTGCCCTCGCGCCAGATCGTGAGTTCCAGCCATTCGGACAGGGCATTGACCACCGAGACGCCCACGCCGTGGAGGCCGCCGGAAACCTTGTAGGCATTGTCGTCCGAGGTGTTCTCGAACTTTCCGCCCGCGTGGAGCTGGGTCATGATGACCTCGGCGGCGGAGACGCCTTCCTCGGCATGGATGCCGGTGGGGATGCCGCGTCCGTTGTCTTCCACCGAGACGGAGCCGTCGGCGTTGAGTTCGATCAGCACGAGGTCGCAGTGACCTGCCAGTGCCTCGTCGATGGCGTTGTCCGAGACTTCGAAGACCATGTGATGCAGGCCCGAACCATCGTCGGTATCGCCGATGTACATGCCCGGCCGCTTGCGTACCGCATCCAGCCCCTTGAGGACCTTGATCGAGTCAGCGCCGTAGCTGTTCTGGTTCTTGCCGTTGTCGGGCCCGGTGCCGGGCGTGCTGTCTTCGGTGCTTGCCATGCCGAGCATATAGGGTTTGGCGGCTATAAACCCAAGCAAAACCGGGTTCGGGGGCGGGCTTTTCCACAAGGATTGAACTCTCCCGGAAAACGTCCTCCGTGCGGTGTCGCCAACCTGTTGCCGAGGAGCGCCCGGTTGCGCGCGGCGCATGCCCGGCTGACGGGGAATCCGGGATCGCGGTTGTGCCGGACGCAAAAAAGGCGGCCACGAGGGCCGCCCTTCTGTCTAGTCGGAAATGCCGACCCTCAGATGAGGGTGACGGCAAATGCCAGAGCGCTCACACCCAGCGCTGCGGCAAAACCGAACGTCTTTTCGACGATGGTCATTGAAATGCTCCTGCAAACATTCTTGTTTTCTTTTTATCGCATGCATGGCTCTTCTCGTCGCTCATGCTGCAAGTGCGAGATAGGCTTGATTGGAATTTCTGCAACGTCAAAAGCAACAATCTTGCTTGCTATTTATGCAACTGCATTGCCGGTTCCGGGAAGCGCGCAAAATGGCAGGTGCAGGGCCTGCGCGTACTGGACACTCGCACTATCCCGCTATAGTGGCCGCCCATGACTACTTCGACTCCTGGCCAGAGCCCTACCCAGACGTCCGATTCCATCCTGATCGTCGATTTCGGCAGTCAGGTCACGCAGCTCATCGCTCGCCGCGTGCGGGAAGCCGGCGTCTATTCCGAAATCGCCCCGTTCAACGCCGCGAAGGAAGCCTTCGCCCGCATGAACCCTGCCGGCGTGATCCTTTCCGGATCGCCAGCGTCGGTGCTGGACGCGAACGGTCCCCGCATTCCTGACGAAATCCTCGATAGCGGCCTGCCGATGCTGGGCATCTGCTACGGCCAGCAGTCGCTGATGCATCAGCTTGGCGGCGAAGTGCTGTCGGGAGATTCGGGTGAGTTCGGCCGCGCCTTCATCGAGATCGGTGACGATTGCGCGCTGTTCGACGGGCTCTGGGCCAAGGGGGAAAGCCATCAGGTCTGGATGAGCCACGGCGACAAGGTGACCAGCCTCGCTCCCGGCTTCCGCCCGGTGGCATCGAGCGCCGGCGCGCCCTTCGCGGTGATCGCCAACGACGAGAAGCGCATCTACGCGATGCAGTTCCACCCCGAAGTCGTGCACACGCCCGACGGCGGCAAGCTGCTCAAGAACTTCGTCCGTCACGTCTGCGGCCTTGCCGGCGACTGGACCATGGCCGAGTTCCGCAAGACCAAGATCGAGGAAATCCGCGCGCAGGTCGGCGAAGGTCGCGTGATCTGCGGCCTGTCGGGCGGCGTCGATTCGGCGGTTGCGGCGCTGCTGATCCACGAGGCGATCGGCGACCAGCTCACTTGCGTCTTCGTTGACGGCGGCGTGCTGCGCATGGGCGAGGCCGAGCAGGTCGTCAGCCTGTTCCGCGGCCACTACAACATCCCGCTGGTACACGTCGATGCCTCGACCCTGTTCCTCAAGGGTCTTGAAGGCGTCACCGACCCTGAAGCCAAGCGCAAGTTCATCGGCAAGACCTTCATCGACGTCTTCGAGGACGAAGCGAAGAAGATCGGCGGCGCCCAGTTCCTGGCGCAGGGCACGCTCTATCCGGACGTGATCGAATCGGTCTCGTTCACCGGCGGTCCCTCGGTGACGATCAAGAGCCACCACAACGTCGGCGGCCTGCCCGAGCGCATGAACATGCAGCTCGTCGAGCCGCTGCGCGAACTGTTCAAGGACGAGGTCCGCGTGCTCGGCCGCGAACTCGGCCTGCCCGAGATCTTCGTGGGCCGCCATCCGTTCCCCGGACCGGGCCTGGCGATCCGTATCCCTGGCGAAGTGACCCGCGAACGCTGCGACATCCTGCGCAAGGCCGATGCGATCTACCTCGAGGAAATCCGCAACGCGGGTCTCTATGACGCGATCTGGCAGGCTTTCGCGGTGCTGCTGCCGGTCAAGACCGTGGGTGTCATGGGCGACGGCCGCACCTACGACAGCGTCTGCGGCCTGCGCGCCGTCACCTCGACTGACGGCATGACCGCGGACATCTACCCGTTCGACGCCGCCTTCCTGTCGCGCGTCGCGACCCGCATCATCAACGAGGTCAAGGGCATCAACCGCGTGGTCTACGACTACACCTCGAAGCCGCCGGGCACGATCGAGTGGGAGTGATCCCGCGCATGCATTGAGTTTTCCAAGGAGCCGGGTCCCCAGGGATGCCGGCTCCTTCTCTTTCAGAGCAGGAAGCCGCGGCCTTCGAGGCGGAGCAGGAAGGCTTTTGCTTCCAGCCCGCCCGCGAACCCGGTGAGGGTGCCGTTCGCGCCGACTACCCGGTGGCAGGGCGCGACAATCGAGATGGGGTTGCGGCCGTTCGCGGCGCCCACGGCGCGGCTTGCACTGGGGCGGCCAAGGGCCACGGCGATCTCGCCGTAGCTGCGCGTTTCGCCGAAGGGGATCAGGAGAAGCTGGGCCCAGACGCTCTTCTGGAAATCGGTGCCGCGAAAGTCGAGGGGGAGGTCGAACGATTGTCGCTTCCCGGCGAAGTAGTCGGCAAGCTGTGCCTTGGCTTCGTCCAGGATCGGATGGCTTTCCGAATCCGCGATGTCGCCAAGTCGCACCCGGCTGGGGTCGTCGTTCTCCCAGAGGATCGCTGCAAGGCCCCGGTCTCCGGCAATCAGCGTGAGCTCACCGACGGGAGAGGGCATCTTGTTTCGGAGCAGCGGCATCGGGCGGTCTTTCCGTGTTCGAACGAGGTCTCCCGGCTCCAGTAGTTCAGTGCCGCCGCCGCGGCCAGTGCGCCGCCTCGCTCGCCCACAGAGCCCACCAGATCAGTACCGGCTGCAAGGCGAGGCGCGGGATATGATAGGCGAGGCCCAGGCCGTGGCCGGGGTTTGCCAGATCGATAAGCATATGCTGGGCGTTGGCGGGCCAGACGCAGAGGGCGTAAGCGGCCAGGCCCCAGCCGGCGGCTTTGCGCAAACCGTTTGAGAAGGGCTGGAGCAATCCCGCCGCGCCGAGGATTTCCGCCACGCCGGTCAGCGAGACGGTTGTGGCGGGGGCGGGTACCCATCCCGGAACGATCGAGACAAACGGCGCGGGAAGGACAAGGTGGAGAATGCCTGCGGCCAGGTAGAAGAATGCCAGCAGCCACCGCGGGATGTATCGCCGCAAGGCTCTTCCGCGCATCACTTGCCGCATGGTCCGCAACGCAGAAGGCGGCCGCGGGTCATGCCCGGGCCGCCTTCCTCAGGGGACGCTTCAGGTTCTACTTGGCCGATGCGGCTTTCGGCTTGGTATAGGGCACGAAGTCCTGCAGGCCGACGAATCCGCTCCACATGCTCGGCGTGCTGCGGCTGTGAAGCTGCACGGTATCGAGACGGCAGAGCTGGCTCGAATAGAGCTTCGTGACGAGGATATCGTCCGAATCGAGCCGGTCAGCATTGGTCGGACGGTTGACGTAGAGCGTTCTGCCGACGCGGTAGACGAGCGCGGTCTTGTCGATCACCTGAGTGTCCTGCGACTGGCTGAGCTGGATGCAGGATACCGGGTCTCCGGCCACGCGGCCGTCGAGCAGCTTTGCAAGCTGTTCCTCGCCGGTCAATTTCTGGCGGGCGTTCACGGTGGGCGCGGCGAGCAGGCTTGCCGCGATCAGCGTGGCGCCGACGACATGCTTCAGTGACATGGTCTTTACCTCACTTTCCCAACCCTAGATCGTGACTATGGCACGGTTCGTCTGAACCTGCGCTGAAATTATTCGCCGCTTGCAGGGCTCTTGCAGAATGGCAGCGAGATAACGGCAGCGACTGGATCGATCAGGCAGTCCCACCCACGGTAATGCCCTCGATCAGCAGGGTCGGCTGGCCGACGCCGGCCGGAACGCTTTGTCCGCCCTTGCCGCAGATGCCGACGCCGCGATCGAGTTCGAGATCGTTGCCGATGCCGGTGACGCGCGTGAGGACCGACGGGCCGTCACCGATCAGCGTGGCGCCCTTGATCGGCGCGCCGAGCTTGCCGTTCTCAACCTTGTAGGCCTCGTTGCACGAGAACACGAACTTGCCCGAGACGATATCGACCTGGCCGCCGCCCATCGATTTCACGAAGATGCCGCTCTTCATGCGGGAGAGCAATTCGGCCGGATCGTCGTTGCCCGCTTTCATGAAGGTGTTCGTCATGCGGACCTGGGGCGCGTGGGCATAGTTCTCGCGGCGGCCGTTACCGGTCGATTGCACGCCCATCAGGCGGGCGTTCATGCGATCCTGCATGTAGCCTTTGAGGATGCCGTCCTCGATCAGCACGGTTTCCTGCGTGGGGGTGCCTTCGTCGTCGATGGAGAGCGAGCCGCGCCGGTCCGCGATCGAGCCATCGTCGACGATGGTGACGCCGGGAGCTGCCACGCGTTCGCCGATGCGGCCGGAGAAGGCGGAAGTTCCCTTGCGGTTGAAGTCACCCTCAAGCCCGTGGCCGACGGCTTCGTGGAGGATCACGCCGGGCCAGCCGGGGGCCATCAGCACGGCCATTTCCCCGGCGGGAGCGTCCACGCTCTCCAGGTTGACGAGCGCCTGGCTGAGCGCGGTGTCGATAGCCCGGTTCCAGTTCGCAGGGTCGAACAGCGAATCGTAGAGATGGCGGCCGCCCATGCCGAACGATCCCGTTTCGCGGCGGCCGTTGCTTTCCGCGACGATCGACACGCTCAGGCGTACCAGCGGGCGCACGTCGGTGGCGATGAAGCCGTCAGGCCGCACGATCTCGATTACCGACCACTGCCCGGTCAGGCTTGCGCTGACCTGCGAGACGCGCGGATCGCGGGCGCGGGCGGCGGCGTCGATGGTCTCCAGCAGCTTTACCTTGGCCTCGAAGGGCACGAGATCGAGCGGCGAGACGTCGGTATAGAGGTGGCGGTTGCTTTTCTGCGGCGCTGCCGGACGGATCGTGCCGGTGGCGGGGTCCAGCAGTTGCAGGGTCTCGCCCGCACGGCGGATGGCGGCGGGGGAAATCTCGTTCGCATGCGCGAAGCCGGTCATCTCGCCGGTTACGCCGCGCAGGCCGAAACCGGCATCGCGCGAATAATCCGCCGTCTTCAGGCGGCCGTCATCGAAGCCGAAGGCTTCGGTGGCCATGAACTGCATGTAGAGTTCGCCGTCCTCGCAATTGCGCAGGGTTTCGGCGGCGAGTGCCTGTGCATCCTCGGGCGAAAGCTGGCGATAGAGGAGCGAGCGCGGGTCGGTCATGGTCATGCCTCCCGATATAGGCCGCACGGGGCGGGAGGCAATACGGGAGGGAGACGGGAAGGGAGGGGGCACCGAAGCCCCCGCCGGACTACCTGTTCAGGCTGCCTGCTGGTCGGCCGGGCCGCCCTTGAGGACAAAATGACGGTCACAGTAGCCGCAATCGACGTAGCCTTTCTCGTCGATCTCCAGCCACACGCGGGGGTGGCCGAGGGCGGCGGGGGCGTAATTCCCCGTGGCGCGGATGTCAGTGGCCCCGTCGCAGGAAACGCGGTGGGAATCGGTGAAGACGGTTTCGGGCTGCGTGCTCATGGATCGGCCGATTACCAAGCCTTCACGGGAATTTCCAGCGGGCAAATGGTCCCGGCGCATTGTTGGGCGCGCCGGGACCATTTCCGTCAGGCTTCAGGCGGGTACGGCGAGCGCACCGGCTTCGGCCAAGGCATCGGCAACGGCCTTTTCGCGGACTTCCGGACCGATGGCGATGCCTTCGGCAAGCACGAAGATCGGATCGCTGATGCCCACGAAGCCGAGCACGGCGCGCAGGTAGCTTTCGGCATGTTCGACAGCGGCGCCGGGCTGGCCTTCACCGTAGTAGCCGCCGCGCGACAGGGCGACATAGACCTTCTTGCCGCCAGCGAGACCCTGCGGACCTTCGGCGGTGTACTGGAAGGTCTTGCCGGCCACGAGGACGCGGTCGAACCAGGCCTTGAGCTGGCTGGGAATGGTGAAGTTGTACATGCCCGCGCCGATCACGACGACGTCGGCGGCCAGGAATTCCGCGAGTTCGGGAGTACCGTCGGGGTTGCCGAGCACGTCGAGCGTCAGGTGCGGCAGGGCCTCGGCGGCGAGGTCGTGGTAAGTGACTTCGAGCGAGGGATCGGCCTTGGTCAGGGTGGCGACGATCTCCGCCGAAACGGCGCGGCTGACCGAGTTTTCGCCAAGAATGCTGGAATCGAGATGGAGAAGCTTCATGGGAGAGAACCTCTAAGGGGTGGTCTGGAAAAATGGTGGTCTGGAAAAGTGACTGGCCATAGCTATGTTGCACTGCGACGGACGCCAAGAGCGCATTTTTTCAGGACCAGGTACCATGGAGATGACCACCTTCGACGCGGCGGAACAGGCGGCGGAACAGATTGCGGAAAGCCCGCCCGAAACCGGACCGGCCATCGTACACTCGGCAAGTGCATGCCGGGTTATCGGCGATATTCTCAGCCGCGTGGGCGACAAGTGGTCGATGCTGGTCGTGATGACCCTGCTGGAGGGCGACCTGCATTTCAACGAGTTGAAGCGCGCGATCAACGGGATCTCGCAGCAGATGCTTTCCCGAACCTTGCGCGCCCTGGAGCGGGACGGACTGGTGGTGCGCACCGTTCACGCCAGCGTGCCGGTTCGTGTCGAATATTCCCTCAGCGACCTTGGCCGTTCGCTTTCGCAGCCGGTGCAGGCACTGGGCTCATGGGCTTTTGCCAACCGCCCTGCGATCGAGGCCAGCCGTTCGGTCTTCGATGAGCGCAGCGACGCCTGACGGCGGCCCTATTCCAGCTTGAGGTGCAGGGCGGCAAGCCCCCGGATGATGTAGCTGGGCTCATAGGCGATGCGGCGCGCTTCGGCGGGGCCGTGATGCTCTTCGTCCAGGGTGATGCTGCGGGTCTGTTCGAGCAGCCGGTCGAGCAGGACCGAGACTTCGGCGCGGGCCAGCGGCGCGCCGGCGCAAGTGTGGGCACCGCGGCCGAAAGCGACATGTTCCTTGATGCGCGGCCGCCCGATCACGAACCGCTCGGGTTCATCCCAGCGGCGCGGGTCGCGATTGGCCGCCGCGAGCGAGATGACGAGGCGCTGACCGGCGGGGATCTCCACGCCCGCCAGCGTCGTTCGGCGCGAGGCGATGCGGAAGGTGGCCTTGGTCGAACCTTCTATGCGCAGGACTTCTTCCAGGAACGGGCCGATCAGGCTGCGATCCTCCCGCAGGCGCTGCTGGAGTGGCTGGTCCTCGGCAAGGCGGCGCAGGGCATTGCCGATCAGTTTGGCGCTGGTGTCCTGTCCGGCCGCGAACAGGAACATGGCGGACTTGACCACTTCCATCGCGTCCGGCGTCGATCCATCGGGATAGCGGGCAAGCGCCATTTCCGTCATCACGTCGTCCTGCGGAACGGCGCGGCGTTCCGCGATGTAGCGGGCGAAGTAGCCGGCCATCGCCAACAGGGGATGAATGCTCTGGCCATCGTCGGCGGCATCCATGTTGCCCGGCGGCGGCGCGGAATCGATGAGCGCGCGGAAGGCCTCGCGGTCCTGCGCGGGAACGCCCAGCAAGTCGGCGATGACCATGGTGACGAAGGGCGTCGCCACTTCGGCCACCAGTTCGCAGCCGCCACGTTCGACAAGGCCGCGCACCATGTCTTCGGCATAGCCGCGCATGAATTCGCCGTTCGCGCGTAGCCGCGAAGGCGTGAACAGCGGGTTGAGCAAGGACCGCGCCGCTGCGTGCCGGTTTCCGTCATAGGATACCAGCAGTTCCATCTCCCCGCTGGGATGGGCCGCAAGCTGCGCCGAAATGTCGTCACCTTCGGGTTCGAAAGGGAGCGGCGCCAGCGGATCGGGGTTGAGCCATGACGAGAAATCGCGGGTGTTCAGGAGCACTTCCACGGCTTCGGCGAAACCCGTCACGATCAGCACGTCGCGGCCCGGCATCTGCGTGACCGCGCCCCGCGCGCGCAGGCTTTCGAAATAATCGTAGGGGTCCAGCAAGACGGCATGGTCGGTGAAATAGTCGCGTTCCGCGATGCCGGCCTCGGGGGTGGTTGCCATGGTTCTTCTCCCGATCATCCGCAGGATCGTGCTGTCCTACAATTATGATATATTGTGGATCGTAAATCCAACGAAGAAGCGCGTCAACGCCGGGAATGGCTGCGCGGCGCACACGCGCCCTTTACTGGCGCGCGAACCTGCCCCACATGCGGGCCATGACCAGCACGACCTCTGCCGCCATCTCGATCCGCGACCTCAAGAAGCGCTATGCGCCCGCCGGCAGCGGCGAGGGCAAGCTGGCGCTCAAGGGCGTGTCGTTCGACGTGCCCGAGGGCGGCATCTTCGGGCTGCTCGGCCCGAACGGGGCGGGCAAGTCGACGCTCATCAACATCATGGCGGGCCTCGTCCGCAAGACTTCGGGCACGATCGACATCTGGGGCTTCGATATCGACAGGCACCAGCGCAACGCAAAGCGTTCGATCGGCATCGTGCCGCAGGAAATCGTGTTCGACCCGTTCTTCACGCCGTTCGAGGTGCTGGAGAATCAGGCCGGGCTCTACGGCATCACCAAGGCGCTTCGCCGTTCGGAAGAGCTGCTGCGGGCGGTCCATCTTTCCGACAAGCGCGATGCTTACGCCCGCACCCTTTCGGGCGGCATGAAGCGTCGTCTGCTGATCGCCAAGGCGCTGGTCCACCAGCCGCCGGTGCTCGTGCTCGACGAGCCGACCGCAGGTGTCGACGTCGAACTGCGCCGCCAGCTCTGGGAACTGGTCAGCGAACTGAACCGCGAAGGCGCGACGATCGTGCTGACCACGCACTACCTCGAGGAAGCCGAGGAACTGTGCGACCGTATCGCCATCATCAATCATGGCGAACTGATCGCCAACAAGCCGACTCGCGAACTGGTCGGCATGGCACGCGAGAAGATCCTCGTCCTCACCTTCGACCGCGACGTGACCGCGTTGCCCACCCATCCCGGTTTCCTCAAGTCGGAAAAGATCGGCGAACGGGTCCTGCAGGTCACTTACGACAAGGACCGCAGCAATGCCGGGGAAATCCTGTCGGCCGTGCAGGCGCAGGGCTTCGCCATCGTTGACGTGACCACGCGCGAGGCGGATCTGGAGGACGTGTTCGTCAGCCTCACGAGTGCCGTGGCGGCCTGAAAAGGGCGATGAGCTACATCTATCTCGTCATCGCCATCATTGCGGAAGTCATCGCGACCTCGTTCCTGAAACAGTCCGAGGGTTTTGCGAAGCTGGTACCCACCGCGATCATGGCGGCGGGGTACATCGTGGCGTTCTTCTGCCTGTCGCTCGCCCTGCGGAGCATCCCGACGGGCGTGGCCTATGCGATCTGGTCAGGCGTGGGGATCGTCCTGATCACGGCGATCGCGTGGATATTCCAGGGTCAAAAGCTCGATGTCCCGGCCTTGATCGGAATTGCGCTCATCATGGCGGGCGTGATGGTGATGAACCTGTTCTCCGGAGCGGCCGGGCACTGACGGTTCGGCAATTCGCCGCCGGGGCCTCTCCAGCTTGCCCCGATCAGCTTTTTTCCGTGTCCTCTTTCCATACCTTGTGCGCCTGGCGGCGTATATCCTTGCCGCAACCCAGACATGTCGAGGTATAGTGCGTGCCGTCCCAATGTACGGTGTTCCGGTTGGGTTCGTGTCGGTTGAAAGTGCAAAGCACCGTTTGAAATGGTTGCTTGGAAAAGGCTGACATTGCGGCACGCTCCGTACTGGAGTTCAGATCACGAAGCAGTTCCAACTGCTTCCCTGCGTGCGACCGCCCGGCAGACCTCGTGCGTTTTTCTGATTATCTTGTTGTGAATGCTCGGCAACCTTACCCCTTGCGACGCTGCACTGCAACATGATTGCAGGGCAAATACGGATGCAAAGCTAAATATTGCGCACCGGTCATAGTCTGGGCATGGAGCCGTCATGACCATGTCCAATGTCCCCTCCGACAATGCTTGCTCCAGCGCCCATGATGTCATCGTCGTCGGCTCCGGCGCTGCCGGCCTCACCGCGGCGCTTGCGCTGGCAGACAGGCTGAAGGTTCTCGTGCTGGCGAAGGGCAGTCTCACCGGCGGCTCCACCGCCTGGGCGCAAGGGGGCATCGCGGCGGTGCTCGACGCGGGAGATACCTTCGAGGAGCACATCAACGACACCATGATCGCCGGCGCCGGCCTCAACCGGCTGGAGACCGTGGAGTTCGTGATCGAGCGCGCACCTCATGCGATCGAGCGGCTGGTCGAACTGGGGGTGCCGTTCAACACCGAGGGCAGCGAACTGCACCTCACCCGGGAGGGCGGCCATTCCCACCGCCGCATCGTCCACGTCGCCGATGCGACCGGCTGGGCGGTGCAGAGCGCGCTGCTCAAGGCGGCGGAAAGCCATCCCAACATCACCCTGCTGCCCGGTCAGTCCTGCATAGACCTCATCACCGGGCGCCATGAACTGCGCTATTCGGGATCGGGCCGGGTCTGGGGCGTCTATGCGCTCGACGAAAAGACCGGCCGCGTCGAGGCGCACACCGCCGCCGCGACGATCCTTGCCACTGGCGGGGCGGGCCGCGTCTACCAGTTCAGCACGGCGCCGCGCGGCGCCACCGGAGACGGCATCGCCATGGCCTGGCGGGCGGGCGCGCGCGTTTCCAACATGGAAATGATGCAGTTCCACCCGACCTGCCTTTACAACCTCGACGTGAAGAACTTCCTCATCACCGAGGCTGTTCGCGGCGAAGGCGGGCAGCTCAGGCATCCCGTCACCGGGCACCGTTTCATGCCCGATTACGACGAGCGCGCCGAACTGGCCCCGCGCGATGTCGTGGCCCGCGCCATCGACGACCAGATCAAGCGCTATGGCCTCGACTATGTCCACCTCGACATCAGCCACCAACCCGAAGCGTTCATCCGCGAGCATTTCCCGAACATCTACGAGAAGCTGCTCGGCCTCGGCATCGACATGACGAAGGAGCCGATCCCGGTCGTCCCGGCGCAGCACTATACCTGCGGGGGCGTGCTCATCGATCTCGATGGCAAGACCGACCTGCCCGGCCTCTATGCGGCCGGGGAATGCACCGAAAGCGGCCTTCACGGCGCCAACCGCCTCGCCTCGAACTCGCTGCTCGAATGCTTCGTCTTCGGGGAGGCCTGTGCCGCGCATATCCTCGACAACTGGGATACGTTCGACGCGCCCCCGCCGGTTCGCGCCTGGGATGAAAGCCGCGTGACCGATTCCGACGAGGAAGTCGTCATCAAGCAGAACTGGACGGAAATCCGGCGCTTCATGTGGAACTACGTCGGCATCGTGCGCACGACCAAGCGCCTCGAACGCGCCATGCACCGCATCCAGATGCTCAACGGCGAGGTGGAGGAATACTACCGCCACTTCCGCGTGCGCACGGACCTGATCGAACTGCGCAATCTGCTGCAGACCGCCGAACTCATCGTGCGATCCGCGCTGCATCGGCATGAGAGCAGGGGCCTGCATTTCACGCTGGACTATCCGGAGACGGAAGGGGAACCGCACGATACGGTGCTCGTGCCCTGACGGAACAAGGGGGCGTGGCACCGCCCCCGTCCACCTAGGTCGTAAACTCATAAACGGCACCATCGAGGCGCCCAAATGGCGAACAGCTCGGGCCGAAGGTGCCGTTTATGAGTTTACGACCTAGTTCCCCACCAGCACGAACGGCGCCCAGATCGCCGGATGGGCCGCGCCCGCCACGCTCCGGTCGCCCAGCACATCGAGTTGGGCCCGGCGCAGCGCTTCGGCGCGGCGGGTATGTCCACGCGCGCCTTTCACCGTGGCCAGTGTCAGCCGGCTGGCGACATCGTCCCGCACCGGCCAGTGCGACAGCAGCAGCGAACGGGCGCCGGCGGAAATGAAGGCCTGTGCCAGGCCGGAATAAGTCGGCGCATTCTCGCTGTCGCCCGCACTGGTGTCGCAGGCGGAAAGGATCACCCAGTCCGCGTCGAGCTTGAGCCGCGCGATTTCCGAGGCCGTGAGCAACCCGTCTTCGGACCCGCCCGCATCGGCGGGAGGCGTCAGGACGAGCGCGGGTTCGAGCATGTTGCGATAGGCGCCGCCCACCAGTCCGTGCGTGGCGAAGGCGATCACCCCCGCCCGGTCCAGCGGCGCGGCCTTGACCGCTGCCTCGGTGGCGCCGGAGCCGAGGAGCAGCCGGCGTTCGCCCCTGAAGGTTGCGGCCATCGCGGCAAGCTCATTCCCGGCGCCGGGCAGGCTCGGCAGGCCGGGGAGAGCGGAGACTACCGTGGCGACGGCATCAGAGGCATCGGCATCGGGATTTCGCAGCACCGGAGCGCCGATGCCGACGAATCCGCGCCGGCCGGCTCTTCGCGATGTACCGGATGACAGCGTGGAAGCGCTTATCAGGGTGCCGACGGCGTGAGTCCTCACCAGCCACGGGGTTTCGCGCAGGGCTTGTGGATCGCTGTCCGATCCACGGGGCGGTGCGGTGACGAGCAGGTCGAACGGCAGCGCGGCCAGGGTGCCCTGCGCGAGGACGGCCAACTCTTCGCGGTCATGCACGGCGCGCGCGATAGGGGTAGGGAACAGCAGCGTGTAGAGTTCGTGGGCAGCCTGCCGGTCGAAAGCGGATCGGCCGTCCGTTAGCACGCCTTCCTCGATCGATCCGCGCAGGCGGCGTTGCAGGTCCAGCAGGCGGCGCGGTGTTACCGGCACCAGCGCGGAAGCGATGCCCCCGCGCGTGACCGCAAGCACGACCAGACCTTCGGCATCCTGTCCGTAAAGGAGAACCGCCTGATCGCCGCGCAAGTGTGCGCGGGTGGCGATGAGCCCGGCGGGGGTCAGGCTGGACAGCGCGGTATGGCCGGGGACGAGCCGCGCGATCTCGGCATCGAGCCGGAAAAGGCGCGTTTCCGATGCGGCGAGCTTTTCCTCAGCATCTGGGGACAGGCTTTGGCCGTCGCCGGTCGCCCGGTCACGTTCTCGGCGCAGGGCGCGCAGTTCGGCGGCTTCGTTGCGGTAGGCGCGAATGGCCTCTTCGGCTTCGGGGCCATGGCCGCCGCGATAGGGGCCTGCGCCGCCGAACGCGGTCTGGAGGTCCCCCATTCCCGCCATCTGGAGGGCGCCGAACGCGGTTTCCATGTCCCCTGCGGCAAGCGCCACGCGGCTTTCGAGCACGAAGAGCCCCGAAGCCTGATCGCGCAGGCGCACCGAGCCCGCAGCAGGGGATGCCCGGTCCAGCAAATGTTCGCGCAAGGTAGCCAGGACGGGTTTCAGCCGTTCGAGCGCACCGACCGGATCGCCCTGACGCGCATCGATAAGACCCCGCAGCGCGAGACCGGAGATGCGATCAAGATTGGCGGCCTGCGCCCGCTTCGCATAGCCCGCGTTGACGTGATCGAGCAGCGCCAGCGCGCTTTTTGGATCGCCCGTCAGATTGAGCATCTTGGCGAGGCTGAATTCGGCCCACAGCACTTCGGGATCGTCGGGAGAGG
This sequence comes from Novosphingobium sp. RL4, assembly GCF_035658495.1. Classification (NCBI taxonomy): domain Bacteria; kingdom Pseudomonadati; phylum Pseudomonadota; class Alphaproteobacteria; order Sphingomonadales; family Sphingomonadaceae; genus Novosphingobium; species Novosphingobium sp. RL4. Next base: position 87,993 of record NZ_CP141944.1, on the reverse strand, counting down.
CCGCGTTGCGGCGAGCCAGCGCCAGTGCCTTGCGATAGAGGGCCAGCGCGGTTTCGGTTTCTCCGTCGTCCCGCGCGATGCGTGCGATCTGGCCGAAGATGTTGGCGCCCGACATCGACTGGCCCGAAGGTGGCAATGCCTCGAAGATCGCTGCCGAGCGCTCGTAGAAAGGACGCGCTTCTTCGGAAAAACCGGCGAGGTCGAGCGAGTAGGCCAGCGCATTGAGCGAATAGCCGACGTCGCGCTGGTCAGGCGAAGGGTTCGCCATGCGCAAGTCCAGCGCGCGGCGCAGGATCGGGGTGGCCCGTCCGTAGAGGCCGGCATCGTTGAGCGCGGCCCCCAGTGCATTGAGCGATGCCAGCGTGATCCGGTGTCCCTTGCCAAGGCGAGCCTCGGCCCAGCTGGCGGCATCGCGGGCGGCATCGACGGCGGAGGCGGAATCGCCTGCCTGTATGCGAAGGGTCGACAGCGTGATGCCGTAGATGGCCGGATTTTCGAGGTTCGTTCCGGTGCGCTCCGCAGCGGCGCGGCTGATGGCGAGGGCCTGCTCGACTTTCGGGATCGCCTCCAGCGGCAGGCCGCGTCGATAGTCGATCACCGCGAGCCCGTAGAGCGCGGCGGCATATTCGCTGCTGCCCGGCCCGGAGATCTCCTCGGCGATCGCGAGAGCGCGCTGTTTGTAGCCGTGGGCCTCGTCGAGCTTTCCGAGGCTGGAGAGCGCGGAACCGATATTGTTGACGATGTCGGCCCGGCGCGGTGTCATCGGTTGGCCGCGAGCGGTCATTTCCGCATCGAACCGGCGGAAGACGGCGAGCGCTTCCGCGTAGCGGCCGAGCCAGAACAGGGCTTCGCCGCGCGTGGCATCGGCAAGAAGCAGGTCCACAGGGTCGAGGCCCCGGATTTCGCGCGCCTTTGCGAGCAGCGCGTCGATCCGGTTCAGCGCGGCTTGCGGGTCGCCTGAGGTGTCATAGTCGGCAAGGGCATGAAGCTCGCTGGCGAGCTGGCCCGGCAAAGGTGCAGGACGGGCCATGGCCGTGCCTGACCCGCCCATTGCCGTCCCCGCCAGGAGGCATGCTGTCAGGCCTGCCCAGAGCCGCATCGTCATCGTCGCCCCCGACCGGAAGAATTCATCGCTTCGGGGCCAGCCCCGATTTCCGGTACGATGTTCGTCAAGCACAGGAATGCGGCCTGACGGCAAGGATGTAATTGTTCTTCGGCGGGAATCGCAGCTTTCGAGAGCGGCTTCGATGCGGCCTGCCGTCAGTCGCCCGTGGCGACGGGACGCGCCGGATCGGCGATCCACTCGCTCCACGAGCCGGGATAGAGATGTGGTTCGGCCAGCCCCGCCACGGCCATGGCGAGTGCATTGTGGCAGGCGGTTACGCCCGAACCGCAACTGAGTATCGCGGGCCGGCCGCCGAGCAGGTCGCTGAAGCGGGCGGCAAGTTCCTCGGCGGAACGGAAGCGTCCGTCCGGCCCGAGGTTGTCCCGGAAGAACCGGTTTCGCGCGCCCGGGATGTGCCCGGCAACGGGGTCGATCGGATTGGGATCGCCCCGGAACCGCGACGGATCGCGGGCGTCAAGCGTCTGCGCGGCGCCGGTTTCGATATTTGCGAGCACTTGCGCGGCATTTACCGGGGCGGGCACCAGCGGCTCGCCCGCAACGAAAGTACCCGGTGCGCAGGGGGCAGGCTCTCCGGTTTCGATCGGCAGGCCTGCCGCCACCCAAGCCTGCTTGCCGCCGTCCAGCACGGCGACCGGGGCATGGCCGACCCAGCGCAGCAGCCACCAGGCGCGGGCGGCCCAGGCCCCGCCGCTGGAATCGCAGGTGACGACCTGCTGTCCCGGCTTCAGTCCCTGTCCGCGCAGGAACGCGGCGAGCGCGACCGGGGCGGGCAGCGGATGGCGACCGTTGGTACCGTCCGGCGGCCCGGCCAGGTCGTCGTCGAGATGGGCATGGCGCGCGCCGGGAAGGTGCCCGGCGCGATAGCTTTCGCGGCCCTTGTCTGGCTGGCCCAGCTCGAAGTCGCAGTCGAGGATCAGCACGTCCTCCCCGGAAGCCAGCAGGTCATGGAGTTGGGAGACGGAAATCAGCGTTTCATATGCCATGGGTCAGCCTTGGGTCAGCCACGGAGAATGGCCGGTGCAATCGTGCGGCAGGTAGGACGGGGAAGGCGCGATGTCGACGCCTCCCGTCCCGAATTACGGTCGCATCGCCGGCTTAGCCGAGCAGGGATTCGATCTCGTCTATCGTCTGGCCGAAGCCGGCGATGAGATCGCGGTAGGGCTGGGGGCTGGTCATGTCGAGACCGGCCCGTTTGAGGATCGCCGTGGGATGGTCCGAGCCGCCCGCGCGCAGCACGTCGAGATAGCGTTCGCGCTCCGCGTTTCCTCCCTTGAGGATGGCATTGGCGAACCATGTCCCCGCAGTGATCGAGGTGGCGTACTGGTAGACGTAGAAGAAGCTGAAGAAGTGCGGGATATAGGCCCATTCGATCGCATAGGGTTCGTCGATCACGAAATCCGGGCCGTGATAGCGTTTCAGCAGATCGAGATAGACCCTCGTCAGGCTCTCGCCGGAAAGGCCCTGACCAGCCTCCGCCATCTCGTGCATCTTCAGTTCGAACTCCGCGAACATCGTTTGCCGGAAGTAAGTGCCGCGCAGCCCTTCCAGCCGCATGCCGAGGTAGTAGATGCGCTCCTGCTTCGTCTTGGCCTGGTCCAGCATGTAGTCGGTGAGCAGCAGTTCGTTGCAGGTCGAGGCGATTTCCGCCGTGAAAGTGGGATAGTCCGCCAGTTCGAACGGCTGGGCTGACTTCGCCAGCAGGCTGTGCATGGCATGGCCCCACTCGTGCGCGTAAGTGGACAGACCTTCGTAGTTCTCGCCGAGGTTGAGTAGCAGGTAGGGGTGCACGTCGTAGACGGAGCCGTTCATGTAGGCGCCGGACGTCTTGCCGGGCCGGGGAAGCGGATCCATCCAGCGGGCCGCGGTCGCCTCGCCCAGCTGCTTCACGTAATCCGGCCCGAGCGGGGCGACGGCTTTCAGCGTGATGTTGCGCATGTCGGTGAGCGTGAACTTGCGGTCGAGGCTGACCAGCGGCGGGTAGATGTCGTAATAATGGATATCCGGCAGGTTCAGCATCTTGCGGCGGAGCTGGAAATAGCGGTGAAGCTGGGGAAGCCCTTCGTTCGTGGCCGATACGAGCGTGCGGTAGACGGTCTCGGGCACATCGTCGTCCGCCTGGGCCATGGCGAGCGAATTGGGGTATTTGCGGATGCGCGCCTCGAACACGTCGCCCTTGAGCTTGGCGGCCATGGCGGCGCCCAGCGAGCTTTCGAATTTGCCCATCTCTCCGAAGTAGGCATCGAACACCTTCTTGCGGTCCTCGCGGTTCGCGGCATCCCGGGTAAGCGAATAGCCCTGGCTGTCGAGCCGGGTTTCGCGTCCGTCCGAAAGGGTGATCGTGGGCCAGGGGATGTCCGAGTTGAACAACTGTTCGCGGATCGTGCCGGGACCGGAGAGCGGCGACGATGCGGCCGCGAGGATCTGCTCGCCCTGTGTGTCGAGCGTGTGGTCGGCCTTGCGCAGGGTATTGCGCAGCGAGAAGGCGAAGCGGCGCTTCAGCGCATCGTTGGAGGCGATGAAGCGCTCCACCTTGTCCTTGCCCGCGGCGAGGATTTCCGGGCTGGTCCAGGCGGTTGCCTCGCCGAAGGCGGCGAACATGTCCTGCACCTGGGCCTGACGTTCCTGGTTGGGGGCGATGCGCAGGTCCTCGTCGGCCTTGAGCGCGGCATAAGTGTAGACGCGGATCGCCTTGAGAGTGACGGCGGAGATGTCCTCAAGCACTTTCGCCATGGCCTCGGCGCTCTGGCCGAGCGTGCCCTTGTATGCGGCAAGGCGGGGCAGGGCATCCATCACCTGCTTGCGGGCGGTTTCCCAGCTTGCAAGGTCGGGATAGAGATCAGTGAGATCCCAGGCGGCAAGATCGTTCGTGGCGGCGCTGGCGAGACCGGGCAATGCCGATACGAGCGGAAGCGCGGCAGCCAGTCCCAGGGCGCCGCGGCGGTCGAGTTCGATCATGTGGAGTGTGTCCCTTGATGCCTGCCGGCAAGGCGCGGCAAGCCGATGCCATGAGGCTAGGTCGTAAACTCATAAACGGCACCATCGAGGTTTGAGGCAAAATGGCTCAGCGCCAGGAGGGAAGGTGATGGAATATGTCGATATTTCAAGCCTTCCCGACGCAGCGCTGGGCCATTTTGGTCAAATCCCGAAGGGACGCCCAAATGGCTTCCATCTCGGGCCTAAGCTGCCTTGGACGGGCAACCAGCCCGCCCGGCGTCAGCTTCGGCCCGAGCTGTTCGCCATTTGGGCGCCTCGATGGCGCCGTTTATGAGTTTACGACCTAGACCGCTTGCCGCGCAGTGCAAGCCGGAAGCCGTCGTTGGTCGATCAAGGTTGGCGGTTCATCGATGGCGAGGGCCGGACCGGCTCCGCGCCAAAGCGAACGGGCCGGGCTTCCTTTCGGAAACCCGGCCCGTTTCAATGCCTTCGAAGGTGCGGCCGGTCAGGCCAGTGCGGCCTTCAGTGCATCGGCAAGGTCGGTGCGTTCCCAGGGGAACAGGTCGCCTTCCGGCTTGCGGCCGAAGTGGCCATAGGCCGCGGTCTTGCCGTAGATCGGCTTGTTCAGGCCAAGGCCGACGCGGATACCGCGCGGGGTCAGGCCGCCAAGCGCGTCAGCCGCGACCTTGGTGATCGCCACTTCGAGTTCGGCATCGCTGGCCTTGCCGGTGCCGTGCGTGTCGACGTAGAGCGAAAGCGGCTCGGAAACGCCGATCGCATAGGCGATCTGGATCGTGCAGCGCTTGGCCAGGCCCGCCGCGACGACGTTCTTGGCGAGGTAGCGGGTGACATAGGCAGCCGAACGGTCGACCTTCGTCGGGTCCTTGCCCGAGAAAGCGCCGCCGCCATGCGGGGCCGCGCCGCCGTAAGTGTCGACGATGATCTTGCGGCCGGTCAGGCCGGCGTCGCCGTCAGGGCCGCCGATTTCGAACTTGCCGGTCGGGTTGATGTGGAACTTGGTGTTCTCGGTGACGAAGCCCGCGGGCAGGATCTCGCCCACGGCCTTCTTCACGTAAGCCTTGAGTTCCGCATCCTTCGCGCCTTCGTGGTAGCCGGCCTTGTGCTGCGTCGAGACGACCACGGCGGTTGCTTCCACCGGCACGCCGTCCTTGAAGCGCAGGGTCACCTGGCTCTTGGCGTCGGGTTCGAGGAACGGCGCGGTGCCCGAATGGCGGTCCGCCGCGAGGCGTTCGAGGATCTTGTGGCTGTAGTCGAGCGTGGCCGGCATGAGGTCCGGCGTCTCGTCGCAGGCGAAACCGAACATGATGCCCTGGTCGCCTGCGCCTTCGTCCTTGTTGCCGGCCGAGTCCACGCCTTGCGCGATGTCCGCGCTCTGCGGGTGCAGGTGGTTTTCGAACAGCAGGTCCTGCCAGTGGAAGCCGGCCTGTTCGTAGCCGATGCGCTTCACGGTTTCACGGACGATGTGCTGGATTTCCTCCTGCGCGCCATCTTCCCAGTGGCCGTCCTTGTCGATCATGCCCTTGCCACGCACTTCGCCGGCGAGGACGACGCGCTGGGTGGTGGTCAGGGTTTCGCAGGCGACGCGGGCTTCCGGGTCCTTCGACAGGAAGAGATCGACGATGGCGTCGGAAATCTGGTCCGAAACCTTGTCGGGATGGCCTTCCGAGACGCTCTCGGAGGTGAAGACATAGTCATTGCGCATCGTGACACCACATATAAAGAAATCTTTATGTGGTTACGGGTCTACCCGCGCCGACGCCGGAGCGCAATAACGGAAACCGCAACAAGCCAGAAACCGAGGGCAAGCGTCAGCGGCAGCAGGTTGCCGAACCGTGCGAACGGCGTGGGCTCGTGAGGCGGCGGAATGCTTCCGTCGAGCCTTCCTGCGCTATGCCAGGGGACATACGAGCGCACGATACCATCGGCATCGATCACGGCGCTGATCCCGGTCGTGGTCGAGCGCATGACGGGCAGGCCTTCCTCGATAGCACGAAGCCGGGCCTGGGCGAGGTGCTGCGGCGGGCCCCAGCTCCCGAACCAGCCGTCGTTGGACGGGTTGAAGATATAGTCAGGTCTTACGCGGGGATCGACGACCTGCCCGCTGAAGACGATCTCGTAGCAGATCTGGATGCCGGCCTTGCCCCATTCGCCGAAGTCGACGGTGCGCGGGCCCGGGCCGGGCCAGAAGTCTAGGTTTCCCGCTACGAACCGGGTGGCGCCAAGGGGTTCGAGCAGCCAGCGCAGGGCAAGGTACTCGCCGTAGGGGACCAGATGCGCCTTGGAATAGCTTGCCAGCAGGTTGCCATTGCCGTCGATCGCGGAAACCGAGTTGCGGGCGGCCACGGCCTGATCGCCCTCCATCACCAGATCCACCGCACCGGTCATCAGCAGGCCGTAAGGGCCGATTACCCGCCCGATCCGCTCGCGGGCGAGAACCGGGTCTCCGGCATATGTGTACATGCGGTAGAGGAAGGGGGGATAACCATCGCGAATATAGTCCCCAAGGCCGGATTCCGGCCAGAGGATGAGGCGCCTGTCCCCCGGCGAGCGGGGAACGGAAAGGCGCGCCAGTTGCACGAAATTGGCCTCGTAAAGGCGCGGATCGTCGATCCGTTCCTGCCGGATGTCGGGCTGGACCAGCGTGAAGCGGATCGCTCCCTCGCTGCGCTGTGCCCAGGGATCGGGCTGCGCCATCAGCATCGTGAGCGGGATGTAGACGGCGAATCCGGGCAGCACCCAGCTCCAGCGTGCAGGGCCTTTGAAGCTGCGGATCATCCGCCAGAGCAAGCCGGGGAGGCAGGCGATCAGGACCAGCAGGCCGGAAAGACCGTAAGTCCCCACCCACGGTGCCGCCAGCGCGAGGCCGCGGCTTTGGAAGCCGCCGAGCAGAGCCACGCCGAGCGGGTTCCAGGCAAAGCCGGTGAAGACCCAGGCGCGCAGCCATTCGCTCACGATCCAGGCGGCGGCGAGTGCCAGCGCGAGAATGAGGAAGGCGCCCGGCCCCGGCACATCACGCGGACCGTCCCTGCGGCCGCGATCCAGCCTCAGCAGCAACCAGCCCGCCAGCGCGGCGAGGCCGGGATAGATCGCGAGGTAGAGCGACAGCAGGAATACCGCGATCATCCCCAGCCAGGCGGGCATGGAGGCCTGGTAAGTGAATGCCGTGGCGATCCAGTTGTCCCCCAGGGTGAAGTGCCCGAGGCCGAAGCACCAGCCGATCAGCAGGGCGCGTCGCCATCCCGGCGCACGTGTGATCAGTTCGGCAAGCCAGGCCACGCCGAGCAACGTCAGCGGCCAGAGTGCGAGGGGCTGGAAGCCGCAGGCCGCCATGGCCCCGGCGAGAATCGCTGCAAACCCCGCCGCAAGGCGCGGATGGCGGTTCAGGAAGTCCATTGCGGGTTTCAGAACCGGGCCTCGCGCCGTAGGGAATCCATTGCTGCGGCTATGTACGGGCAAGATGGCCGGAAGCAAGCGGAGTTCGCGCCGGGTTCGCTTCTTGCCGGCGGGATGAAACGCCAACGGCCCACGTCTCGCCTTGTGGCGGGACGTGGGCCGTGGATCGGAACGTCAGCGAATGCGCGCCAAGCGCATTCGCGTTTCGTTTCAGGAGTTGACCGCTTCCAGCGGGCTGTCGCCACCTTCGTCGGCCGGGGTAGCGGCCTTGCGGGTACGGCGACGGCGCGGTTTTTCCTCGGCGGTTTCATCGGACTTCACATCGTCCGACTTTTCGGCCGCGGGCTTTTCCGCGGCGGCCTTGGGCGTCCGCTTGGCGGGCGCAGCCGAAATCGCGGGAGGCAGGATGGCCGGGTCGAGGTTGGCCGCAGGTTCGGCAGCAGCAACATCGGCGGAGGCCGCGTTGCTTTCGCCTTCGCCGCCGGCCTCTTCACGGGTGCGACGCGGCTTGCGCTGCTTCAGGCCGCGCGAAGGGCGGTTGTCACGCACGAAGGGGTTTTCGGCCGGTTCGTAGACCGAACGCTCGGGCTCGGCTTCGTTACCGGTCGCCTCGGCGGTCGGTTCCTCGGCTTGCTGCTCGGCGCGCGGAGCACGGTCCTGACGCTGCGGACGGTCCTGGCGGTCGAAGCTGCGTTCCTGACGTTCAGGGCGTTCCTGCCGCTCAGGTCGATCCTGGCGTTCGGGACGTTCCTGCCGCTCAGGTCGATCCTGGCGTTCGGGACGTTCCTGCCGCTCGGGACGTTCCTGCCGCTCCTGGCTGGCAGGCGCATCGTAATCGCCATATTCGTCCGTGCCGTAGTCATCGCCGTAATCCGACGAACGATCGTCGCGGCGCGGCTGGCGCGAATCTTCCTGGCGCTGCTTCTGGTCGGCGATCACGCGAAAATAGTGGTCCGCGAACTGAAGGTAATATTCCTCAGTCACGCGGTCGCCATTGAGATGCGCGTCATGTGCCAGCTTGCGATACTTCTCCAGCAGCTGCGGCGCATTGCCGCGAGCCCTGCTGTCGATCCGATTGGTCTGCTGGCCGCCTTGCTGGCGATTATTACCGCGGCCACGCCGACGGTTGTTACCACGATTATTATTCAAGGATTTATTTCCTCAAAACCCAGGGCACCGGCCTGTTCCCGTCGGGCCGATCTGCCACACGTCACATGATCACGGATCGCCCCCGAGTGCCGTGAACTCCACTGTTGCCCGGTCGAGGCGTTTCCGTCCGCGACTGTCTGCAAGTGATGGAGGCGAACCGTCCGCATGGGAAATTCCATCCATGTACCGGTTCGCCGTAATCCTTAGGCATTCCGGACGGCGATTCCAAGTGAAAACTTACGCGGCTGTTGAAAACTCCAACACTCTCGGACGATTACCGAGGTCGCGGTGGAGACGGCTGGCGAGGCCGGCAAGCTGGCCGATCTCGGCGACGGATTCGGCCTGTTCATGACCGATCTCCACGAGGGCGACGCCGCCGGGCGCCAGCAGGCCGGGCAATTGCGGTATCAGAATCCGGTAGTCATCAAGGCCCAGTTCGCCGGAATAAAGTGCGCTGGCAGGCTCATAGGAGGCGACCGAGCGATCGAGTTCCACCGTCGTCTCGACATAGGGCGGATTGGCCAGCACGAGATCGAAGGGCCCGCCGAGGGCATCGGCCCAGTCGCTGAGGAGCCAGTCCGCCGCAACCATGCGCGCGCGATCGGCAAGGCCGAGGGCTTGTGCATTCGCCTTCGCGGTGGCGAGGGCGCCGGGCGAACTGTCCATGCCCACGCCGCGGGCCTGCGGGAGGTTCGCGAGCACAGCCAGGAGCAGCGCGCCCGATCCGGTGCCGCAGTCGAGCACGGAACGGGCATCGGGGCGGGCCGCAAGGGCGGCTTCGACGAGAACTTCCGAATCGCCGCGCGGAATGAGCACGTCGGGGCCGACCGTGAAGGGCAGGCCGAAGAATTCCTGTTGGCCGGTGATATAGGCGACCGGTTCGTGCTCCGCCCGGCGTGCAACCAGCGCGGCGAAGCCGGCGGGGGCATCGTCGCGCATGCGGGAAAGCAGCAGGGACGAGCGCGAAGTGTGCAGGGCATGGGCCATGAGCACTTCGGCATCCAGCCGGGCGGTGTCGCTGGTCGCGGCAAGGCGCTCCGCTGCGTCGCGGATCGCCTCGCCGACTGTTTTTTCAGGCATCCATCGCGGCGAGGCGCTTGGCCTCGTCCTCGGCGATCAGCGCGTCGATCATTTCGGCAAGGCCCGGCCCTTCGAGGATTTCCGGCAGGCGGTGCAGCGTCAGGTTGATACGGTGATCGGTGACGCGCCCCTGCGGGAAATTGTAGGTACGGATGCGTTCGGAGCGGTCACCCGAGCCGACCATGGCCTTGCGGGCCTCGGCCTCGGCGTCATGGGCCTCGTCACGCATCTTCTCGTAGAGGCGCGCGCGCAGAACCTGCATGGCCTTGGCCTTGTTCTTGTGCTGGCTGCGCTCGTCCTGGCAGATCACCACGAGATTGGTGGGCAGGTGAGTGATGCGCACCGCCGAATCGGTCGTGTTGACGTGCTGGCCGCCCGCGCCGGAAGCGCGGTAGATATCGATCTTGAGGTCCTTGTCCTCGATCTGGACATCCACCTCGCTCGGTTCGGGCAGCACCGCGACCGTGGCGGCGGAGGTATGGATCCGGCCGCCCGATTCCGTGACCGGCACGCGCTGTACGCGGTGGACGCCGCTTTCGAACTTGAGTTTGGCGAAAACGCCCGAGCCGGTAACGTTGGCGACGACTTCCTTGAAGCCGCCGACGTCGCTGGCGTTGGCGCTGACCATTTCGACCCGCCAGCCCTGCTCGGCGGCATAGCGCTCGTACATGCGGTAGAGATCGGCCGCGAAAAGCGCGGCTTCATCGCCGCCGGTTCCGGCGCGGATTTCCAGCATGGCCGGGCGGACGTCGGCCGCATCGCGCGGCAACATGGCGATGGCGAGCTGACGTTCGGTTTCGGGCAACTGGCCCTTGAGGCGGAAGATTTCCTCCTCGGCCAGTGCGCGCATGTCGGGGTCCGGGTCTTCCAGGGTTTGGAGCGATACCAGTTCGCCGCGCATCGACACGACTTCAGCGGCAACGCGCGCCACCGGTTCCAGTTCGGCATAATCGCGGCTGGCGGCGACGAAGGCGTCGCCTTCCAGCGTACCCGAGGCAAGGCGTGCCTCAAGTTCCGCGAAACGCGCGGCGATCTGGCCGAGGCGGGCGTCGGAAATGCTCACGGGTGGACCGACTGGAGAACCTGCTCGACCGCGAGGTATTCGGCGGTCGGCTCGGCCGCGCGCAGGTTTGCGCTCGGCAGGCCATCCTTCGTGCCGAACGAGACGAGCACCCGGGCGCCCATCTTCACGGCCTTGTCGAAGCGCTTGCGGGCGCTGCCGGTGGCGACCATCTCGGCGTCGAGGCCCTGGAAGCGCAGCGCGGTGATGACCTTCTGGGCATAACCCAGCGCGGCATCGTCCTCCACTGCGAGAACCACGGTCAGCGGGGCTTCGGTAAGCGTGCCGGCATCGGCGACGAGCATCGACAGGCGCTCGATCCCCGCAGCCCAGCCGACTGCTGGCGTAGCCGGGCCGCCAAGGCTTTCCATCAGACCGTCATAGCGGCCGCCGCCCAGCACCGTGCCCTGCGCGCCAAGCCGGTCGGTCACGAATTCGAAGGCGGTGTGGCGATAGTAGTCAAGCCCGCGAACCAGCGAAGGCGCGCGCTCGTAAGCCACGCCGGCAGCGTCGAGGCCGTGAGTCACCGCGCCGAAGAAGTCCTGTGCCTCGGCCGAGAGGAAATCGTCGATCCGGGGCGCGTCGCTGACGAAAACCTTGTCGCGCGGGTCCTTGGAATCGAGGATGCGCAGCGGATTGCGCTCCAGGCGGTCCTGCGAATCTTCCGAAAGCGCATCCTTGTGGGCGCGGAAGTATTCGATCAGCGCGGCGCGCCAGGCTTCGCGGCTGGCAACGTCGCCCAGGGTGTTGAGCTGGAGCGTGACGCCGTCCGAAATTCCCAGCTCCTTGAGGAGGTGGTCGGCCATGACCAGCAGTTCCACGTCGGCGAGCGGTTCGGGCGAGCCGATCAGTTCGGCGTCGATCTGGTGGAACTGGCGGTAACGGCCCTTTTGCGGGCGTTCGTAGCGGAACAGCGGCCCATGCGTGGCCAGCTTGACCGGGGCGAACTGCTTCCAGCCGTTGGTCAGGTAGGCGCGGGCGATGCCGGCGGTGAATTCCGGGCGCAGGGTCAGCGATTCGCCGCCGCGATCCTCGAACGAGTACATTTCCTTGGACACGACGTCGGTCGTCTCGCCGATCGAGCGGGAGAACACTTCGGTCTTCTCGAAGACCGGCATTTCGGCGCGGCGAAAACGATAGAGCTTGCGGACGCGTTCGAACGTCTCGACAACGTGCGCGAAAGCCTCGGCGTCGATGCCGAAGATATCCTGGGTTCCGCGGATCGCCTGAGGCGTCTTGCCCAGGGGGGTGTTGCTCGGTGTGCTGCTCATGACGCGCGCGCTTAGCCCGATTGGAGCGGCGGGGAAAGTGGCCCCGATCCGTTTAGTGGATTGGACGGTTGCCAAATCCGGCAACTGTCGCAAAGAATGACGTAATGAAATATCGTTCCGCGGTCGTCACGCTCCTCGCCCTACTTTCCGTTTCAACCCCCGCCCTCGCGCAGGAATCCGCCCAGCGGAGCCGGCCGATGGCGCCCGCGTTGCCCGCGCCGCTGCCGGCTGCGCAGGACAAGGCTTATGCCGGTACCATCTCGCTCGACATCGACGCCAGCGATGTCGTCCACGGCGTCTACCGGGTCACGCAGCAGTTCCCGGTCGCGTCGGGGACCGACAAGCTGACCCTCGTCCAGCCGAGCTGGCTGCCGGGCAATCACTCGCCGACCGGCCCCGCTGCGCTGCTCGCGCAGATCCATTTCCTTGCCGACGGCAAGGAGATCAAGTGGCAGCGCGACACCGTGGCCGTGAATGCCTTCCATCTGGAGCTTCCGGCCGGAACGCAGGTCGTCACGGCGAAGTTCATCCACACCTCGCCGGTGCAGGCCAAGGAAGGCCGCATCACGATGACGCAGGAAATGCTCAACCTCCAGTGGGAGAAGATGAGCCTTTATCCCTCGGGCTACTACACCCGCGGCGTGACCGTGAAGCCGACCGTGAAGTTCCCGGCCGGCTGGACCGTCTACACCTCGCTCGACGGGAAAGTGCAGCAGGGCGACAGCGTGACCTGGACGGCGACCGACTATGAGCGCCTGGTCGACGAGCCGGTCTTCGCGGGCAAGTACGCCCAGCGCTGGGATCTGGGCCATGACGTCAGCATGGATGTCGTTGCCGACGAGGCGAAGCTGCTCGGCATCAAGCCCGAGAACATGAAGGCTTATCGCAATCTCGTGTCGGAAGCGCTGCTGACGTTCGGCGCGCGCCATTTCGACCACTACGACTTCCTGCTGGCACTGACCGACCGCATGGGCGGGATCGGCCTCGAGCACCATCGTTCGAGCGAGAACCAGATGGAGCCCAAGGTCTGGACCGACTGGGACAAGATGGACTGGGATCGCAACGTGATCCCGCATGAATTCGTCCATAGCTGGAACGGAAAGTACCGCCGCCCGGCCGACCTCTGGACGCCGGACTACCAGCAGCCGATGCAGAACACGTTGCTCTGGGTCTATGAGGGCCAGACCCAGTTCTGGGGCTACATCCTCGCGGCGCGCTCGGGCGTGCAGACCAAGCAGACGATCCTCGACACGCTGGCAGGCGCTGTCGCGCGCTATTCGGAAGCGACGCCGGGTCGCGGCTGGCGTTCGGTGGAGGACACCACTTTCGCGCCGGTCCTCAACATGCGCCGTCCGCTGCCCTACACTTCCGTCACCCGCACCGAGGATTATTACGTTGAAGGTGCGCTGACCTGGCTCGAAGCGGATCAGATCATCCGCCAGGGCACCGGCGGCAAGAAGGGCCTCGATGATTTCGCAAAGGCCTTCTTCGGCGTGCGCGATGGCGACTGGGGCGAATTGACGTATGATTTCGACGAAGTCGCCAGGACGCTGAACGGCGTCTATCCTTACGACTGGGCCGGTTTCCTCAAGACCCGCATCTATGACACCAACCAGCCGGCGCCGACCAAGGGCATCGAGATGGGGGGCTACAAGCTGGTCTGGAAGGACACGCAGAACGGCTACGACAAGGGCGTTTCGGATTCGCGCAAGTCGCTCGACCTTACGTATTCGCTGGGCGTGACGCTGGATAACGAAGGCACTGTGACCGGCGCGGTGTTCGACGGGCTTGGCTACAATGCCGGTCTCGTCAGCGGCGTGAAGGTCGTGGCGGTGAACGGCACGGCCTATAGCGGCGAAGTCGTCAAGGATGCGATCACGGCGGCGAAGACGGCGAAGGAGCCGATCTCGCTGCTGGTCAAGCGCGGCGACGCATTCAGCACCGTGGCGCTGGATTATCACGGCGGCCTGCGTTGGCCCTGGCTGGAAAGCACCACGCCGGGCAAGGTCAACGGGCTTGATCGCCTGCTGGCGCCGCGCGGGAAGTAACCGGCACGAAGTGACCGCATTCAGGTAAGTTGCGGAAACTTATAGCGTAACCCGGGGGATGGCACGTGCCGTTCTCCGGGTTACGCATTTCTGCGAGGCGCAATCCCGCGTTCCGGGCTCCATCGCAGCGGCGCAAGTGTCGCAAACGATGCGCCGCAAGTGCGAGAAGGCGGTTGCGATGCATTAACCGCAAGGCTAAGCCCCCCGGTCAAAGATGAACCGGCACGCCTGACCCGTGCCTGTAAATGAAGGACCAACATGCGCATCGACATGATTCCTGTCGGCAAGAACCCGCCGGAGAGCCTGAACGTCATCATCGAGGTTCCCGTTGGTGGTGAGCCCGTGAAGTATGAGTTCGACAAGGACTCGGGCGCGCTGTTCGTCGATCGTATCCTGCACACGCCGATGCGTTACCCCGCCAACTACGGTTTCGTGCCGCACACGCTTTCGCCCGACGGCGATCCGCTTGATGCGCTGGTCGTTGCCCGCTCGCCCTTCGTGCCCGGCTCGGTCGTGCGCGTTCGCCCGATCGCGGTGCTGAACCTGGAAGACGAGCACGGCGGCGACGAGAAGCTGGTCTGCGTTCCCGACGACGCCACCTTCCCCTATTATTCCGACGTTCAGGAAAAGGGCGATCTGCCGCCGATCGTGTTCAGCCAGATCGAGCACTTCTTCACCCACTACAAGGATCTCGAAAAGGAGAAGTGGGTGCGCGTCGGAACCTGGGGCGGCGCCGATGAAGCGCGGCAGATCGTCATCGAGGCGATCGAGCGCTATAACACCGAAGGCAAGGGCGCTCAGGCCTGATTCGAATTTAGCAGTTCCACCACCCCCCATGTGGAACGAGGGCCGGCGGTGCAAACCGTCGGCCCTTTATGTTTCGGCACCTTATGTTTCGGCCGTGGGTTCAGGTAACCACGCGCCCGCCGTTGACGCCGATGGTCTGGCCGGTGACGTAGCCGGTATCCTCGTGGCACAGCCAGGCACATGCATTGGCGATATCGTTCGGTTCGCCAAGACGGCGCACGGGCACCGATTGGAGCAGGACTTCGGTCGGGATCTGGAAGCGGTCGCGATTGGCTTCCGACATGATCGTGCCCATTACCGAGCCGGGCGGGATATTGTTCACGGTGATCCCGAGGGGGCCGAATTCCTGCGCCATGGAGCGGGTCATCGTCACGACCGCGCCCTTCGAGGAGGAATAGGGGATCATGTTTATCGCCCCGGTTTGCGCACTCGATGAAGAGATGTTGACGATGCGGCCCCAGTGCGCCGCCTTCATGTCCGGCAGGCATTCCTGGGTCATGATGAAGAGCCCGCGCACGTTGACCGCATAGATGAAGTCCCAGCGCTCGTCGGTGAGTTCCTCGAACGGCGTGAAATCGGTGACGCCGGCATTGTTGACGAGGATCGAGATCGGGCCGAGCTTTTCGCGCACCTGATCCACGGCGGCTTTCACCGAGGCGCGGTTCGACACATCCGCGCCAAGCGCGAGCGCGGTCCCGCCGGCTTCGCGGATGGCCCTGACGGTGTCTTCGCAGCGCTCCGCATCGAGATCGAGCACGGCGACCGCCACGCCCTCCCTGGCCAGGCGCTTGGCGCAAGCGGCGCCGATTCCGGCGGCGGCGCCGGTGACGATGGCAACCTTGTAGGACATTATCCAGTCTCCCGTTCCGGCGCCTGTGCGCCCGATTTTTTCGTGGGAGCAGGCTAGACGGGAACGGAACCCGCCAGAAGAGCCGGGCTGAACTTGTGTTCAATTATTCGCCGGGGCGAAAGGAGAAGTCCCGGCACATGATCGCCGCACTCCGCCGAACGGCCGGTTCCGCGGCAATTCATCGCGTTGAGGGGGGGGGGGAGCAGGGGCGCCGCGCAAATCGGGCGCCCCTGCCATCGTCCTGGCGTCAGGCCGCCGGTTTGATCCCCATGCAGAGATATTTCACTTCCATGTAGTCATCGAGCCCGTAGTGCGAACCTTCGCGCCCCAGACCCGATTGCTTCACGCCGCCGAACGGCGCGACCTCGGTGGAGATGAGGCCGGTGTTGATGCCCACCATGCCCGCTTCCAGCGCTTCGGCGACGCGCCACACGCGGCTGATGTCCGAGGCGTAGAAATAGCTGGCCAGGCCGAACTCCGTGTCGTTGGCCATGCGGATGGCGTCGGCCTCTTCCTTGAAGCGGATCACCCCGGCGAGCGGTCCGAAGGTTTCCTCGCGTGCCAGCTTCATGTCGGGCTTCACCCCGGCGATCACCGTGGGGTTGAAGAACGAGCCTCCGCGTTCGTTGCGCTGGCCGCCGGCAAGCACCGTGGCACCGCCGTCGATGGCGTCCTTGAGGTGCTCCTCGACCTTCTCGACAGCCTTCTCGTCGATCAGCGGGCCGACCTCGGTGCCCGAATCGAGCCCGTAGCCGACCTTTATGGCCGAGACGCGCCCGGCCAGCTTCTCGACGAATTCGTCATAGACGCCGTCCTGGACGTAGAACCGGTTGGTGCAGACGCAGGTCTGGCCGCCGTTGCGGAACTTGGAGATCATCGCGCCGTCGATCGCGGCATCGACGTCGGCATCGTCGAACACGAGGAACGGCGCATTGCCGCCCAGTTCCATCGAGCATTTCTTGATGGTTTCGGCGCATTCGCGCAGCAGGTCGCGGCCGATCTCGGTCGAGCCGGTGAACGTCAGCTTGGACACCTTCGGGCTGGAGGTGAGCGCGCCGCCGATCTGCCCGGCGCTGCCGGTGACGACGTTGACGACTCCCGCCGGAATGCCGGCCATCTCGCAGAGCTGGGCGATGGCCAGCGCCGAATAGGGCGTGGCCGATGCCGGTTTGATAACGATGGTGCAGCCCGCCGCCAGCGCCGGGCCGAGCTTGCGGGTGATCATGGCATTGGGGAAGTTCCAGGGCGTGATCGCGGCGACCACGCCAACGCCCTGCTTGATGCAGACGATGCGGCGATCCGGGGCATGGCCGGGGATCACGTCGCCATAGGCGCGCTTGCCCTCTTCGGCGAACCATTCGATGAAGCTGGCGCCATAGGCGATCTCGCCCCGGCCTTCGGCCAGCGGCTTGCCCTGTTCGCGGGTGAGCAGTTCGCCCAGGTCGTCCTGGTGCTGGAGCATCAGCTCGTAGAGCTTGCGCATCAGCTTCGCACGCTCTCCGGCCGTCTTCGCCCGCCAGGCCGGGAGGGCCTTCTCGGCCGCGTCAATCGCGCGGGCGGTTTCGTCACCCGCCATCTTGGGAACCGTGCCCAGGACGGCGCCGGTGCCGGGATCGGTCACTTCGAGAGTCGCGCCGGAATCGGCATCGCACCACTTGCCGTCGATGTAGCACTGCTGCCGGAGGAAGTCGGTGTACGCCATTTCGTGCAGGTCCTCGCTGGTTGCGGCGGCGCTGGCGCGCCGGCCTCTCGTTGCGGGCATGGAATAGGGATAGCCCGGCGAAGTGACAACCGCCGGCACGGCGCGAGGCTGCGCCAGCGTGGACGCGATTGACGCACCGAAACTCCTCGGATAGCCTCATCTGCGAACATAAATTCACAATAACGAATAATGGAGAGAGGCTCTGGACTGCGCAGGCCCCCCGGCAGGCACGAACGCCAGCCCCTCAGCCGGCTACGTCGGCGGTGTGTTCCTTGCCGGAGAAGGCGCCCGTTTCGAGGTGCTGGACCCCTCCGACGAAAGCGTCGTGGCGGTCCTTTCCGGGCTGTCGGCAGGGCAGGTGGAAGCCGGGATTTCCGCGGCCCGCGCGGCTTTTGACAGCGGCGAATGGCCGCATTTGCCGATGGCGGCGCGCGCCGCAGTGATGACCCGCTTCGCTGCGTCGCTGGAAGATCGTGCCGACCGGCTGAAAGACCTCGCGATCCGTGAAGCGGGCTGTCCGGTCGGCTCAACGGTGATGGGCGCGCAAGTCCAGGCGCCGTTGCGGATGGCGCGGGAAATCATCGATCTGATTCTCCGCCTGCCGGAGATCGAGGACAACCCCTTGCCCCTGCACGAGCGGGTCAACGCCCATTTCGCGGTGCAGAGCGTGAAGCGCTGGTCGCCGATCGGCGTGGTGGCGGGGATCTCGGCGTACAACGTGCCGTTCTACACCGCGCTCTGGAAGGTCGTGCCTGCGCTGATGGCGGGCAACACGGTCATCCTGCGGCCCAATCCGCTGACGCCGCTTTCCGCGCTGGTCTTCGCCGAGGCGGCCGAGGAAGCGGGCCTGCCGCAAGGTGTATTCAACCTCGTGATCGAAGCGGGCGTCGAGGGCGCGCAGGCCCTGACCAGCGATCCGCGCGTGGACATGGTGAGCTTCACCGGCTCCTCCGCCGTGGGTGTGGAGGTCGCGAAGCAGGCGGCGGCTACGTTGAAGCGGCTGGTGCTCGAACTCGGCGGCAAGTCCGCGCAGATCTACCTGCCGGATTCGGTGGACCGCGCGGCCATGGCGGCGATGAGCGTCTGCACCTCGCACGCCGGGCAGGGCTGCGTGCTCGGCACCCGCGTCTTCGTGCCGCAGGAAAGCAAGGCCGAGGTGCTGGAGGCGATGGCGAAATTGCTGTCCGGCGTGAAGATCGGCGCGGCCAGCGACCCGGCGACCCAGCTTGGCCCGGTCGTCAGCGCCGCCCAGCGCGCGCGGTGCGAGCACTTCGTTGCCGCCGCCGTCGCGGGAGGCGGCCGCGTGGTCTGCGGAGGCAAGCGACCCGATGGGCTGGAGAAGGGCTATTTCTTCGAGCCCACCGTGCTCGACCTGCCCGACAACGCCAACCCAGCCGCGCAGGAGGAGATCTTCGGGCCGGTGGTTTCGGTGATCGGCTACCGCGACCTCGATCACGCGGTGGAAATGGCCAATGACAGCCGCTTCGGCCTGTCCGGCTGGGTCCACGGCAAGGACAAGGTCAAGGCGCTGGAAGTGGGGCTGAAGATCCGCAGCGGCGCGGTGAACGTCAACGGTGCGCTCGCTTCCAGTCATGCCAGCGGCGGCGGCATCAAGATGAGCGGCCTTGGCCGCGAGCGCGGCGTCGAGGGGCTGCGCGAATTCCAGATCATGACCACGCTGAATATTGGCGGGTAGGAGAGGACCGGGATGCAAGGACTGCTCGAAGGCAAAGTCGCACTGATTACCGGGGCCGGATCGGGTGTGGGCCGCGCCGCCTGTCTGCTTTTTGCGGAACACGGCGCCAAAGTGATTGCGGCGGACGTAAACGCGGACGAAGCGGTCGCCACCGCTGCGATGGTGCGGGCTGAGGGCGGCGAGGCCATCGCCGTGGCATGCGACGTTTCCGATCCCGCGTCGGTCGATCACGCCGTGGCAGCGGGCGTGGAGGCGTTCGGACGGCTGGACTGCATCTACAACAACGCCGGGATCACCATCAGCCCGGTCCCCGGCAAGGGCCTGCGCAGCCTGATCGAGTGCGAGGACGAGGAGATGCGCCGCGTCTCCGAAGTCAACGTTATGGGCGTGGTCCACGGTTGCCAGTCGGCTATCCGGCAGTTCGAGAGGCAGGCCAAGGACGGACTGGGCGGCGGGGCCATCGTCTCCACCGCTTCGGTTGCCGGGCTGATCGGCTATGGCGGGGTGTTCTACGGCGCCACCAAGGGCGCGGTGGTGCAGCTTACCCGCGCGCTCGCCATTGAAGTGGCGGAAAAGGGCATCCGCGTGAACGCGGTCTGTCCGGCGGGCATGCTCACCCACTATGCCGGGATGGACCCCGACAGCGAGCACCGCGACCGCATCCTGGAAGGCATGGGCCGCGTCCATCCGCTGGGCCGCGCCATCGATCCGCGCGACACCGCTTCGGCGGCGCTGTTTCTCTGTTCCGATCTCGCAAGCAACGTGACCGGCGTGAACCTTCCCGTGGACGGGGGGCTCTCGGCCGGCCGAAAGGTAGGAGGCTGACCATGGCGACCTGTCCCTATTCGGGTAACGATTCCCGCTCCAACGCGCTCGCATCGCTGCTGTCCGACAATCCGCGCTATGCGGAGATGTTCGATGTCGACAAAGTGGACGCCAATTCCGGCGTCGACCCGACGCGCGACTATACCGAGGACATGAACCGCCTGCGCGAGGCCGGCGCGGTCCAAAAGGGCACCTTGCGCGAATTGCTGGGCGTGCCGGAAATGGTCTCGATGCTCGGGCCCCCGCGAGAGAACATGACGTTCTTCTCCTATCGCGCCTGCGAGATCGGCTTTCGCGAGAACCAGCTCTATTCCTCCGAGGGTTATAACGAGAGTGCCGGGGTGCGGACGATCGGCACCACGATCCTCTCGATGGTCGGCAAGCCGCACAAGCGCCTGCGCTCCGCCGCGCAGCCGCTGTTCAAGCGGCCCAAGGTGCTGGACTGGTGGAACAAGCGCTGGATCGAGGAGACGGTCGACGTCCTGCTCGACCAGATCAAGGACCGCGAGACGACCGACCTCAACACCGACCTTTGCGCCCGCCTGCCGATGGCCACCGTCACCCGCGCCATCGGGCTGGAGGGCGAGGATGTGATCGAGTTCCGCTACCAGCTCAACCGCGCCACGTTTGGTGCGCGCAACCTGCCGCCCGAGGAAGCGGCCGAGGCCCGCGCCTGGGTTGACGGCACCTTGCGCCGCCTGATCGCGGAGAACCAGCGCGAGCCCGGCGACAACCTGATCGCCGGCCTGATCGCCTGCGAGATCACGCACGAGGACGGCTCCAAGCGCCCGCTCACCGAGGATGAGCTGTTCGGTTACTGCAAGCTCGCCATTTTCGCGGGCGGCGGCACCACCTGGCGGCAACTGGGCATCACTATCGATGCGCTGATGACCCACCGCCATTTCTGGGAGGCCTGCAAGGAAGACCGCAGCCTGATCGACCTTGCGGTGGAAGAGGGCCTGCGCTGGCGAGCCACCGATCCGGTGTTCATGCGCCTTTGCATGGAGGATACCGAGATGGAGGGCGTAAAAGTCCCCGCCGGCACCCGCATCCACTTGTGCCTCGGCGCCGCCAATCACGATCCGACGGTGTTCGAAAAGCCTGAGGAATACGACATCTTCCGCCGCAAGGAGCATCACATGGGCTTCGGCTTTGGCCCGCACCGGTGCCTCGGCATGGATGTCGCCCGGCAGGAGATGGTGGTGGCGATCAACGGCTTGCTCGACCGCTTTCCGAACATGACGCTCGACCCCGCCAAGCCAAAGCCGGAGTATCGCGGACTCGACCATCGCGGCATGTCGGCGGTGACGGTGAAACTGCGGTGAGCGGAACTATGAAGCAGGTGGTGCTGGCACGCTATGCCGCAGGCAATCCGAAGTCATCGGATTTCCGCGTGGAGGATGCGCCGATCCCCGAGCCGGGCGAGGGTGAGGTGCTGCTGCGCACACTGTGGCTGGGTCTCGACCCGCTGATCCGCTTCGCCATCGACGAAAAGCGCCTTTCCGGCGTGACGCAGGTCCATCCCGGAGAGGTCATGTATGGGCCGACGGTGAGCGAAGTCGCCGCCTCCAACCACCCCGGCTATGCGGTGGGGGACGTGGTGGAGGATCGCACCGGCTGGCGCGAATATGCCCTTGTCGCGCCGGACAGGGCCGATTGGCGCGGGCCGCCACGAAAGCTCGATCCCGCGCAGGCACCCGTCTCCACCGCGCTGGGCGCGCTGGGGATGCCGGGGCAGACCGCCCATGCCTGCGTGATCGGCATCGGCCGGGTCGCGGCGGGGGAGACGGTGGTGATCTCGGCCGCGGCCGGCGCGGTGGGCAGCCTTGCCGGGCAGATCGCGAAGATTCGCGGCGCGCGCGTCATCGGTATCGCCGGCGGGCCGGACAAGTGCCGGTGCCTAATCGACCTCGGCTTCGATGCTGCCGCCGATTACAAGGCGCCGGATTTCGCCGAGCAATTGGCCAAGGCGCTGCCCGAAGGTGCGGACGTATTCATCGACAATGTCGGCGGGGACGTGATGCTGGCCGTCCTCCCCCACCTCAAGCGCGGTGCGCGGATGCCGGTTTGCGGTTTCATCGCCTACTACGGTATGGGACTCGAAGGCCCCGGGCCTGACCGTCTGCCCGGATTTTTCCGCGCGATTATGTCCAAGGGTCTGGAGATCAAGGGCTTCGGCGGCTTCCTCGTCGGCGGGCAGCAGGCGCTGGACGACATCGCCGGGTGGATTGCCGAAGGGCGCATCCAATGCCCGGAGGCGGTGGTCGAAGGGCTGGAGGCTGCACCGGCCGCATTCGCCGGGGTGTTTTCTGGCAACAACCATCTAGGCAAGCTGCTGGTGAAGGTGTCAGGCTGATCGGCGAAAACAAAAAATTGCAGGATGCCACCATGACGACCTCAGTTCCAACAGGGCCAATTCCCTCCGCGTCCTACCCGCCGCCCCCGCGCCAGACGGCCAATCCGGCCCCGTTGCGCTCCGTGAACTCGCTGCGCCGCACCTCCAGCATCGATGTCGCCTGGCCCGATGGCGTGGACGGCCAACGCCTCTTCGTCGGCCGCGCGCGCGACTATTTGACCGGCCCGGACGGCACGGGGCGCTCGCTGGCCATGGGCGAATTCTCGCTGCGGATGACCGAGGACAAGACGATCACCCAGATCGCCGCCGATTCCGCTCCGGCAAGCATCGGCGCGCTTGTGGGTGCCCGCGCGGGCGGCCATTTGCGCATGACCCTGCGCGAGATCATGCCCGAACTCATTGCGCGGGCCGATCCGCTCTATCTCGTGCTCGACGATCTTTCCGGCACCGCCCTCGTCTCCTCCTTCGCATGGGGCCAGTGGTTTCCCGAGCGGATGGAAATACTCAGGCAGCGGCTTGGCGGGGGTAATGAAGACAACCCCGTGCTCGCCCAGCGCGCCAATGTCTGCTGGGGGCTGCAGGAGGGGAACAGCGGTGTCACCGGTGATGCCGCGCTGGACAAGGTGGCCGATGCCGATGCAGGCCAATTGCGCAACCCGGCCGATCCGGAGGGCTGGCACGAATTTCTCGAACACGAAGGCCCCGGTTTCCGCCGCGCCCGCCGCATCGATGTGACGCGAGACGGCAACCTGATCCACATCGCCTCCGCCTTTCAGGATAGCGCCAGGCTGCGCGAAGGTGGCCGGGTCGCCATCCACGAATACAACCTTGGCGCAACCGTCGATGCCCAGACGCTGGAAGTGCTGAGCCTCGATCCCGAAGCGCGCATCCTGCCTTTCCGCGAATGCCCCGGCGCCGTCCATAACGTCGCGCGGCTCGTCGGGCGTAATCTGGGCCAGGTGCGCGAGGACGTGCTGGAAATGCTGCGCGGGCCGGAAGGCTGCACGCACCTCAACGACGCCCTGCGTGCGCTGGCCGATGTGCCAAGGCTTGTGGAGGAACTGCGCCAGCCGGCCTGAACTGACCGCGCAAAATCAAGCTCGTCATCCCCGCGCAGGCGGGGATCCAACTGTTCTCGAGGAGCGCGCAACCAAGGCGGGGCTCCCGCCTTCGCGGGGGCGACGGAGTGTTGATGGAAATAGTGTTTTGAACGGCCCGAAACACCCGGTTCCCTACCCCAACCGCACCCCCATTTGACCCCCACGGCGCACCCTGCGTTCCCTGCTTGCTCCCCCGCCCGGCATCTGAAAGGCCGCGGGCAAGGACAGGAAAACCGGGGGTTCGAGTGACCAAGACGGTCGTCACGCTGGAAGACAAGTACAGGCAGGGCGAGGGGCAGGTCATGCTCTCGGCGCTGCAGGGCGTGGTGCGCCTGCTGCTCGACCAGTCGCGGCGGGACCGTGCGGCGGGGCTGAACACGGCGGGTTATGTCACCGGCTATCGCGGCTCTCCGATCACCACGCTCGATGCGCAGTTGTGGGCCTCCGAAAAGCTGATCACCGAACATCATGTGCGTTTCGAGCCCGGGTTGAACGAGGAACTGGCGGCGACCTCGGTGCGTGGCACCCAGCAGCTCGACTGGTACGGCAAGCCCAACGTCGATGGCGTTTTTGCGCTCTGGTACGCGAAGGGCGTCGGCGTCGAGCGCGCGGGGGAGGCGATCAAGGCGGCGAACTTCGAAGGCACGCACCCGAAAGGCGGCGCGCTGCTGCTCTGCGGGGACGACCATGCGGCGAAGTCCTCGCTGACCGCGCATCAATCCGAACACGTGCTGATGACCGCGATGGTCCCGGTGCTCTACCCGGCAACGACCGACGAGATTCTCGGCTTCGGCCAGTTCGGCTGGGCACTGTCGCGGGCCAGCGGGCTCTATGTGGCGATGAAGGCGGTGACCGACACGCTGGACCTGACCACGACCGTCACACTGCCCGGACACAGCTTCCCGATTGCCCCGCCGGAGATTCCAGCCGGGCCCTCTCCGAACTTGCGCATCGGGATGTCGGCGCTCGATCAGGAGAGAATGGTGATCGAGCGGCGCCTGCCGATCGTGCCACTTTTCACCGCGCTCAATCGCATCGACCGCGTGAGTCACGAGGCGCCCGGCGCGCGGCTGACGGTGGTGAGCGCGGGCAAGGCCTGGCTTGATCTCTGCCAGGCGCTGGCAGATCTGGGGCTGGACGAGGCCGGGTGTGCGGTGCTGGGGGTCAGGGTCGTGAAGCTCGGCCTTGTCTGGCCGCTCGACGTGACGTTCGTGCGGCAGGCCTGCGGGGGCAGCGCCGAAGTCATGGTGGTCGAGGAAAAGCGGCCCGTTATCGAGGACCAGATCGCCCGTCTGTTCTATGGCCGCGCCGATGCCCCGGCGCTTTCGGGCAAGACCGCGCCCGATGGCTCCGCGCTGCTGTCCGAAGTGGGTGTGCTCGATGCGGCCATGGTGCGGCGCGCGCTGATCGCGCGCATGGCGGCGCTGGGTATGCTGCACGATGACATAGCCGCGCGGGATGCCATGCTGCGTGAGCGGGAAGACTCCGCAGCCGTGCTGGAACGCACCGCGATCCGGCCGGCCTATTTCTGCTCGGGCTGCCCGCACAATACCTCGACCGTGGTGCCCGAAGGCTCGGCGGCGATGGGGGCGACCGGGTGCCACGGCCTTGCCCACTACATGCCCGAACGCAGCACCATGCAGACGGTGAGCATGGGGCAGGAGGGGATGCCCTGGATCGGCGCGCAGCATTTCGTCGATACGCCGCACATGTTCCAGAACCTCGGCGACGGAACCTACACGCACTCCGGCCTGCTGACGATCCGGGCCGCGGTGGCGGCGAAGAGCCGGGTGACGTTCAAGATCCTCTACAACGATGCCGTCGCCATGACCGGCGGGCAGCCCGCAGAAGGTGCGCTCAGTCCCGAGCAGATCGTGTGCGAACTGGTGGTGGAGGGTGTCCACCCGGTGGTGCTGGTGAGCGAGGAACCGGCGCGCTTTGCTGCGTCCGATCTGCCCGCCGGAACCCGCGTGCTGCACCGCGATGAACTGGATGCGGTCCAGCGCAGCTTGCGTGATCTCCCCGGCACCAGCGCCATCGTCTACGAGCAGACGTGCGCCAACGAGAAGCGCCGCCGTCGCAAGAAAGGGGGCTATCCCGATCCCGACAAGCGACTCTGGATCAATCCCGCGGTCTGCGAAGGCTGCGGCGATTGCTCGACGCAGTCCAACTGCCTCTCGGTCGTGCCGATCGAGACCGAGTTCGGCCGCAAGCGCGCCATCGACCAGTCGAGCTGCAACAAGGATTTCTCCTGTATCAAGGGCTTCTGCCCCAGCTTCGTCGAGGTTTCGGGTGGTACGCTCCGGAAACGCAGCATGGACGATGCCGCGCTGGCGCGCATGGTCGCCGCTTTGCCCGAACCGGCGGTGGCGGACTTGTCGGGCGGAGCCTCCGCCATGCTGGTGGCGGGCATTGGCGGTACCGGCGTGCTCACGGTTGGCGCGGTGCTGGCGATGGCGGCGCAGCTGGAGGGCAAGGCCGCCAAAGTGCTGGATCAGACCGGCATGGCGCAAAAGGGCGGCGCGGTGGCGAGCCATATCCGGATCGGCGCCGATGCAGCGGCGATCCCCTCGGCACGGCTGGGTGCGGGCATGGCGGATCTGGTGATCGCCTGCGATCTGGTGGTGGCCTCATCACCCGAAGTCATGGCACTGGCGCGGCCCGATACGCGGGTGCTGGCGAACGAGGACGTGGCGCCTACCGGCGAATTCCAGCGCAACCCGGACCTTGATCTGACCGCCAGCCGCTTCCTGCACGCCATCGGCAAGCGCGTCGATCCGGCGGGAATCGCCTCCCTGCGCGCGGGCTCGCTGGCGACGCGGCTCTTGGGGGACTCGATCTTCACCAATCTGATGATGCTGGGCTTTGCGGCGCAGAAGGGCCTGCTGCCGGTGCGGCTTGCCTCGGTGGAGGAGGCGGTGCGGCTGAACGGTGTGGCGGTGCGCGCGAACCTTGCAGCGCTGTCTGTGGGAAGATTGGCGGCTGCGGGCGGTGAAGACCTCTTAGCGCTGGCCGATGCTGGGCCTTCGGCACCCGAGCCGCCGCGCGATCTGGCCGCCCTGACCGCGCGTTACGAGCGCCTGCTGACTGACTGGCAGAACGCCGCCTATGCTGCGCAATACCGCAGGTTCATTGACGAAATCGCGGGCACACTTGCAACGCGCGGGCTGGAGGACAGCGAACCTCTGCTGCGCGAGATCGCGCGCCAGCTTGGTCGGCTCATGTCCTACAAGGACGAGTACGAAGTTGCCCGTCTCTACAGCGCACCGGCCTTTCGCGCGGGCCTGTCTGACGCATTCGGCGGCAAACCTCGCCTCAAGGTCCACCTCGCGCCGCCGCTGCTGGCTTTCCGCAAGGATCGCAAGACCGGCCGCCCGCGCAAGATCGCGTTCGGAAGCTGGATTTTCCCGGCTTTCACGATGCTGGCGAAGGCAAGGGGATTGCGCGGAACATGGCTAGATCCCTTCGGCCACACCGCCGAGCGGCGGATGGAACGCGCGCTGATCGGCGAGTACCGCGACCTTGCCCGCCGGATCGCGGCGCAAGTGGAGGAGGCAACGATGGACACTGCCCTCGCGCTCGCCGCTACCCCCGCACGAATCGCCGGCTTTGGTGCGGTAAAGGAGGCCGGTGTCGCTGCCTGCCGCGCCCGCGTGGCCGAACTCTCGCCCGAACTCGAACCGGCCTGACCGCCGGGGCGGTATCTACCCGCCGAAAATTGCCGTGCGAAAGCGATTGCCGCACGACCGGGCCCATCGCCGCTGGAGGGGAATCGGCCCGTGAATAACATCCGCATCAACGTCTCGTTCGACATGCGCTCGCCCGATTGGGCAACGCCGACGCACGAACTCTACCGCGCGGCGATCGAGATGGCCGCCTTCGTCGACAGGATCGGTGCCGACCAGATCGGGCTGATGCAGCATCACGGTTCCGATGACGGCTACCTGCCGCAGCCGTTCACGCTGGCTGGCGGCATGGCGGCGGTTACCAGCCGCATCCGCTTCCTGCTGGGTGCGGTGGTCCTGCCGCTGCACGATCCGCTGGAACTGGCCGAACAGATCGCGATCGTGGACCAGATGTCCAACGGCCGGCTCAACGTCATCTTCGGTGCCGGCTATGTCCCGTTCGAGTTCGCCATGTTCCGCAAATCCCTGAAGGACCGGGCGCGGCTGATGGACGAAGGGTTGGAGATCATCCTTCGCGCGCTTCGTGGCGAGAAATTCGAATTCGACGGGCGCCCGATCTACGTGCGGCCGCTTTCCGTGCAGGCGCCGGAGGATATCGTCATGGTTGGCGGCGGCGTTCCCGCATCGGCCCGGCGCGCGGCGAAGTTCGGTGTCGGTTTCGGGCCGATGAAGCCGGAACTCGTGGACCTCTACCTGGCCGAATGCGAACGCCTTGGCCACCAGCCTCGCACCTATTTCCGGCCTGTTCCCGGCATGCCGCTTGCGGTTCACTTGTGCGAGGATCCCGATGCCGGCTGGGAAGCGATCGCGCCGCATGCGGTCCACGTCATCACCGAATACGCCAAGTGGGCAGCCGCCGAGGGTGAGGATTCAAACTCCCCGTTCAAGGGGCTGACAGACCCGGCCGTGCTGCGCCACGCGGGCATGTTCGCGGCGTGGACGCCGGATCAACTCGTTGAAAAGGTGCGTTCGATGGGCGGCGCCGGGCAGATCGGATTCCAGCCGCTGCTGGGCGGGCTTTCACCGGAAGAAGGCTGGAAGAGCCTCAAGCTGCTGGAAGCGACGATGCCGCGCTTGAAGGAAGCGATGGGCTAGGTCCGGTACCGCTTTCGCAGGACTTCGAGGAAGGCGCTCGGCTGCTCGCCAGCGGCGTGCAGCAACCCGACCTCGCGGGCGAGTTCGAAGTCCCGCACCGGCACGAAGCGGACCGATCCGTCGGCAAAGCCTTCCGGCATCATTCCCACCCCCGCGCCGCTGCGGATCACCGCAAGGACGCGCTCGTCGCTGGTGGTCTTGAGGACGAAGCGGGGGCGGACGCCGCGCTGGGTGAAGAAGCGGTTGATCTCCGGCAGGGCCTCGCAGTGGCGGCGCAGTGCCATGCGGTCCTGCGCCAGTTGTTCGGCGAGAATTTCGGCCTCATCCGCCAGCGGATGGTCTGGCGGCAGCACCATCATGTAGCGTTCGCGGGCGAGAACTTCCGGCCGATAGCGCGCATGGTGCGGCCGTATGACGGTAAGCGCCACGTCGATCCGCCCGCGTTCGAGACGCTCGGCAAGATCGCGTTCGCTGCCATCGAGAAGTTCGAGCGCCTCCCCCGAGCCTTGCAAGCGGTGCTGGGCCAAGGCGCTGCCGATCAGCTGTGTGGGAATCGTGTTGAGGACGCCCACGCGCAGCAGGCTCGCTTCGGCGGGCTGCGCGAGTTCTACCAGAGCATGCTCATACTCGGCGGCGATGCGGCGGGCACGGACCAGGAACCGGCTACCGGCGGGGGTCAGGGCAACGCGTTGGCGATCCCTGTCGAACAGGCGGGCGCCCAGTTCCCGCTCCAGCTTGGCGATACCGGCGGAAAGGGTGGGCTGCGTAACCGCTACGCTGCGCGCCGCACGGCTGAAGTTGCCGGTTTCCGCCACGGCCAGGAAATAGCGCAGGAGATATTGGTCGATCATAGACACGATCTATTACGAAGGGCGGTAACTTTCAATTTCCGCTGCGGTCCCGGCATGTCTACACGGGAATGATAAGTCACTCGTATTGGGAAGAGGCCCGTTGGCCCGACTGGAGAATGAAGCATGAGCGCACCAGTGCTCCAGACCAGCCTGAATCTCGACAGTCCCGAAGCGCAGGCGCGCGATCGCCACAACCGGGCGCTCGTTGCCGAATTGCGCGGTAAAGTCGCCAGGGCGGCGCTGGGCGGTAACGAGAAGTCACGCGAACGCCACGTTTCCCGCGGCAAGCTTCTGCCTCGCGAGCGTGTCGAACGGCTGCTCGACCCCGGTTCGCCTTTGCTGGAACTGGGGCAACTGGCCGCCGAGGGGCTCTATGAGGACGACATTCCCGGCGCCGGACTGATCACCGCGATCGGCACCGTTTCCGGCCGCCAGTGCATGATCGTGTGCAACGATGCCACCGTGAAAGGCGGCACCTATTACCCGATCACCGTGAAGAAACACGTCCGCGCGCAGGAGATCGCGCAGGAAAACAACCTGCCGTGCGTCTACCTCGTCGACAGCGGCGGCGCCAACCTGCCGCACCAGGCCGAGGTTTTCCCGGATCGTGACCATTTCGGCCGCATCTTCTTCAACCAGGCGCAGATGTCCTCGAAGGGCATTCCGCAAATCGCCTGCGTCATGGGAAGCTGCACCGCCGGCGGCGCCTATGTCCCGGCGATGAGCGACGAATCCATCATCGTGAAGGAGCAGGGCACGATTTTCCTGGCCGGCCCGCCACTGGTGCAGGCGGCGACGGGGGAGGTGATCTCTGCCGAGGATCTGGGCGGCGGCGACCTGCACAGCCGCAAGTCTGGCGTGACCGACCATCTTGCCGACAATGACGAACATGCGCTGACCATCGTGCGCGATATCGTCAGCCACCTTGGCCCCGCCCATCATCACGACCAGCCGCTGCGCGAGCCGCGCCCGCCCAAGTACGATCCCGAGGAACTCTATGCCGTAGTGCCCGAGGACGTGCGCGCGCCTTACGATGTTCACGAGGTGATCGCCCGCATCGTCGATGCGTCCGAGTTCCACGAGTTCAAGGCGCTTTACGGCACCACGCTGGTCTGCGGTTTCGCGCATATCCACGGGCAGCCGGTGGCGATTCTCGCCAACAACGGCGTGCTGTTTTCGGAGAGCGCGCAGAAGGGCGCGCACTTCATCGAACTGGCCTGCCAGCGCCGCATTCCGCTGCTGTTCCTGCAGAACATCTCCGGCTTCATGGTCGGTGGCAAGTACGAGGCGGAAGGCATCGCCAAGCATGGCGCCAAGCTCGTCACTGCCGTGGCCACCGCCACGGTGCCGAAGATCACCGTGCTGATCGGCGGCTCGTTCGGCGCAGGCAATTACGGCATGTGCGGGCGCGCTTACGATCCGCGCTTCCTGTTCACCTGGCCCAATGCGCGCATCTCGGTGATGGGCGGCGAGCAGGCGGCCTCGGTGCTGGCCACCGTCCACCGCGATGCCGCGAAGTGGTCGCCCGAGGAGGCCGAGGCGTTCAAGGCCCCGATCCGCCAGAAGTACGAGGACGAAGGTAACCCCTACTACGCCACCGCGCGCCTGTGGGACGACGGGGTGATCGACCCGGCGCAGACCCGCGACGTGCTGGGCCTTGCGCTGGCGGCGTGCCTTGAGGCACCGATCCCCGAAAGGCCGCAGTTCGGCGTGTTCAGGATGTGATGGCGATGGCCGATAAGGATAGACTCTTCGTACTCGATACCGATTATGCCGATCCGGTATTCGGCGGCGCGCGTCGCTTCTACTGCAAGGATTGCGTGACGGTGGAGGGCCTGCTGGCGCTGTTCCCGGAGCGGGCGGGCAAGATCGAAGTGGTCCGCGTGGGCTGGCCGCGACCGCGCACGGCGGTGGTCGCCATGTTGGGCGAGGAAAACCAGAACCTCCCCGCGCTCGCCTTTGCCGAAGGCGGCTTCGCGGGCGATATCGAGGGCGTCCTTGCGGCGCTGCACACCCGTCACGGTTTCCCGGAGCGTCACCCATGATCCAGTCGCTGCTGATCGCCAACCGCGGCGAAATCGCCTGCCGCGTCATCCGCACTGCCCGCCAGATGGGCATCCGCACCGTTGCGGTCTATTCCGACGCCGACGCCGATGCGCTGCATGTGCGCGAGGCGGACGAGGCCGTGCATATCGGGCCCTCTGCCGTGCGGGAAAGCTACCTTGTCGGCGAGAAGATCATTGCCGCTGCGAAGCAGACCGGCGCCGAGGCGATCCACCCGGGCTATGGCTTCCTCTCAGAAAACGCGGCGTTCGCGCAGGCGGTGATGGACGCGGGGCTGGTCTGGGTCGGGCCGAACCCTTCGTCGATCACCGCGATGGGCCTCAAGGACGCGGCCAAGACGCTGATGGCGGAGGCCGGGGTTCCGGTGACGCCGGGCTACATGGGCGCGAATCAGGAGCCTGCCTTCCTGGCAGAAGAAGCCGCAAAGATCGGCTATCCCGTGCTCATCAAGGCCGTTGCCGGCGGCGGCGGCAAGGGCATGCGGCTGGTCGAGGCACCCGAGGCTTTCGTTGACGCACTGGCATCGTGCAAGCGCGAGGCGGCGTCCTCGTTCGGCAACGACCACGTGCTGATCGAGAAGTACATCGCCAGTCCGCGCCATATCGAAGTGCAGGTTTTTGGCGATAGCCACGGCAACGTCGTCCATCTGTTCGAACGCGACTGCTCGCTCCAGCGCCGCCACCAGAAGGTGATCGAGGAAGCTCCGGCGCCCGGCATGGATGCCGCAACGCGCGAGGCGCTCTGCGCGGCGGCGGTGCGTGCGGCCAAGGCGGTCGATTATGTCGGCGCCGGCACTATCGAATTCATTGCCGACGGTTCCGGCCCGCTTTCCGCAGACCGCATCTGGTTCATGGAAATGAACACGCGCCTGCAGGTCGAGCATCCGGTGACCGAGGAGATCACCGGCGTCGATCTGGTCGAATGGCAGCTTCTCGTCGCCAGTGGCCAGCCGCTGCCGAAATCCCAGGAAGACCTCACGATCGACGGCTGGGCGATGGAAGCGCGCCTCTATGCTGAAGACCCGGCCAAGGGCTTCCTGCCCAGCATCGGCAAGCTCGAACTGCTGGAGTTCGGCGATGCCGAAGGCGGCCGCATCGACACCGGCGTTTATGAAGGGGCCGAAGTTTCGCCCTTCTATGACCCGATGATCGCCAAGGTCATTGCCTGGGGCGAAGACCGTGACGAAGCGCGCGAACGACTGGGCGAGATGCTGGAGGACAGCGCCGTCTGGCCGGTGCGCACCAATGCCTCGTTCCTCGTGAAGGCCCTGCAGCATCCCGACTTCGCGGCGGGCAAGGTCGACACCGGCCTGATCGCCCGCGACGGCGAGGCCATGGCGCAGGCCCCGGTGCCTTCGGACGAAGTGCTGGAGGCTGCTGCCAATTCCCTGGTACCGGCAAATTCGTTGCCCGGTTTCCGCCTCAATGCTGCACCGGCGCGTAGCGCGTGGTTCTCGCTCGATGGCGAAAAGGTCGAGATCGCGCTGACCGGCGATGGCAGTGATGAGCCTGATGAAGGCGTGCTGGTCACCGAGCAGGGACAGGCCTGGCTGCTTACGCCGTGGCGCCGTGACGGTGTGCATGGCGGCGTCGATGCCTCGGGCGCGATCCTTGCGCCGATGCCGGGCAAGGTGATCGCGGTCGATGTGGCCCAGGGCCAGATCGTCACCAAGGGCCAGAAGTTGCTGACGCTCGAAGCGATGAAGATGGAACACACCCTGACCGCGCCGTTCGATGGCACGGTTGCCGAACTCAACGCCACTGCCGGGGCACAAGTGCAGGTCGAAGCCCTGCTCGCCCGGATCGAGGAGAGCGAATAATGCCGGGCAGGTTTTTCGACGAATGGACCGTGGGGGACCGGATCACGCACCAGCCCGGCCGCACGGTCACCGAGACCGACAACCTGATGTTCTCGGCCATGACGCACAACATGCAGCCGCTCCATCTGGACGCCGAATTCGCCAGGCAGAGCGAATTCGGCCAGATCCTCGTCAATTCCACTTTCACCTTCAGCCTCGCCGTGGGCCTATCGATTGCCGACACCACTGTGGGCACGCTCGTCGCCAATCTCGGCTTCGACAAGGTGGTGACGCCAAAGCCGACCTTCATCGGCGATACGCTCACCTGCCATTCCGAAGTGGTCGAAATGCGCGAGAGCAAGTCTCGGCCCTCGCAGGGCATCGTCGTGTTCAAACACGAACTGACCAACCAGCGCGGCGAGACTGCGCTCTCGATGCTGCGCACCGTCCTCCTCAAGAAGCGCCCTTCCTGACGCTCTGGCGTAATTAATCCGGTCGGCGAAGCTGGCACGGTCCGGGGAATGACCGGCACTTCAACCTAGAATTCGGACCAATCCTCACCGGAGTTCGAGGGGCTGACCGCCAAGTTTCGGCTTACCGGCATAAGCGCGGGGCGTAGCGGGGCGGCCACCGGGGCGGGCGCCGCGCGCCGTGACAGGAGACGCACCGGTGCATTTGTACCCTGGTTCAGCCTGAAGCGCGCGGTCAGTCCGGCAAGTTCTTCCGCTTCCGAGGCCAGGCCGCGTGCCGCGGCGGCGGTTTGCTCGACCATGGCGGCGTTCTGCTGGACCATCTGGTCCATGCTGGCGACGCCGCCGCTGATGTCGGTCAAGGCCTCGGACTGCACTTCCGCCCCTTGGGCGATCGCATCGACCAGCTTGTTGATCTCGGCGATCCGGGTGCCGATCCGCTCCAGCATGCGGCCGGTCCGGCCTACCAGATCGACCCCTTCCGCGACTTGCGTGGACGACGTGGTTATCAGCCCGCGAATTTCCCGCGCCGCATCGGACGATCGCTGGGCCAGCGCCCGCACTTCGTTGGCGACGACGGCGAAACCGCGCCCGGCATCGCCAGCGCGCGCGGCCTCCACCCCCGCATTGAGCGCCAGCAGATTGGTCTGAAAGGCGATGCCGTCGATCAGGTCGGTGATCTGGTTGATCTGCAGCGAGCTCTTCTCGATCGCGTCCATTGCGGTAACCGCATTGCGCACGACTTTGGCACCGTCATCGGCGTCCCCGCTGGCCGCGCCGACCGCGATGCGAACCTCACCGGCGCTGCGCGCGGTGACTTCCACCATGCCCGTCACATGTTTCATGGAAGCCGAAGTGCGTTCCAGCGTGGCCGCCTGGCTTGCCGTGCGCTGCGCGAGATCATCCGACGCGGCGCGGATTTCGGCCGAACCGGTGCGCACGCTTTCGGCGGAGGACACGACTTGCGCCATGCTCGCTTCCAGACCGGCGACAGTGCGGTTGAAGCTGGCCCGCAGGCTTTCATATTCATCGGCGAAGGCGGTTTCCAGCTTGACCGCCATGTCACCGCCTTCAAGCGAGAGCAGGCCGCGTTCCAGTGAGTCCACCATCTGCTGGCGGGTGGAGTTGAGCTGGAGTTCGACGGCATTGTCCCGGAACACCGCCATGGCCTTGGTCATCCGGCCCACGCAATCGCTGTGATCGGTGAAACGTATCGGGCTGACAAGATCGCCGGCAGCCAGCCCTTCCATGCGAACGACCGTCTCGACATAGGGATCGCAGATCAGTTTGCCGCTGATCTTCACAGTGACGAGCGATGCTGCGAGCGCCACGACCGCCAGGCCGATTCCGGCCACGGTGAAATGTCGGGCGGCGAGGACCGAGCCAGCTGTCGAGAGCAGCCCCCACAGACCATGCACATAGAACAGGGTGCGGAACTTGAGCCGGATCGGCGCGTATTTTTCGAACCAGTTGAACATTCTCGGCCTCGCTGACCATTTTCCGCGAGGACATGTGCCTCCGGCGAGCCCGTGATGTACGCGGCATTTGCGAAGGATTGGCGGATGGCCGCTAAGGGGATTCAACTAGCGGCGCGGGCAAAGGCATGAGGGCGGGATCACCGCCCGGCACCGGAAGTACAAATTTTTCGGGGTGGTGGAGCCGGGGCGCCTTACATAGTCGGCAGAAGGTATGAACATGCCGGTGCAACACGCTTCCTGGGGCCTTACCGAGAAGGAGAAGCAGACGCTTCGCCTGATCGTGAGGGGGCATGACGCCAAATCCATTGCCCGCACGCTCGACCTTTCGGTCCACACGATCAACGAGCGGCTGCGCGATGCGCGGCGCAAGATGGCGGTGTCCAGCAGCCGGGAAGCGGCACGCCTGCTGCTGGAGGTGGAGAGTGACCGGACCGGCTTTCCGACCCCCGAACTGCTTGTGGACGCGCAAATCGGGGCAGACGCGGCGGCGCGCCCGGGGGATGGGGCAGAGGCGCCGATCGGCGGCGCAGGGTGGCTCCATCGCCATCCCCGGATCAGCATCGGAGTTCTGCTCATGACCATTGCCCTCGGCCTTCTGGCGCTCGCCAGCCTGACGCAAGTTTCCGCGCCCTCATCGTCAGCACCGACCTCTGCGGTCAATCAGGAGGTCGTCGATGCGGCGCGCCAATGGTTGACGCTGGTGGATCAGGGCCGCTGGGAGGATAGCTACAAGGGCACCGGCTCCGCATTCCACAAGCTGAACACCCTGCAGGTATGGGCGGAGACCTCCGAAAGGGTCCGGGTGCCGCTGGGGGCGGTGATCTCGCGCACGTTGCTCAGCCAGGAGAACCTGCCCGCGCCGCCTGCCGGCTATGAAGTCGTGAAGTTCCGCACCAGCTATGCCAACAAGGCGGATGCGGTGGAGACGGTTTCATTGGCGCGCGAAAATGGCGTGTGGCGCGTGGCGGGTGTGACCATCGAGTAGGTTGGGCGCGCGTACGGGGGCGTCCCTTTGGACTTCCCCTAGCCCGCCAGATGC
This sequence comes from Novosphingobium sp. RL4, assembly GCF_035658495.1. Classification (NCBI taxonomy): domain Bacteria; kingdom Pseudomonadati; phylum Pseudomonadota; class Alphaproteobacteria; order Sphingomonadales; family Sphingomonadaceae; genus Novosphingobium; species Novosphingobium sp. RL4. Next base: position 52,094 of record NZ_CP141944.1, on the reverse strand, counting down.
TCGCTGAGGGACCGCGCCGCGCCGACCAGCGCCTGCTTCACCCGGTCCATCTCCCCGCGCAAGGTCGCGCCGATGCCGATGGCGACCAGCGCGTGGGAGGGGGCGCCGCTGCCGCGACCGCCTTTCCACACCGGCGCCGCGATCACGGTGACCCCGGCGATATAGTGGCCGTCGTCCACGGCGATCCCGGTCAGCTTCGCTTCGGCGACTTGTGCGCACCATTCCTGCCATGACGGCGCCTCGTCCCAGCGCAGCGCTTCGAACCGGGGGCGCAGCGCTTCGAGGTCCGGCGCCCCGAAGGCGGCGATGCAGCGGCCGGTGGCGGAGACAAGCGCGGGGAAGCGGCTGCCGACCTGGGTCGAGAGTTGGAAAGCCTCGCCCGATTGCGCCATCGCGGTGACGATGATGTGGTCGAGCCCGAAGATCTGCACACCCAATGTGGTCAGTCCGAACTCGCGCGAGATACGGTCGAGCGGGGACTGCGCGAGGTCGTTGAACTGGTCCCGTTTCAGCCAGGCGCGGGCGAGGGTGAGGACCCCGGCATCGAGAGCGTAGCGCTTGGTGTCCGGGTCGAAAGCGACCAGTTCCTCGGCCACAAGCGCCCGTAAAACATAGAGACAGGTGCTGGGCACGAGCCCCAGTTCACGCGCCACGGCCTGTACCCCCATGGGCGATCCACGTTTCCCGAGCAGGCGCAGCACGGCTGCCGCCCGGGCGATGGCGGGAGCCTTGCTGGCGCGCACGGCGTCTTCGAGAGGATCTGTGGGGCTAGCCATTCAATATATAGAATAACATTCAATATTTACAAAACAAGCCTGCTTCATCACATTTGCTGAACACAAGAACAAACGGTCGGCGCCGAATCGCGAGAAGCGAATCGTGCTGGCGCGGAAGCGGGATGAGCGATGGTGAAGTTGACCGACCTTTCGAGCTATGCCGATGCGCAGGCGCACGCCTCTTCGGCCGCGCTGTGGGACCTGTTCGACGGCGACCGCGAGGTGCTGAACATCGCGCATGAGTGCATCACCCGCCATGCCGATGGTTCGGGACGGCCGGCGGTGCGGATTGCCCACGCAGATGGCCGCGATGAAATCCTCAGCTTCGATCTGATTGCCGCTGGTGCCGCGCGGTTCGCGCACTGGCTCGATGCCGAGGGCGTGCAGCCGGGTGAGCGGATCGCCTTCATGCTGGAACCCTCGCTGCCGTTCTACGTCTGCCTGTTCGGGGCGATGCAGACCGGGGCGATCTCGGTGCCGCTGTTCACGCTGTTTGGTCCCGACGCGCTCAAGCTGCGGATCGACGACTGCAAGCCATCGATCCTCATCACCAATGCCGAAAAGGCGGAGCTCGCACGCGGGGCGGTGACGGCGGAAAACGGGCTGCGCGTGATCGTCGCGGACGATGGCCTGCTGGACGAGATCGCGAAGTATCCGGCCACTTATGAACCTAAGACCAGGGCGGGCGACCTGGCGGTGTTCCAGTACACCAGCGGCACCACGCGCGAACTGCCGGAGGCGGTGAAGCACACGCACAAGGCATTGGTTACGCTGATGTTCGCGGCGCTCTACGGCACCGGGATAAGGCCGGGCGATGAGTTTTTCTGTCCGTCCTCGCCCGCATGGGGGCACGGTCTGTGGCACGGCACGCTGGCGCCGCTCGGTCTTGGCGTCACCACCGGCACTTTCGCCGGACGCTTCGATCCGGTGCGGCTGATGAAGGCGCTGGACGATTACGGCATCACCAACATGTCGGCCGCGGCTACGCACTACCGGATGATGAAAAACAGCGGCGCGGCGGGGGACTTCAAGTTCCACTTCCGCAAGCTGTCCTACACCGGGGAGCCGATCGACCCGGCGACTCTGGAATTCATCGACGGAGCCTTCAAGGTTCCGGTTTGCTCGATGTACGGCACGACCGAAATCGGCGTCGTGCTGGTGAACTATCCCGGCGCACCGGACTTCACGGTGAAGCCGGGATCGCTGGGCAAGGCGGTTCCGGGCCAGAAGCTGGAAGTGCAGCGCCCTGACGGTACGCCCACCGCGCCCGGCGAGATCGGCGAACTGATGCTCTGGCGCGGCGGTGCCTGGATGACCACCAAGGACCGCGCGAAGATCGATGAGGACGGCTATTTCTACCACTGCGGCCGCGCCGACGACGTGATCATCTCGGCCGGCTGGACGATGTCCGCCGTCGAGATCGAGAACACCATGCTGCGGCATGAGAACGTGCTCGAATGCGGCGTGATCGGCGTGCCGGACGAGAAGCGCGGGCAAGTGGTGAAGGCTTTCGTCGTGGCGAACCGCGCCGGAGACGATGCCTTCGTAAAGGAGCTTCAGGACTTCACCCGCCAGAAGCTCGCCCAGCATGAATTCCCGCGCATCGTGGAGTTCGTGGACGAGCTTCCCAAGAACCCGGCCGGCAAGGTCCACCGCAAGATGCTGCGCGATCGCGAAGCGGCGAAGGCCGCCGAAGCGGTCGGCTGAACCCAATCCGAAAACTCAGGAGAGTACCGAAATGGCAACCACAGCAGAGTCCAAGTTCCCCAAGATCACCGAGGCCGGCCTCGACGATCTGCGCGCCCGCATCGGCGTGAAGATCGAGAACACCGTCGAGCCGTGGAACTACGAAGCCACCCGTGACGCGATCCGCCACTATGCCCACGGCATCGGCGACGACAATCCGCTGTGGTGCGATCCGGAATATGCGAAGAACACGAAGTACGGCTCGATCGTCGCGCTGCCTTCGTTCCTCTTCACCACCAGCCGCATCGTCTCGGGCTACTGCGGCGGTCTTTCGGGCGTGCACGCCATGTGGGCGGGTGCGGACTGGACCTGGCAGAAGCCGGTGCTGCGCAACGACACCATCACCACGGTGGCCTATCTCAAGGATCTGGTCGAGCATCAGACCAAGTTCGCCGGTCGCTCGTTCCAGCAGATCTACCACGTCGACTTCTTCAACCAGCACGGCGAGCAGGTTGCCGGCGCCGACAGCTGGGTGTTCCGTACCGACCGTGACGAGGCCCGCGAGCGCGGCACCAAGTACACCGAAGCGCGCGGCCGCGTTGAGCCCTTCACCCAGGAACAGCTCGACGAATTCTACGACATCTACGACCAGGAAGAGATCCGCGGCGCCACCCCGCGCTACTTCGAGGACGTGAACGTCGGCGACAAGCTGCCGCCGATGATGAAGGGCCCGATGACCGTCACCGGCTTCATCTGCTACGCGCAAGGCTGGGGCGGCCTCTACATCCGCGCCAACAAGCTGGCCTACAAGATGCAGAAGGCCCACCCGGGTCTGGGCATCCGCAACCGCTTCAACGTGCCGGACTGCCCCGAGCGCGTGCACTGGGACGAAGCTTTTGCTCTCGAAGTGGGCGCGCCGGGCGCTTACGACTACGGTCCGGAGCGTTGCTCGTGGCTGACGCACCACATGACCAACTGGATCGGCGACGACGGCTTCCTTACCAAGTCGGACTGCCAGATCCGCCGCCACAACCCGGACGGTGATGCCATCATCATCACCGGCGAAGTGACGCGCAAGTTCGAGGAAGGCGGCAAGAAGTTCGTCGAAGTGTCGCAGAAGGCGACCACCCATCGCGGCGAACTCTCGGCCTTCGGCACCGCCGTTGCGGAACTGCCCAGCAAGGGCTGATCGCAAGAGGCATTGCCGCCGATAGCGGCATGGCGATTTCGGCCCGGACCTTTGCAGAAGGTTCGGGCCGTGTCGTATGAGTGGCCGTGAGAAAACGGGAGAGCAGGCAGTGGGACAGGATGCAGCAGCGCCGCAGTTCGAGGCCAATGGCAATGTGCGGGTTCCGGCCTTCACCTTGCCCGTTTCCAGCCTGCTGAGCGAGGAAGCCGCAGCCTTCCAGCGCATGCGTGCCACCACCCCCGCTTTCGATGCCGCCGGTGAGAACGAAGCGGACATCGCCGCCCGGCGTGAACAGATCAATGCCTATGCCGCGCAGGGCGTCGCCCGCCTGCGCGACAATTTCGCGGTAGAGATCGTCCCCAGGACCATCGGCGGCGTGGAGGTGCTCGACGTGACCCCGGCCGACGGCAGCCACGATCCCGAGCGCGTGCTGATAAACCTGCACGGCGGAGCCTTCACCGTCGGGTGGGACGGGATCGCGCTTCTCGAGGCGATCCCCATTGCCGCGCTTGGCAGATATCGCGTCGTGAGCGTCAACTATCGCATGGCGCCCGAGCATCGCCATCCGGCAGGCGTGGAAGATGTCGCGGCGGTCTATGCCGCGCTGCTGGCGGACTATGCCCCCGGCCGGATCGGCATCTATGGCGGTTCCGCAGGCGGCGCACTGACGGCGCAGGCCGCCGCTTGGCTGCCGGCGCATGGACTGCCGCAAGCGGGCGCGGTGGGCATCTTCGGCGCGGGCGGAGTGCCGTTCGGAACCGGAGAGTCTGCCTATGTCGCAGGCTATATCGACGCATCTTTCCCGCCGCCACCCGCTGACGGCAGCACGCCCATGGATATCACGCGCGGCTATTTCGACGGCTGCGATCCGCGCGATCCCAGCGCCTGGCCGGGCTATCACCTGGACGTGCTGGCGACCTTTCCGCCCACGCTCATCATCACCGGCACCCGCGCGATGGACCTCAGCCCGGCGATCTTCACAAATTCGCAGTTGCTCAAGGCCGGCATCCGTTCGACGCTGATCGTCGGCGAGGGCATGGGCCACTGCTACCACTACGGCCTCCACATGCCCGAGGGGCGCGATGCCGTGGCGGCTATCCTCTCCTTCTTTCGCGAGAACCTGTCCCGATGAATGCAGACGAACCGGTAAACCGGGCTTGGGCCGGGCCGCTCGCCGGTGTGCGCGTGATCGACTTTACCCGCGTGCTGGCAGGCCCCGCCGCCAGCCTCGCGCTGGCCGACATGGGCGCCGAGGTTTTCAAGATCGAGCCGCCCGGCACGGGTGACGAAACCCGCTCCTTCCCGCCGCTTCGCGATGGGGAGAGCCACTATTACCTCGCGGTCAATCGCGGCAAGCAGTCCATCGTCGTCGATCTCAAGACGGAGGAAGGGCTGGCTCTCGTTCGCGATCTGGCGGCCAAGTGCGACGTGCTGGTGGAGAACTATCGGCCGGGTGTGATGGAGCGGCTGGGGCTCGGCTACGATACGATGAAGGCCATCAACCCGCGCCTGATCTACTGTTCGATCTCGGGCTATGGCCAGACCGGGCCGCTCAAGGACCGGCCCAGTTTCGACATCGTGCTGCAGGCCATGTCCGGCGCGCTTTCGATGAACGGAGAGCCTGACGGACTGCCGACCAAGCTGGGCATCCCGCTGGGCGATCTGGTTGGCGGGATCAACGGGCCGATCGGCATCCTCTCGGCGCTCTACGAACGCGAGCGGACCGGGGTGGGGCGGCATATCGACGTCAGCCTGATGGACGGGCTGATCGGGATGCTGGGCTATATCGCGCAGCTTGCCTTCTTCAACGGCACGGACCCGAGCCGGGTGGGGTCGCAGCATCCCAATCTCGTGCCTTACGGGATTTTCCCGGCGCGGGAGGGCTCGATCGTGGTCGCCTGCCTCACGCCGGGCTTCTGGAGCCGTATCTGCCGCTCGATCGACCGGCCCGAACTTACCGAAGACCCGCGCTACGACACCCTGGAGAAGCGCCGCGATGCGCGGACCGAGGTGAACGCCATCGTCAGCGCCTTTACCGAGCGGCACAGCGTGGACGAACTCGTGGCGATATTCACCGCGCATGAAGTGCCGCATGCCCCGATCCTCGGCGTTTCGGAAGCGCTGGCGCAGCCGCAGGCGGTGGAGCGCGAGATGGTGGTGGAAACGCAGCACAGCACGCTGGGGCCGATCCCCATCGTCAATCGCCCGATCCGCTTCACCGACGCGCCCCAGCCCGTGCCCAGCGCGCCGCCGGTATTGGGCGAGCACACCGATGCGATCCTTGGCAACGTGCTCGATCTTTCGCCGGAGCGAATTGCGCAGCTGCGGAACGCTGGAGTGGTTGCCTGAGCCCCCACATCGGGCAAGGCTGGCGGGACAAGACTTGAGAGGATTTCCAGATGGCAGACCTGCGCTTTGACAATAGAGTCGCCGTGATCACCGGCGGCGGGCGCGGGCTTGGCCGGGCTCATGCCCTGTTGCTGGCCAGCCGGGGCTGCAAGCTGGTGATCAACGATCCTGGCGTCTCGATGGCGGGCGATGCCACCGAGGAAGGTCCGGCGGAAGCGCTTGCCGCTGAAATCCGCGCGGCCGGCGGAGAGGCGGTGGCCAATACGGACAGCGTCGCCACGCCTGAAGGCGGAAAAGCCATCATCGGGGCGGCGCTCGATGCCTTCGGGCGGATCGATATCCTGATCCACTCGGCCGGCAACGTCCGGCGGGGCAGCCTTTCCGAGCTTTCCTACGAGGATTTCACCAGCGTCCTCGATGTTCATCTGAAGGGCGCCTACCACGTCGTGCGTGAGGCTTTCCCGCACATGATGGCGCAGGGCTATGGCCGCATCGTGCTGACCAGCTCGATCAACGGGCTCTACGGCAAGTCCGACAATGTGACTTACGCGATGTGCAAGGCGGGCTTCATGGGCCTGTCCAACACCGCCGCGATCGAGGGGCAGCACGCCGATGTGAAATCCAACCTGATCGTTCCTGCCGCCGTCACCCGCATGTCGGAAGGGATCGACACCAGCCAGTTCCCGCCGATGGAGCCGGAACAGGTGGCGCCGATGGTCGGCTATCTCTGTCACGAAAGCTGCGAGGCCACCGGCGAAATGTTCGTGGCGATGGGCGGCCGCCTGGCGCGCGCGCGCATCACCGAGAACGAGGGGGCGTTCCGCCAGGACTGGTCGCTGGAGCAGGTTTCCGCAGATATCGACGTTATCCGGCAGGGCGGCGAGACGCTGGCGTTTCCGCCGGTGCCCGATGGGCAGCTCGAACACCTTCTCTATGGTTTCGGCGTGATTCGCGGGGCGACCACGGCCGCCTGACAATTATCTGCATTTCAAGGATTTAATGCTAGCGCATTCAGGATGCGCTTTCTCATTTGCCTGACATTCACCCTGATGTCCTTGCCCGGCGTGGTTTCGGCCCATCCGGGCGGCGTGAATGCGGCCGGTTGTCATAGCAACCGCAAGACGGGGGATTATCATTGCCACGGCAGCAGGGCCGCGCCCGCGCCCGCGCCTGTCAGGCCGCAGCGGTCCTCGGGCGGAGCGGGCTATTATCCCAATTGCGCCAGCGCGCGGGCAGCGGGCGCCGCTCCGCTGCGCCGTGGTGACGCGGGATACCGTCCGGGGCTGGACCGGGACGGCGATGGAATCGCCTGCGAATAGGAGGGAAATGGTGGGCGGTGAGGGGCTCGAACCCCCGACCCTCTCGGTGTAAACGAGATGCTCTACCAACTGAGCTAACCGCCCGGAGCACTTCGTGAAGTGCTTGGTGGACGCCGCTTTACGACAATTTTCGGCCGGGTCAACCGGGTGAAGCGTGGTTTGTGCCGTTTCCTTTCGCCTCGCGCGAAAGGGGGATCGCCGTGCGGAACAGGCTGTTCTCCGCTTCCCAGTCCATCCGCACGCGGCGATGGGCGATAAGCCAGCGGCCATCCGCCTCTTTGCGCAGCCGGTCCAGGTAGATTCCGGCGTGGTCGGGGCCGATGTTCGTCCAGGCCTGCCAGTAAGTGCGCGCCGCCGCGTTTCCATCGCCGGTGATCTCGATCTGCGAGGTCGTGAGGTGATGACGCACGAAGGTGGCGGCGTGGACCGGGGTGCCGGTGGCGGCGCTGTCCAGCCAGCCCTGCTGCCAGGCGCGGATTTGCGAATGGCCTTCGAAGCGGAACGCGCGGTCTGCCGGAACGTGCTCGCTTTCCAGGATGGCGTCGGCGGTGAAGCAGGCGGCGAAGTCATCGATCTTCAGGCGATCGCCGGCCATGGTGTAGCGGGCGATCACGTCACGGATCGCCTCGCGCGCGAGCATGTCTTCCATTGTCAATTCCGCCCTCCCGCAGTGTGCTCCTACAAGGAGTCACGAATGCAGGAAGGCGGGTCAAGCGCAACTACCAGTCGAACCAGCGGCGACGGCGGACTTCGGGAACGCCGTCATGGTTGTAGTCGGTAATGACAGTGCGCGGTGCGGCCTCGACATAACCGGGGGCCACATGGCCGTCGGTCATGGCTTCGGCCCGTGCCTCGGCCCGCGCGGCGCGCAGTTCGGCATCGCGGATACGTTCCTCGGCATCGCGCGCGGCCAGTTCTCCCCGGCGCTCGCGGGTAATGGCGTAGTAGTGGTTCCACATCTGGCTGTGCGCGAAGGCCAGGCACAGGCCGCCGATGATCGCGACGTTCTTTAGCGCCATGATCTGCTGCATCGGGTCGGTGAAGCGGTTGTGGAAGAACAGGATCGTCGCCGCGGTAAACAGCGCCAGCAGCACCGCGACCAGCCGCACCATGAAGCCGGCGGCGAGGCAGAGGCCGGCGATCAGTTCGAACAGGCCGGTGGGAATCGCGAGGCCGGCAGGCAGGCCGGTGGCGACGATCATGGTTTCGGTAGAAGCGACGTCCATCAGCTTGGAGGCGCCGGAAATCACGAAGATCAGGGCGATCAGGAATCGCCCGATTATGGCTGCGATCTTGGACATGTCTTCTCTCCCGACATGGCATTCATGCCCGGAGAAGCGGATATGGCGGCGGATTGTTCCCTGGGCCTTGAACCTAGAGCCGGGGCAGGGTCACGCCGCGCTGGCCCATGTATTTGCCGGCCCGGTCGGCGTAGCTCGTCTCGCAGGGTTCGTTGCCCTTGAGGAAGAGGAACTGGCAGGCGCCCTCGTTCGCGTAGATCTTGGCGGGCAGCGGCGTGGTGTTCGAGAATTCCAGCGTGACGTGCCCTTCCCAGCCCGGCTCCAGCGGGGTGACGTTCACGATGATTCCGCAGCGGGCATAAGTGCTCTTGCCGAGGCAGATCACCAGCACGTCGCGCGGCACGCGGAAATATTCGACCGTGCGGGCCAGTGCGAACGAGTTCGGCGGAATCACGCAGACGTCGGTATGCCGGTCCACGAAGGAATTGCTGGCGAAGTCCTTGGGATCGACCACCGCCGAATCGACATTGGTGAAGATCTTGAACTCCGGCGCGACGCGGGCGTCGTAGCCGTAGGACGAAAGGCCGTAGGAGATGCATCCATCGCGGCGCTGGGCCTCGACGAAAGGCTCGATCATTCCGTTTTCGAGCGCCTGCTCGCGGATCCACTTGTCGCTCAGGATAGACATGGGACAAGTCTTTCCCGATGCGGGCAAGCGCGACAAGTCCCCGGGAAATCTTGTCCACGAATGCGGCGGGGACTCTCTTTTAACCGCAACATTAACCACTCGCTGCTATGCCCGCCGCCATGACCGCTCAGACCCGCATCCTCGTCGTCTTCGGCACGCGCCCAGAGGCGATCAAGCTGTTCCCCGTGATCCATGCGCTCAAGGCCGATCCGCGCTTCGAATGCGTGGTCTGCGTTTCGGCGCAGCACCGCCAGATGCTGGACCAGGTCCTGGAGATCGCCAGGATCGTGCCCGATCACGATCTCGACGTGATGCAGCCCGACCAGACGCTCGACTCGCTCACCGCGAACCTGCTGACCGGGCTGGGCAAGGTGATGGACGCGGTGCGGCCGGACCGGGTGATCGTGCAGGGCGACACCGCCACCGCCATGGCGGGTGCGCTGGCGGCCTATTACCGCAAGTTGCCGGTCGATCATGTCGAGGCGGGTCTGCGCTCGGGCAATATCCACCATCCCTGGCCGGAGGAGGTGAACCGCAAGATCATCGGCGCCATGGCCAGCCTGCACTTCGCGCCGACCGAGACCTCGCAAGCCGCGCTGCTTCGGGAGAATGTCGATCCCGCCCGCGTCCACGTTACCGGGAATACCGTGATCGACGCGCTGCACTGGGTCACGGCGCAGATCGGGCGCGATCCTTCGCTGGCGGCGGGCCTGGCCGACCTTGAGGCACGCTTTGCGGGCAAGCGGATCGTCGGCGTCACCAGCCACCGGCGCGAGAACTTCGGCGAGGGCATGGAGCAGATCGCGCGCGCGGTGCGCACGATCGCGGAGCGGCCCGACACGGCGGTGATCTTCCCCGTCCACCTCAATCCCAATGTGCGCACGGTCATGAACGAGCGCCTCTCCGGGCTGGACAACGTGGCCCTGATCGAGCCGCTGGACTATCCGCACTTCGCGCGGCTGCTGGCGATTGCCGAAATCATGCTGACCGATTCGGGCGGCGTGCAGGAAGAGGCCCCCGCGCTCGGCAAGCCGGTGCTGGTCATGCGCGAGACCACCGAGCGGCCCGAGGGGGTCGCCGCGGGGACGGCGAAACTCGTCGGAACTTCGGCCGAGACGATCGTTACCGAAATATCAACCTTGCTGGACGATAAACAGGCATACGAGACCATGGCGCGCGCCCACAATCCGTTCGGGGACGGGCAGACCTCGCGCCGAATCGTGGAGCTGCTCGCGCATGAAATCGGATTCGAAGCCTGACGTCTGTGTTGTCGGTCTCGGCTATATCGGACTTCCCACCGCCGCCGTGATCGCCCGGGCCGGGTGCAGGGTGCTCGGCCTCGACGTCTCGCAGGATGTCGTGGACACCATCAACCGGGGCGAGATCCATATCGAGGAAGTCGACCTTGACGGACTGGTGCAGGGTGTCGTTTCGCGCGGGCTGCTTTCGGCTTCGACCGTGATCGCGCCGGCGGATGTCTTCGTGATCGCGGTTCCCACGCCGTTCGACAAGAATCACGCGCCGGATATCTCCTATGTGCTGGCGGCGGGCCGCTCTGTCGCCGCCGTGCTCAAGGCGGGCGACGTGGTGATCCTCGAATCCACTTCGCCGGTGGGGACGACCGAGCAGCTTCGCGACCTGATCGCCGAACTGCGTCCGGACCTGAAGATCCCCGGCCTGACCCGCGATACGCCGGACGTTTCGATCGCCTATTGTCCCGAGCGCGTGCTGCCCGGCCGCATCCTTGAGGAACTGACCAACAACGATCGCTCGATCGGCGGCATCACCCCGCGCTGCGCGCGCAAGGCGCTGGCCTTCTACAAGCGCTTCGTGCGCGGCGAATGCGTGACCACCGATGCCCGCGCGGCCGAGATGACCAAGCTGGTCGAGAATGCCTATCGCGATGTGAACATCGCTTTCGCCAACGAGCTGTCCATGGTGGCGGACCGCATGGGGCTGGACGTGTGGGAAGTGATCCGCCTCGCCAACCGTCACCCGCGCGTCAATATCCTGACGCCCGGCCCCGGCGTGGGCGGGCACTGCATCGCCGTCGATCCCTGGTTCATCGTTCACGGCGCGCCGGAGGAAACCCCGCTGATCCGCACCGCGCGCGGTGTCAACGATCACAAGATGAGCCATGTCATCGCCAAGGCCGAGGCTCTGGTGGAAGCCAACCCGGAGGCGAAAGTCGCCTGCCTCGGGCTCGCCTTCAAGGCCAATATCGACGATTTCCGTGAAAGCCCGGCGCGCTTCGTCACCAGCCGGCTCGCCCGCAAGTTCGGCAGCCGCATCCATGTGGTGGAGCCCTATGCGGCGCAGCTGCCGATCGAATTCACCGATACCGGGGCCGTGCAGATCGATATCGACGATGCGCTGGAGACTTGCGAGATCCTGATCGTACTGGTCGATCACGACGTGTTCCGCGTGGTTCCGCTGGCGGAGCGTTCGGAAAAGCTGGTCTACGATACCCGCGGCATCTGGCCCGACCAGCCCCGTGTCGTGCGCGAGGACGAGGCCCGGATGGCGCTCGCGGGCTAAGACTGGTGGCTAGGAAACCGGGGCAGGCCGGGAACAGCCGGCTCTCGGAACTTCTCCCAGCCTGGGCCCCCGCCGGAACGGGGGCCGGAAAGCCTTACTTGCAGACCTTCACCTTCTTGCCATGCTGCATGACGTAGCGGCAGGTGACCTTCTTGTGCGTGGTCTTCTTGACCGTGGTCTGGCGCGTGGTGGTCTTCTTCACGACCGCCGCCTTCGTGGGATGCGCGCTGGGGTGGGGAGCCGGCTGCTGCGCCATGGCGCCCGAGGCGGGGATGAGGGCGCCGAGTGCGAGGGCGGCGAGGAGGGTGGTGCCGGTCTTCTTCATTGTTCCTGTCCTTTGAAATTCGACATTCAGGCGGCCTTGCGGCCACAGCGTCGCACCCGCTGCATGTCGATCAAAGCACCGGCCCGGCTGAAGTTGCCGTGAACGTGGTAAAACAGGCTGTGAAAAAAGGTGCGGACCGCATGAAACGCGGCCGGATTGCGGGGAAGCGGCGGAGCGCCCCGCATCGACGTTCCGTCCGCCCCAGCGACGGCTTTTCGGTGCAACCGAAAACCTGAGGGGAAGGCCTGAAGGGAAGGCCTGAGGGGAAGGGGCGTGCTCGCCCTCAGCATGCCACCACGTTGATGGCGAGGCCGCCCTGGCTGGTTTCCTTGTACTTGCTGGACATGTCGAGCCCGGTCTGGCGCATCGTCTCGATCACCTGGTCGAGCGAGACGCGCGGGGTCTCACCCGCGTGGAGCGCCAGCTTGGCGGCATTGACGGCTTTGACCGAGGCGATGGCGTTGCGCTCGATGCAGGGGATCTGCACGAGGCCGCCCACCGGATCGCAGGTGAGCCCGAGGTTGTGTTCCATGCCGATCTCGGCGGCGGCGCAGACCTGCTCCGGCGTGCCGCCCCAGACCGCCGCGAGCCCTGCCGCCGCCATCGAGCAGGCTACGCCCACTTCGCCCTGGCAGCCCATTTCCGCGCCCGAGATCGAGGCGCGCTGCTTGTAGAGCAGGCCGATCCCGGCTGCAGTCAGCAGGTAGCGCCGGGCCTTGGCGGGAACCGCCTTGCGCCCCTCGCTGCAATACTGGCGCAGCAGCGAGGGCACGATCCCCGCCGCCCCGTTGGTGGGGGCGGTGACGACGCGGCCGCCGCTGGCGTTCTCCTCGTTCACCGCCATGGCATAGAGGTTGAGCCAGTCCATCAGGGTCTCGGCCTGGTTGTCCTGCGGGCGCGAGATCAGGTTCTGGTGAATCGCGCGGGCGCGGCGGCGGACCTTGAGCGCGCCGGGCAGCAGCCCCTCGCGTTCGAGGCCGCTGTCGATGCACTGGTTCATGGCTTCCGCGATCGCGTCCAGCCCGGCCAGCGTTTCGTCCTCCGGCCGGCGCGCCGCCTCGTTGGCGAGCATGACCGAGGCGATGTCGAGCCCGCTGGTGGCACAGACTTCCAGGAGCTGCGCGCCTGAACCGAACGGGTAGGCAACCGGCGGGCCGTGAGTCACCTGGTCGTCCGGTGCGGGCTGTTCGAGCTGGTGGCGGCTGGAGAAGAAGCCGCCGCCGGTCGAGAAATACTCATTCCGGGCGATTTCGCCGCCCGCCGCGTCGAAGGCGGTCACGACCATGCCGTTGGGATGGAGATCGGGAATGTGGTCGAAGTCCAGCACGAGATCGGTCGCGGGATCGAAGGCGACTTCGCGGCGGCCGAGCAGGGCGATCCGGCCGGTCGCGCGGACTTGGGCGGCGGCCTCGTGCGCTTCGGCCGGATCGGCGGTTTCCGGCTGGAATCCGATCAGGCCCATGAGGCAGGCGTCCGGCGTGCCGTGGCCTTCGCCGGTCAGCGCGAGCGAGCCTTGCAGTTCCACCCTTATGCGGGCGATCGATTCGAACTGCCCGGCTTCCTCCAGCGTCTGGAGGAAACGCGCGGCGATGCGCATCGGGCCGACAGTGTGCGAACTGGAAGGGCCCAGGCCGATGCGGAACAGGTCGAGCGCCGAGATCAAAGGACGGACTCGCGCTCGCTGGCGGGGAAGGGCACGGCATACTCTCCGATTACAACAAGGCAGCGTGGATAGGCATCGCGTGGGCGGATGCAATGGTCCAATTCAGCCGGGCCAGATAAAGCGCCGGCGATTGCGGCAGGTGTGGGAGAATCGCCGCAGGTTCGGCGTCAGGTCCCGATCACATGGAGCGCAACCTGCCGCCGGTGCGGGGCGCGGCGATGCTCGGCAAGGTAGATGCCTTGCCAGGTGCCCAGCGCTAGGCGTCCGCCGATAACCGGGATCGAGAGGTTCACGCCGGTCAGCGTTGCCTTGAGATGGGCGGGCATGTCGTCAGGGCCTTCGTCGTCATGGGCGTAGTGGCGGCCTTCCGGCGCCATGCGGTCCAGCCAGTCGACGATGTCGCCCCTCACTTCGCGCGCGGCGTTCTCCTGGATCAGCAGCGAGGCGGATGTGTGGCGGCAGAGCAGGGTGAGCAGGCCCTCTCCGATGCCGGTCTCGCGGTGCCAGTCGGCAATCGTGCGGGTGATATCGCAAAGCCCGCGGCCGGGGGTGTCGAAGGAGAGGATCGTGGTGGCCTGTTTCATGTTCTACCCCTTCTGAACCCCTCCAGGCCCACCTTCAACCGCGCTCCGAAAGATCCGAAGCGTGCTCCAAAGGCCACGAATTCCGCCTTGACGTAATGGTAAAGGGGTGAAAAAAGCCTGTTTTCGCCGCTTCCACTCATCTTTTGCGGGGGTGCCGATTAACCTGTCGGATTCGCGGATTTCTGCGCCTTTCAGGCTCCTCGTGCACCGCCGCGGGGCACTTTTTGCGCATGCCGGAGTGTACTGGCGATTGATCTACCCATATCTGCCGCGTATTGCCGCGCTCGGCGGCGGGCCCGACAGGCCAGCGCGGAGCACGTCGCACACAGAGATCGTTCGGTCGCAAGGGGCGCTGGAAAACAAGCCCTCGATACTGCGCCCGGTCGATCCAGCATGCGAGCCCGGACTCACCGGGCCGCACGAGTTTCACGCAAGGGTTCGTCATGAGTTGGCTTAGCAAGGTACGCAATTCCCTCGGGAGCCTGAAGAAGCGGGACACGCCCGACAACCTGTGGACCAAGTGTCCCGGTTGCGGCGAGATGCTCTTCACCAAGGAGTTCGAGGACAATCTGTCGGTCTGCCCGCGCTGCCAGTACCACGGCCGCATCGGTGCGCAGACGCGCTTCGACCAGTTGCTCGACGCCGGTTATTCCGTCCTGCCCGCCGCGAAGGTTCCGGAAAATCCGCTGAACTTCCGCGACAGCAAGAAGTATTCCGACCGCATCCGCGCCGCGCGCGCCGCCAATCCCTTCCCCGATGCGCTGACCAATGCGCTCGGCGCGATCGAGGGGCAGAAGGTGGTGCTCGGCGTCCAGGACTTCGCCTTCATGGGCGGGTCGATGGGCATGGCGGTGGGTGAGGCTTTCGTCGAGGCCGTCGAACGGGCCATCGCCGAGGATTGCGCCTACGTGATCTGCACTGCCGCCGGCGGCGCCCGCATGCAGGAGGGTATCCTCTCGCTCATGCAGATGCCCAAGGCGACCGTGGCGATCCGCCGCCTCGCACGGGCGGGTCTTCCCTATATCGTCGTCCTGACCGATCCCACCACCGGCGGCGTCACCGCCAGCTACGCGATGCTGGGCGATATCCAGATCGCCGAGCCGGGCGCGCTCATCGGCTTCGCCGGCCAGCGCGTGATCCAGGACACCATCCGCGAAAAACTCCCCGACGGCTTCCAGCGCGCCGAGTACCTCCATGCCCACGGCATGGTGGACATGGTGGTCCACCGCCAGGACCTCAAAGGCACGCTGGCCTCGCTGCTCGGTTATCTTGAACGAAAGGAAGTTGCGTGAACATCGACAGCGCGCTGGTACGCGAGCTCGCCGAGCTCCTCGCTGAAACCGGCCTGACCGAAATCGAGGTCGAGGACGGCGAACGCAAGATCAAGGTCGTGCGTCAGGTTGCACAGCAGATCGTTGCTGCCGCAGCCCCGGCACTGCCGCAGGTCGCCGCTCCGGCTGCAGCCGCCGCTCCGGCAGCCGAGGCTGCGCCCGCCGCCCCGGTTGACGCCGTGAAGTCGCCGATGGTTGGCACCGTCTATCTCGCGCCCGAACCCAGCGCGGCGAACTTCATCAGCGTTGGCCAGCAGGTCAAGGCTGGCGACGTTCTGCTCATCGTCGAGGCCATGAAGGTCATGAACCAGATCAACGCCCCCAAGAGCGGCACGATCCAGGCCATCCTCGTCGACAACCAGCAGCCGGTCGAATTCGACCAGCCGCTCGTCGTTATCGCCTGAGGACAGTAGCTTCATGGCCATCAAGCGCCTCCTGATTGCCAATCGCGGCGAGATCGCGCTGCGGATCCATCGCGCCGCGCGCGAAATGGGCATCGAGACCGTCGCGGTCCATTCCACCGCCGACGCCGAAGCCATGCATGTGCGCCTTGCCGACCATGCGGTCTGCATCGGCCCGCCGGCGGCGAAGGATTCGTATCTCAACGTCGCCGCGATCATTGCCGCGGCCGAGATCACCCAGGCCGACGCGATCCACCCCGGCTACGGCTTCCTCTCGGAGAACGCCCAGTTCGCCGAGATCGTGGAGGCACATGGCCTGATCTGGGTCGGTCCCAAGCCCGAGCACATCCGTACGATGGGCGACAAGGTGGAAGCCAAGCGCACCGCAGGCGCGCTCGGCCTGCCGCTGGTTCCGGGATCCGACGGTGCGATCGAGGACTTCGACGAGGCTCGCGCCCTGGCTGAGACGATCGGCTACCCGGTCATCATCAAGGCGGCCTCGGGCGGCGGCGGTCGCGGCATGAAGGTCGTGAATTCTGCCGAGGAACTCCAGAGCCAGATGGGTCAGGCCCGTTCGGAAGCGAAAGCTGCTTTCGGCGATGCCACGGTCTACATGGAAAAGTACCTCGGCAATCCGCGGCACATCGAATTCCAGGTGTTCGGCGACGGCAAGGGCGCGGCGGTTCACCTTGGAGAGCGCGATTGCTCGCTTCAGCGCCGCCACCAGAAGGTGCTGGAAGAAGCGCCTTCGCCGGTCATCACCCCCGAAGAGCGCGACCGCATGGGCGGCATCGTATCCAAGGCGATGGCCGACATGGGCTATCGCGGCGCCGGTACGATCGAGTTCCTCTGGGAAAACGGCGAGTTCTACTTCATCGAGATGAACACGCGCCTGCAGGTGGAGCATCCGGTGACGGAAGCCATCACCGGCGTCGATCTCGTGCGTGAGCAGATTCGCGTCGCAGAAGGCCAGCCGCTGACGTTCACGCAGGACGCCATCGAGTTCAAGGGCCACGCCATCGAGTGCCGCATCAACGCGGAAGACCCATGGAACTTCACCCCTTCGCCGGGGCAGGTGACCAATTATCACGCGGCGGGCGGCATGAACGTGCGCGTCGATTCGGGGCTCTATGCAGGCTACCGCATTCCGCCCTATTACGATTCGATGATCGGCAAGCTGATCGTTTCCGGTCGCACCCGTCAGGGCGCGATCATGCGCCTCAAGCGCGCGCTGGAGGAAATGGTGATCGACGGGGTGAAGACCTCGATTCCGATGCACCAGGCCCTGCTCGAGGACCCCGAGTTCGAGAGCGGCGAGTACACGATCAAGTGGCTGGAAGAATGGCTGGCCAAGCGCGCCGGCTGAGGCGCGCCGAACCAGGCATGTAAACGGAAAAGAGCATGATCTCGTTCCTTGAATTCGAAAAGCCGATCGCCGCGCTCGAGGCGCGCATTGCAGAGCTGCGCACCACTGCCAGCGACAGCGATCTCGATATCGCGGGAGAAATCGCGCGCCTCGAGAAGAAGAGCGCCGGCATGCTGGCGGGCACTTATGCCAAGCTCACGCCCTGGCAGAAGACGCAAGTGGCGCGCCATCCGCAGCGGCCGCACTTCGTGGACTATCTGCGCCTGGGGTTCACCGACTTCATCCCGCTGGCGGGCGACCGCGTCTATGGCGAAGATGAGGCGATCGTTGGCGGCCTCGCGCGGCTCAACGGCCGCAAGGTCATGGTTCTTGGGCATGAAAAGGGCCACGACACGCCCAGCCGCATCAAGCACAACTTCGGTTCTGCGAAGCCCGAAGGCTATCGCAAGGCGATCCGACTGATGGAGATGGCGGGCAAGTTCGGCCTGCCGGTCGTCACCCTGGTCGATACCGCCGGCGCCTTCCCCGGCGTCGAGGCGGAAGAGCGCGGGCAGGCGGAAGCCATCGCCCGTTCGATCGAGGCCTGTCTTGCGGTGCCGGTGCCGATCGTTTCGGCCATCGTCGGCGAAGGCGGTTCCGGCGGCGCAGTAGCGTTGGCCGCTGCCGACCGCGTGCTGATGCTCGAACACTCGATCTATTCGGTGATTTCGCCCGAAGGCGCCTCGTCGATCCTGTGGCGGACCCCGGACAAGGCGCCTGACGCCGCCGAGGCCATGAAGGTGACGGCTCAGGACCTGCTTTCGCTGGGTGTCATCGAACGCATCGTGCCTGAGCCCGTCGGCGGTGCCCAGCGCGATGCCCCGGCCGCGGCCCGGTCACTGTTCAGCGCCATCGACGAGGAACTCGATACCCTGTCTGCCCTTACCGCCCGCGATTTGCTCGCCCGCCGTGAGGAACGCTTCCTGGCCATCGGCCGGGCGTGATTTCAGGAGAGGCGCCGGCCCCGGGTCGGCGTCTCCTCCGATGCAGGCGCCAGGCGCTTGCAACCCATTGACCACCCAGCCTCCCTGTGCCAGAGCGCGACCTTGCCGATAGCGCAAAGGCAGCAGTCTTGCCGCCATCCGCGGGTGTAGCTCAATGGTAGAGCAGCAGCTTCCCAAGCTGAATACGAGGGTTCGATTCCCTTCACCCGCTCCATCTCCCATCGCCGGACCATACCCTCCCGCTCCGATCAGGCGCGTCTTTCCGTGAGCGTGTGCTGGGCGACGAGAATTTGGGTCTGGTCGGAATCGACCGGATGATGCCTGCTGTGTAGCGCGAGAACGCCGCAGCCCATCATGATCCACAGCGCTGCATCCAGGACGAGGATCAGTTTAAGGTTCAATCTGGGAATGTGCGCGCGAGGTTTCATTCGAAATCCAGTGTCGTGCCGCCTCGCTTGCCTTTCGGGCCAATAGGCCGGCGGCGATGAATGCGGGCTGACGCGCAAGGCACGGCGACTGGCCGAGAGGGCAATGAAAAGGGCGGGATCTTGCGACCCCGCCCTTCATTTTTCCGCACGGATGTGCGGGCTATCAGTTCGCTCCGCCGAAGAGATCGGCCAACTGAACCTTCGCACCCATGAAGAAGTAGCGACCGACCGCGCTGATCGGCGTGTTCAGGGATCCGATCGCCGGCTTCTGGTTGAACAGGTTGTTCACGCCGCCATAGATCGTGAACTGCTTGCCCACATCGTAGGAGAAGCTCACGTCATGCGAGAAGCGCTCCTTGAGCTTCAGATATTCCGGGGCAACGATGTCCGGGTTGCTGGCCACGGTCTGGCGATCGTAGCGGTACATCTTGGACATGTAGTTGATCTGCCAGTCGAGGCTGAACGGACCCTTTGCCCAGGTCAGATCGGTTGTGATCTGGAACTTGGGAGCGATGTTGGCGGCGACATAGGCGTCGTTCACCTTGTCAGCGCCCGGGATCGGCACCGAGGTGAGGCGGTGCAGGTAGTTCCCGACGACGCGCGTGCCGAAAGTGCCAAGCTGGTCGGTGGGAATGGTGTAGTTCACCTGGAAGTCCAGCCCGGCAGTGCGGATATTCGCGACGTTCAGCGGTCCGACCAGGAAGCTGATGATGTTGCCGGGATCGGCGATCCCGTTGGTACCATTCTGGCGCGTGATCGCATCGCAGTATTGGTTGTCGAGCGTGGCCTGATCGACGCACAGTTCGGCAACGGTCTGCGGATCGACAGTGCGGATCGCGTTCTTGATGCGGATGTCATACCAGTCCGCCGTGATCGTCAGGCGCGGCACGAATGAGGGCTGCAGCACGATGCCGGCGGTCCAGGTCTTCGCGGTTTCTTCCCGAAGGTTGGGGTTGCCGCCCTGGAAGCCGGAGATGTTCGAGCTGCGGGTGTCGTCGTAATTCGAGGGATTCGCGACGCCAAGCGACGACAGCAGCGTCTGACAGTTGTCGACACGATACTGCGTCCCATTCTGCAGGAAGTCGGAGCCGCAGGGATCGTCGATGAATTCGAAGGTCTGGGACTGCTGGCTGAAGAGTTCGCTGATGTTCGGCGCGCGAACTGCGGTCGAGTAGGTGCCGCGAATAGTCACGTCACGGACAGGAGCCCATTCACCACCGACCTTCCAGGCATTGGTCGAGCCGATGCTGGAGTAATCCGAATAGCGGAATGCGCCGTTGACGCCGAGGCGCTTGGCAAACGGCATGTCGGCCAGGATCGGCACGTCGACTTCGGCAAAGGCTTCCCAGACGTCGAACGAACCCTTGGTGTTGCCCAGCGAGTTGGTGAACGTCAGGCCCTGCGCTGCCAGTTCGTCGGCAACGAAGCTGCTCTTTTCCTTGCGATATTCGCCGCCGATGGCGAAGCCGATGGCGCCGCCGGGAAGTTCGAAGAGACCCTTGGTATTGCCGGTGATCGCGCCGCTGACGACGTGCTGCGTCAGTTTGGTACGGTCGACGGTGTCGGCCATGATCCAATCCAGCGCCGCCCGGTTTCCGGCCGCATTTTCACCGAACAGGTTCAGCGGGAGGCAATCGCCGGGAGCGAACGTCGTCGGCGGAATTTCGCTGCGGGTGTAGTTGTAGGGCTGGTTGGGCGTCCAGGTGGGATCGACGTTCACCCGGCAGGTCACGCCGCCATTGCCATCGCTCACCGCATCGATCGCCGCATAGTAGCGATCGGTGATCATGTTGTTGGTATAGTGCGATTTGATCTTCGACTGACCATAGACGTAGGACAGGTCGTACGACAGGTTCGAACTGATATCGCCGCGCGCACCAATCACGCCGCGCAGGGTTTCGCGGGTGATGTCCTCGCCGCGACGGCCGAAGTCGAAGTTGTCGCGGTTGACGAGAACGCCGCCGTTCTCGGGGTCCATGAACGGGCGCACCGCAGCCGGGATATAGGGGTTGTCCTCGGGGATGAGGAGGTAATAGTCGAACGTCGGCTGCCCGACCGAGTAGGAACGCGTGCGGGCGTACTTGCCTTCGGCATAGAGCTTGAACGCGTCGCTGAAGTCGAAGTGGGCGACTGCGCTGACGATGTCGCGCTTGATCTCGGGCAGGAGATCGTTGCCGTAGTCGGAAACGAGCGTGCCCGAACCACCCTGCTGGAAGTAGAGCGGGACATAGGAGCCAGGATCGTAGGGTAGGCCCTGCGAGCCGTAGAAGTCCGGAATGCCGTCAAAGTCGACGTCGATACCACCTTCGCGCGAGGTGTCGTTGTAACGGACGTTGCGCAGCGGAATATAATCGGGAATACCGTCGTTGTTGTTGCCGCCGGTTTCGGTGTCGTCGGGGTTCAGATAGAAGCCGACACGGTTTTCACCGTCGAGATATTTGCGCGAATGGACGCTGAGGCGGTCTTCCTCCCCGTGCTCCCAGGCAACGGCGAAATTGCCGCGGCCGCCTGCGAAGTTGTGACCGGCGGTGAGGGCGATGAGGCGCTGGCCGGCGTCGCCCTTTTCCGAAAGGCCGGTCTGGACGCGGGCGTTGAAGCCTTCGAAGTCCTTCTTCTGGATGAAGTTCACGACGCCCGAGACGCCGTCGGCACCGTAGATGGCCGAGGCGCCGCCGGTCAGGACTTCGACACGTTCGATCAGGTCGGTGGGGATCGTGTTGATGTCGACCGACTGCGTGCCGTCGACCGAGGCGACCTGGCGGCGGCCGTCGATGAGCACGAGGGTGCGCTGGGTGCCGAGATTGCGAAGGTCCAGCAGGTTGAGGCCGGTGGCGCCGATACCCGCACGATCGCCGGCATTCTGGTAAGAGCCCTGCGAGCCCTGGAGCGCGGGAATCGTTTTCAGATAATCGGTGAGGTTGGTCGTGCCGGAGTCGGTGATGTCCTTCGATGTCACCACGGTCACGGGATTGGGGGCATCGAGCTCGGGGCGAGCGATGCGCGAACCCGTGACGATGATGGCTTCACCGGGGCCTTCATCGGCGGCTTGCGAGGAGTCCTGCGCCATGGCGTGCTGCGGCAGGAGGAGGGCCAAGGCCGGAATGGCAGCCATGCCGAGGAGCTTGTCCTTGCGATTTTTCATTTTTGCGTTCCTTCGATTTCCCTGGGCGGCTCTGCCTGCCGCTCTACGAGGGCCCGCCGGACATTGCCCGGGCGAAGGTAGGTAATCGTGGCCATACGCCGAGGAACTGCAATCGAAATGTTGCTGAGGCAGAAATATACATGTTACGCGTTGTAACATTGCAACAATTTAATGGCCGATGTGGTACATCCTGATCGACGGAAAATACCACACCGGCCGTCACGTTCAGGCCGGGTTCCAGCCCACAACCGACTTTACTTCGAGATATTCGGCGAAGCCGTGCTCGCCCCATTCGCGGCCGTTGCCGGAGCGCTTGTAGCCGCCGAAGGGTGCGTGGAAATCGAAACCGCCGTTGACCCAGATCGCACCCGTGCGCATCCGTCGCGAGACGGCGCGGGCGGTGTCGAGGTCTTCGCCCGAGACATAGCCGCCCAGGCCGAAGCTGGAATCGTTGGCGATCGCCACCGCATGATCCACATCGTCGTAGCCGATGATGACGAGGACGGGGCCGAAGATTTCCTCCCGCGCGATCACCATGTCATTGGTGCCGACGAACACGGTGGGCTTGACGTAGTAGCCCTTGTCGAGCCCATCCGGCTTGCCGGGGCCGCCGGCGATGAGCTTGGCGCCTTCCTCGATGCCCTTCTCGATATAGCCCTGGATGATCTCGTACTGGCTCTTCGAGACGACCGGGCCCATCGCGAAATTGCCCTTGGGATCGCCCACGGTCACGCCGTTCGCGGCCTCGGTAGCGGCGGCGATGGCGTCGTCCATGCGCGCGTTGGGCACCAACAGACGCGAGCCGGCCGAGCAGGTCTGGCCGGAATTGCCCATCATGCCGCCGGTGGCGGCGGCGACATTGGCGGCGAGCGAGGCATCGTCGAGCACGATCCAGGCGCTCTTGCCACCCAGTTCAAGGCCGACGCGCTTGACGGTATCGGCGGCGTCCTTCTGGATCTGCACGCCCACCGGCTCGGAGCCGGTGAAGGAGATCATGTCGACGTCCTCATGGGTGGAGAGTGCGGTACCGATCTCGCTGCCCTTGCCTTGCACCATGTTGAACACGCCCGCCGGAACACCCGCGTCGTGCAGGATTTCGGCAAGGATCTGGGCCGAATACGGCGCGAGTTGCGGCGGCTTGAGGATCATCGTGCAACCGGCGGCAAGTGCCGGGAAGATCTTCACGCAGGTCTGGTTCATCGGCCAGTTCCACGGCGTGATCATGCCGCAGACGCCGATCGGCTCCTTACGGATCAGCGTGACGCCGCGCTGTTCCTCGAACTTGAACTCCTTCAGCACCTCGATCGCGGTGGAGAGGTGGCCCTTGCCCAGCAGCGTGTGGAAACCGCAGGCGAGCGACATCGGGGCGCCCATTTCTTCGCTGACGGCCTCGCCCAGTTCGGCTTCGCGCTTCAGGTATTCGGCCAGGATCGCTTCGAGCAGGTCGAGGCGTTCCTTGGCGCTGGTCTCACCGAACGTGACGAAGGCGCGGCGCGCGGCGGCGACGGCCTTGTCGACATCGGCGGCGGTGCCGAGCGAGATCGTGCCGGAAACTTCCTCGGTCGCCGGGTTGACGACTTGTGCGGTGCGCGGCGCGATGGGATCGACCCACCGACCGTCGATATAGAACTGGGTGTAATTGCGCATCGTTCTCTCCCGTTCCCAAGCCAAAACCGCCCCGCTCTCGGGTTGAGAGGGGGCGGTTTCGCTCAGGTCTGCATGTGTTTTCCGGCGTTTCGGAATTACTGCGTGCCCTCAGCGTACCAAGTGCGGAATTCCGAATAGTTCGGCATTTCCTCCGAGTTCGCGGCCGGGTCGATCGGTACGTGGATCACGGTGCAACCGCCACGCTCGTAAGCGCGCTGGATGGCCGGGCCGATGTCCGCCGCCTTCTCGACATATTCGCCCGCCGCGCCGAAGCCTTCGGCGATCTTGTCGAAGCGGACCTTGTCGGACCAGTGCACGCCGGTTTCCTTGGTGCCCTTGCCGAAGGTGCGCTTGTAGACGCCCACTTCGAGGCCCCACTGGAAGTCGACGCCGACCACGATCACCAGCGGCAGGTTCTTGCGCACAGCGACTTCGAGTTCGCCGACGTGGAACAGGAACGAAGAGTCCGAGGTGAGCAGCATGCCCGGGCGGACCTTGCCGGTTTCGGCCTGGTCGGCGAGCATGGCGCCGGTGGCATAGGGCAGGCCGGTGCCGATGTGGCCGTAGTTCTGGTTCCAGATCACGTCATGTGGCTTGGCCTGCGAGTAGGTCCACTGGAAGATCACCGTGGCGCCGCCGTCGCGGATCAGGATGCCGTCCTTCGGGAAGGCCTTGGTCGCTTCGGTGACGAACTGGCTGGTGTGCATCTTCGCGGTCGAGCCGTCGGGCTTGGTCGCGGCTTCTTCTGCCAGTTCGACAAGCTGATCGGCATCGCGCTGGATATATTCGGCCAGCGACGGCGCAGCCTTGCGCGGGGTGTCCTTCAGCGCGCGGACGAGCTGCGGCACCACGGCGCGGACGTCGCCCACCAGCGGCACGTCGATCGGGCGGTTGACGCCGATCGCTGTCGGGTCCTGCTGAACATAGATCCACTTGCGATTGGCTTCGTTGTCCACCCAGTGGCGCCAGCGGCCGTAGTGGCTCGGCTCGCCCAGTTCGGTGGCGAGCGCCACGCAGCAGTCGCTTTCGACAACGGCGTCGATCGAGGCTTCCGAGAAGCCGTAGGGGAAAGTGCGATCCTCGATCCCGTCGATGAACGAGGTGCCGCCCGAGGTCTGGATCACCGGGCACTGCATCAGTTCGGCCAGTTCCTTGACCGAAGCGCCTGCCTTGGCGGTGTAGACGCCGTGGCCGACCAGCAGCACCGGGTTCTTGGCATTGCGGATGATCTCGGCCGCTTCGGCAATGCGGTCGCCATCGGCGCCCTGCATGGTCAGGCGGTAGCGATGCGGCGGCAGCACCGGCGGCAGGTCGAGTTCTTCGAGAATGACGTGCGCGGGATATTCGATATAGGCCGGCCCCGGCGTGCCCGACATGGCGACGCGGATCGCCTCGCGGATGATTTCGTCGGTCTGGTCGGCATATTCGATGGAGCTGGAGAACTTCACCGAATCCTCGATCATCGGCTCCTGGCGGACGAACTGGATACGGCCGCGACGCACGCGGCGCTCGGTGATGCGGGCGCGCTGGCCGCCCATGAAGATCACCGGATCGTTCTCAACCTTGGCGCACTGGATCGCGGGCATCATGTTCGCCATGCCCGGCCCGAGCGTGCCGATGCAGAGTGCCGGCTTGCCGGTGATGCGGGCAGCGGCGGCGGCCATGTGGCCGGCGGACGCTTCGTGGTGCGGCGAAACGACGGTCCAGCCGCGCGATTCCGCTTCCAGGAACAAGTGGACGAAGTTGGGATCGGGAATGCCGAACAGGGTCTTGATGCCCTCAGCCTCGAACAGGTCGAGAATGCGCTTGTAAACCGGGGTGCCCTTGCGCGCCGAAACGGGTGCTTCAGCCTGGGGTTGGTCGTCGTACATCGTCTTGCCTTCCTCTCGATCCGTTTTCTTCGCGCTATCTCGCGAGGGAAATCAGGTTGCCGGTCACTCTCCCAAGGCACGGCCTGAACAGGTGGTTAGCCCAAGCCTCGGGACGCTGTCAGTTGAAATCAACAGTACTGTTTACTTCGAATCGACTGCTATCGCCCCGGCGACGCTGGGCGCCTCCGGGGCCAGTTCCTTGAGCACCGCTTCGTTATCCTGCCCCAGCGCGGGCGCTGGGCCGCGCACCTTGCCGGGCGTCGCGGAAAACCACGTGGGCACGCCGGGAAAGCGCACCGGGCCTTGCGGCGTCTCGACCTCTTCGAAGAAGCCGATTGCGTTCAGGTGCGCGTTGTCGAAAAGCGCGTCGGTGGAGCGCAGCGGCGCGCAGGGGATGTGGAGCGCTTCCAGCGTCTCCAGCCATTCCTGCGTGGTGCGGGTAAGGAAAGTCTCGCCCAGCAGACCGTAGACGCGTCCGATCTGTTTCGCGCGTTTGGCCAGAGTCGAGAATTCCTCGCTCGCCCAGGGAGGGTTCACGGCCGCCATGAAAGCGTCCCAGTGCTTGTCGTTATAGACGAGCGCGGCGACGTGGCCGTCCCTGGTGCGATAGGGGCGGCGGTTGGGCTCGACCGCGCGGTGATAGTGCGCGGGCGTGGTGGGCGGCGAGAACATCGCGCCGTTGGCATGCTCCACCAGCATGAACGAGGTCATCGCCTCGAACATGGTGACTTCGACTTCCTGACCCTCTCCGGCGCCTCTGCCCCCGGTGCGTTCGCGGTGGAACAGTGCCATCATCGTCGCATAAAGCGCGTGAAGGCCCGCCACCTTGTCGGCCATGATCGTGGCGACATAGCCAGGTTCGCCGTTCATCAGCCCCTGCACATGGGGAATGCCGCACTCGGCCTGGATGGTGTCGTCGTAAGCGGGCCGGTCGCCTTCAGGCCCGCGCCGCGAATAGCCGTAACAATTGGTGTAGATGATGTCCGGGCGGATCGCGCGTACCGCTTCGTAATCGAAGCCGAGCTTGGCGATCGCGCTGCCGCGCATCGAGTGGATGAATACGTCCGCCGTGGCGATCAGGCGGCGCAGAGTCTCGCGATCCGTTTCGGTTCGCAAGTCGAGCATCAGGCCGCGCTTGCCGCGATTCACGTTGACGTAGATGCCGCCCATGCCGGGCACCGGGCCTTCGGTGATCCAGCGGGTGTTGTCGCCGGCGGGCGGCTCGATCTTGATGACCTCCGCGCCCATGTCCGCCATGATCTGCGTGGCATAGGGCCCGAAGACGACGCTGGTGAGATCGACCACGCGGATGCCCGCCAAGGGGCCGAGAGGCGGTTCTTCGCCCTGTATTCCCGTCTCTCCCGCCATCGTGCTCTCCTTCTCTCCTCCCTCCCGTAGCGCACCGCCGGAGCGAAAACCATTCGTATTTGCGTTTGATGGACGCATATCGGCACGATGATGGTTGTCTGGTTCGAGCGGCGCTGATAGTCCGGCAGGCAAGAAGGAAGAGGAAAGCCGATGGATTTCGCACTCACCGAAGACCAGCAGAATATCCGCGAAGCAGTGCTCAGGCACTGTTCGCAGTTCTCTGACGAGTACTGGCTGGAAAAGGATCGCAGCGGCGAATTCCCTTACGAGTTCCACAAGTCGATGGCCGATGCCGGCTGGCTGGGTGTCGCCATGCCCGAAAGTGTGGGCGGCGCGGGGCTGGGCATTACCGAAGCGGCGGTGATGATGCAGGCGGTGGCGGAAAGCGGCGGCGGCATGACCGCCGCCTCGGCGATCCACGGCCCCGTCTTCGGCCTCGAACCGGTCATACTTTTCGGCACCGAGGAACAGCAGCAGCGCATGATTCCGCCGATCCTTTCGGGCGAGGAGAAGATGTGCTTCGCGGTTACCGAGCCGAACACCGGGCTCGACACCACCAGCCTCAAGACCCGCGCCGAGCGTGTGCCGGGCGGCTACCGCGTCACCGGTGAGAAGATCTGGATCACCAACGCCCACGTCGCCGACCGCATGCTGCTGATCGCGCGCACCACGCCGCTGGAAGAGGTCAAGAAGAAGACCGACGGCCTGACCCTGTTCTATTGCAAGCTTGACCGAGAGAAGATCGAGACGCGCCTCATCCCCAAGATGGGCCGCCACGCGGTGGGCTCGAACATGATGTTCATCACCGATTTCTTCATTCCCGAGGAAGATCGCATCGGCGAGGAGGGGCAGGGCTTCCGTATCCTCCTCAAGGGCCTCAACCCTGAACGCGTGCTGCTGGGCGCCGAGGCCACCGGCCTTGGCCGCGTCGCCATCGACCGCGCTTCGCGCTACGCCCGCGAGCGCGTGGTATTCGGGCGACCCATCGGCCAGAATCAGGGGATTCAGCATCCACTGGCCAAGGCGTGGATGCAGGTGGAGGCGGCAAGCCTGATGGTGTTCAAGGCCGCGACCCTGTTCGACAAGGGGCTCGACTGCGGCGTTGAGGCGAACAGCGCCAAGTACCTCGCCGCCGAGGCCGGTTACGAGGCATGCCAGACCGCGATGATGAGCATGGGCGGCATGGGCTATGCGCAGGAATATCACGTCGAGCGCTACTTCCGCGAAGTCATGATCCCGCGCATCGCCCCGGTCAGCCCGCACCAGATCATGAACTTCATCGCCGAGAGGGTTTTGGAACTGCCCAAGAGTTATTGAGGCAAGCCCACTTGAGAACGCCCGTCATCCCAGCGAAAGCTGGGATCGTAATCGGCAGCGCGGGGCATGGCCGCCCGCGATCCCGGCTTTCACCGGGATGACGACTGGAGAGAACATGCCCGTAACCCACGAACCTATCGCCGCCCGCTCCTGGCTCTTCGCGCCGGGCGACAGCGAGAAGAAGATGACCAAGGCCATGGAGGGTGAGGCCGACATCGTCCTGATCGACCTGGAAGACGCCGTCGCGACCGATGCAAAGGCCGCCGCGCGGGTGATGGTGCATGACTTCATCGCCGCCAACCCCGGCCAGCGCGGCCGCCTCTGGGTGCGTGTGAACCCGATGGACGGCCCGCACACGCTGGCGGACCTCGTGGCGGTCATGCCTGCGCGTCCCGGCGGGATCATGCTGCCCAAGGTCTACGGGCGGCAGGATGTGGAGACGCTGGACCGCTATCTCGAAGCGCTGGAAGTGGCCAGCGGCATCGAACAGGGATCGACCCCGGTAATCGTGCTGATCACCGAAACGGCCGAGGCGATGTTCCACACCGGCGACTACAAGGGCGCTCCGCGCGTGGTGGCGCTGACCTGGGGCGCTGAAGATCTGGCCGATTCCATCGGCGCATCCTCCAACCGCAATGCGGACGGATCGTATTCCTTTACCTACGAACTGGCCCGTAGCCTGACCGTGCTGGGCGCGGCGACCGCGGGCGTCACCGCGATCGAGACGATCAGCGCCGACTTCAAGGATCTGGAAGCGCTCAAGGCTCGCGCCGAGAAGGTCCGCCGCGACGGCTATCGCGGGATGATGGCGATCCACCCGGCACAGGTACCCGTGATCAACGAGGCATTCACCCCCACCGAGGCCGAGATCGCCGAGGCGCAGGAAATCGTCGATGTGTTCGCCGCCAATCCGGGTGTCGGCGCCATCGGCTGGAAAGGCGGAATGCTTGACCGCCCATACCTCGCCCGTGCGCAGCGGCTGCTGCGGCAGGCAGGGAAGCTGTAAGATGACGCTTCGGCTTGCCGCATCCCAGCTCGACCTCTCGCGGTTCCTGAAACCGGGCGACCGCGTGGTGTTCGGCCAGGCCTGCGGCGAGCCGACCGCGCTGGTGCAGGCGCTGATCGAACAGGGCGAGGCCATTGGCGGCCTCCACGCCTTCATCGCCACCAGCTTTTCCGGCCTGTTCACCCCCGAAAGCGCGCGCGCCTTCCGCCTCTCCAGCATGGGCGCGATCGGCGCGCTGCGGAGCATGACCAAGGCAAATGCGCTGGACGTCATCCCCGTCCACGTCAGCCAGGTCGCCTGCCTGATCGAGGCGGGAATCATGCCCTGCGACGTGGCGATGATCCAGGTCAGCCCCGCCGATGGGCAAGGCAATCACAGCTGCGGCCTGATCTCCGACTACGTGCGCGCGGCGGTGGACAAGGCGCGCCTCGTGATCGCCGAAGTCAACGAGCAGGTGCCTTACGTTCCGGGCGAGACGATCCCCGGCGCGTTGATCGACGTGGCCGTCCACGTCAGTCGTGCGCCCGTGGAAGTCGCCCCCGCGAAGATCGGCCCCACCGACGAAGCCATCGCCCGCCACTGCGCCGAATTCATCGGTGACGGCGCGGTGCTGCAGACGGGCGTGGGCGCGGTGCCGGACGCGATCCTGCGCCTGCTGCACGACCGCCGCGACCTTGGCGTTCATTCGGGCATGCTAGGCGATGGCCTTGTCGACCTTGCCGAAGCCGGCGTGCTGACCAATGCCCGCAAGGAGATCGACCGGGGCGTCTCGATCAACGGCGCACTGATCGGAACGCGGCGGCTCTATGACTGGGCTGCGCACAATCCGGCGATCCGCATGGCCCCCAGCAGCTATACCCACGGGGTGAAGCCGATCATCCAGCTTACCCGGCTGGTGACGATTAACTCCGCGCTGGAAGTGGACATCACCGGGCAGGTCAATGCCGAGCAATCGGGCGCGACCTATCTCGGTGGAACCGGCGGGCAGGTCGATTTCGTGCGCGCCGGATCGCGCGTGCCGGGCGGCGCCTCGCTGATCGTGCTGGCCTCCACCGCGAAGGGCGGCACGCTGAGCAAGATCGTCCCCGCCCTCTCTGGCCCCGTCACCACCGCACGGACCGAGGTTGACGTCATCGTCACCGAATACGGCGCGGCGCAGCTCAAGGGCCAGACCCTGGCCGAACGCGCGAAGCGGCTGGTCGCCATCGCCCATCCCGACTTCCGCGAAGACCTGTCGCGCACCGCCCACGAGATCGAGAAAAGGGGCTTCTAACATGACTCAAGCAGTCCTCTACGATGTCCATGATGACGGTATCGCGGTCATCACCATCAACCGCCCCGAACAGCGCAATTGCCTAAGCCGCGAAGTGCGCGAGGGGCTGCGAGAGGCGTGGGCGAGGTTCGAGGCCGATCCCTCCGCCCGCATCGCCGTGCTCACCGGCAGCGGCGACAAGGCTTTCTGCGCGGGCGGCGACCTGAAGGAGATGGTCGAAACCGGCATGGCGGTGCCGCCGCGCGATCTTTACGCGCTGCCTTACGACACCATCGAACTGACCAAGCCGACCATTGCCGCTGTCAATGGCCATGCCTTCGCGGGCGGCTGGATGATCGCTCAGGCCTGTGATCTGTGTGTCGCCGGCACGAACGCGAAGTTCGCGATTACCGAGGTGAAGGTCGGACGCGGCAGCCCCTGGGCCTCGCCGCTGATCCACATGATCCCCCAGCGGATCATGATGGAGATCATGCTGACCGGAAAGCCCATTACTGCCCAGCGCGCTTACGAGATCGGCCTCGTCAACCGCCTTGCCGAACCGGGCACGGTACTGGATGCCGCCATCGAACTGGCGCGGGAGGTGCTCGAAGGCGCGCCGCTGTCGGTAAAGGCTGCGCGCGAGACGGTCATGCTGGCGACCGAGATGGGCCGCTCCGCTGCCTTGCAAGCCGCCCGCGCAGCGCACGAGCAGACCTATAATTCCCGCGATGCGCAGGAAGGCCCGCGCGCCTTCGCGGAAAAGCGCAAGCCGGTCTGGCAGGGGCGCTGAATCAGGGTGCTGCGGCCGTGATGGCGCACATCCTTGCGGAGAATTCCCGCACCGGGGCGGCGCGAGCTTAGGTTATCGCCGAGGGTGCGACGATCATCGCGGTGTTGCGCAGCCAGATCGCCGGAACCCATCGATCATGCTAGCCGGCGGGAGGGCGCCTCCGGTAGCTCAGCGCCTCCGCCACATGAACACGTTGAACCTCAGTTGCACTGTCGAGGTCGGCGATGGTTCGCGCCACTCGCAGAATGCGCGTGTAGCCTCGCGCGGAAAGGCGCATGGCCTCGGCGGCCTGCATCAGCAGCTTGCGGCCCGGTTCGTCCGGCGTGGCATGGGTTTCGAGAAACGCGCCGTCGAGTTCGGCATTGGTGCGGAGTCCGGTGCCTTCGAGCCGCGCGGTCTGGACGGCGCGGGCGCGGGCCACGCGCGCGGCCACTTCGGCGCTGCCTTCCTTCGGCGGAGGCAGGGCGAGATCCACCCGCGCGCACCGGGTCGACTTCGACATGGAGGTCGATACGGTCCAGCAGCGGACCGGAGACCTTGCTCTGGTAGTCGGCGGCGCATTTGGGCACGCGTGAACAGGCCAGCGATGGATCGCTGAGGTAGCCGCAGCGGCAGGGGTTCATGGCGGCGATGAGCTGGACCCGGGCCGGGTAGGTTACGTGGGCGTTGGCACGCGCGACGGTAACCTCGCCGGTTTCGAGCGGCTGGCGAAGCGAATCCAGCACCGCGCGCTGAAATTCTGGTAGTTCGTCGAGGAACAGCACCCCCAGGTGTGCCATCGATACCTCGCCGGGCCGGACCTTGAGGCCGCCGCCGGTCAAGGCCGCCATCGATGCGGAGTGGTGCGGCGAGCGGAACGGGCGGGCACGGCTGATCCGCCCTTCTTCCAGCATACCGGCGACCGAGGCGATCATCGAGACTTCCAGTGCCTCGGGTGCTGTCAGTTCGGGGAGGATGCCGGGCAAACACGAGGCGAGCAGTGACTTGCCCGCGCCGGGAGGGCCGCTCATGAGCAGGTTGTGAGAGCCGGCAGCGGCGATTTCCAGTGCGCGGCGGGCGACCTCCTGCCCTTTTACCTGCCTGAGATCGGGGCCGCGCACGGGGGGCTCGGCACGCCCGGGTTCTGGCGGCGGCAGGACCTGCGTTCCCTTCAGGTGATTGAGCAGGCTGATGAGGTTCGGCGTGGCCACGACGTGCACCCCACTTGCCCAGCTCGCCTCGCTGCCCTGCGCGGCGGGGCAGATCAGGCCGAGGTCCCGCTCGCTGGCGTGGAGCGCGGCGAGCAATACGCCGGGTGAGGGGATCACGCGGCCATCGAGTGCGAGTTCGCCGACCGCGACGAAGTCTGCCAATTGTTCGCTGTCGACGATGCCCATGGAGGCCAGCAGAGCCATCGCGATAGGCAGGTCGTAATGCGAGCCTTCCTTCGGCAGATCGGCGGGCGAAAGATTGATCGTTATGCGCTTGGGCGGCAATGCAAGGCCCATCGCGGTCAACGCGGCGCTTACACGCTGGCGACTTTCGCCCACTGCCTTGTCCGGTAGTCCAACCAAGGCGAACCCGGGCATTCCCGGTGCTACCTGACATTGAACTTCGACCGCGCGAGCCTCAAGTCCGAGGTACGCGACGGTCGAAACGAGTGCGACCAATGGAAGGGGCCCTTAGCGTTATTTCTGTTCCCCCGTTCATGGCCTTGCATGACTGTCCTGTCGACCATGGATCGGCGCGTAATTCATGACTTACAGCGTTTTAACCTAATTCCTCACGACTTGCGTAAGTACCTCGCCGTCATTCATTCCGGATGCGCTTGCTGGCCGTAATCCTTGCCCTGGCTTCCGTGATTCCCGCCACTCCCCTGCTGGCTCAGGAAGCGGCAACGATTTCTTACGAACAGGTTGAAACCGGAGCGGACGCATTCGTCACGGGCGGTGAGCGTCTGGTCCAGCCGGGCGGCAACGATGTGGAAATCGGCGAGTCCCAGTTCTGGCAGGTGGGGCCGGCCCCGATTCCTGCCGGCATTGCGGCATATGGCCCGTTCCGTGTCATCGACGGCAGGCACGTCGCGCTTATAGATGCCACCGATTCTCGCAGCCCCCAGCAGTTCGCCGCACTTCTGCGCGATTATCCGGCCATCTCCGAAATCGAGATGATCGAATGCCCCGGAACCGAGGACGATCTCGCCAACCTGAGGCTCGGAAGGATGATTCGGGAGCGGGGGATCGCCACGCATGTCCCGACGGGCGGGTCGGTCCGTTCGGGCGGAGTCGAACTCTTCCTGGCCGGTGTACAGCGCTATGCCGATCCGGGCTCCGAGTTCGCGGTTCACTCGTGGATCGACGATTCTGGCCGGGAGGCGGGGGACTATGCCGCCGATGCGCCGGAAAACCGGCGCTACCTCGACTATTACCGGCAGATGGGCATGAGCATGGGCGAGGCTCAGGCCTTCTACGCGATGACCAATGCAGTGCCTTTCGAATCCGCCCACTGGTTCGGCGCCGAGGAGATGGGCCGCTGGATCAGGCTGGACCACGTCGAGAGCTGACGCCGCGCGCAGGCTTTCGGGCGATGCAACGATAATGGACCTGCTTCCCTTTGAGGAAGAAGCGAAGTTCACAGCATGATCGGGCCGATTTCGCGGGCGGGGAGGCGAGCGCGGTGGCCGGATCGATCTTATGAGTATTGTCGGCAGGGTTGTGCCGGGCACACGAAACCCGGTGTCCACGAACCGGCCGCAGGACACGCTGGCCGGTCTACAGGTCGCCAGGGCGTTGGCAGCGCTTGCCGTGACGGTGCACCATGCACTGGAAATGTCCAACGGCGTGGCCGGCTCGTTCAGTCCGGACTGGCTGACGACCGGCGGCGCGGGCGGAGTCGACGTGTTCTTCGTCATCAGCGGCTTCATCATGGCTCATACGAGCTTCCAGACAGGCAAGGCGATACCTTCCCCGCTGGACTTCCTGCAAAGGCGCGCAACCCGCATCTATCCGCTTTACTGGCTGGTTTGCCTGGCAATGCTTTCGCTCATGGCGATGGGTTTCTTCCAGAAGCGATTCCTGACCGGCGGCGATATCGCCATGGCTCTGGCCCTGCTGCCCGGCGGGCGGCCGATCATCGGCGTGGCCTGGACGCTTGTCTATGAAGTCTATTTCTACCTGGTCTTCGCCGCCTGCCTGTCCCTGCGTTCCCGCAGGTTGGCGTTGTTCGGAACGGGCGGCCTCATCGTGGTGTTCTGGGGCGTGGGGCATGCCTTGCCGGGCGGTCCGCTGCGAGCGTTCCTGACGGACCCGATTCCCCTCGAGTTCCTGTTCGGCCTCGGGCTCGCCCGATTCCATGCGGCGATCCGGTGGCAGGGATGGGCCGCACCGGCAATCCTCGTCTGTGCGGGATTCGCGCTCATGCATTCCGCGCCGCTGTTCGTATCGCACGCGACGACGCACGGATTGCAGGGACTGCCGCGAGTCCTGGCCTGGGGCGGGGCGGGGCTGGCGATCGTTACCGGCTTTCTTGCCTTGCGGCATGTGAAAGGGGGGCTTGGCCAGGCTCTCCTGACGATGGGGAACGCATCTTATGCGCTCTACCTTACGCATACCTTCGTGCTGATGGGATATGGCCTGGCTCTCCGCCATGAGGCGCTGGCGGCTATCCCGCAATATCTCCTCGTCCCGCCGGTGGTCCTGCTGGCATGCCTGTTCGGCGTGGCGAGTCATTTCGCCTTGGAGCGTCCCTTGTTGGAAATGGCCCGGCGGCTGCCCAGGTTCGGCACGCTGGGGAAAGCAGCCCGACGTTCCGAATCGGAAGTGGCTACCTAGTCGAACAGAGAGCCAAGCCAGCCTTTGCGCCGGGGCTGCTGAGTGCCGCTGACCTGAAGCAGGTGATTGGCGAGTACCGCGGCCTGGCTTCGTGTCATGAGGATTCGCGAATGTTCGGGGTCTTCGTGCGATTCCCAGCCGGATTTTTCGAAGGTCTGCAATTCCAGCAGGATGTTCGGGCCGAGGTTGCGTGACGACCATCCTACGAGTGCGCCGATTCGGTCTTCCTGTGCCATCGTTCTGCTCCTGCCTCTTTCGGCCTCTCCCGGGCCTTGATGCTAGCATGTCCCGCCGGGTTGTCGTGCTCGACGCGGGATTGGCGGGCATGGCCATCGGTAGTATCGTACAAGTAGATCGCCGCAGACATCTTCCCGGCAGGGCCCGAAAGCGCCTTAGCCTTGACTCTCCTGGCACGCTCCAGTAACGGCGCCCTTCTGTTTTGTGGTCATCCATCACTGGGTGGCCTTTTGTTCAGGTCCTTCGGGACCGTAACTGGAATTTCGAGGACCGTCATGAAGCGCACTTTCCAGCCCAGCCGCCTTGTTCGCGCCCGCCGTCACGGCTTCCGCGCCCGCACGGCGACCGCCGGCGGCCGCAAGGTGCTTCGTGCGCGCCGCGCTCGCGGCCGTTCGAAGCTTTCGGCCTAAGTCTTTCAGCCTCACGGCTGGATGCGGCACGGCCCGTGTCGCCATCCGAGTTCCCGTACCTTTCGGGGATTCGGATGGCGGCACGGGCCGCCGCCGTTTGCAAATCAGCGCTTTTTTCAGCGCGTAGTTTGTGATCGTCGATCGCCGACCCTATCTGTGACCGCGATGACCAGTGCCTACTCCACGATGACCAGGCGGGCCGACTTTGTTGCGGCCAATGCAGGCCTGCGAGTCGCTCGGCCGGGATTCGTGCTTCTTGCCAAGCCGAATGGCGGGCAGGGTATGCGGGCGGGTATCACCGTCACCAAGAAGATCGGCAATGCCGTCGTGCGCAACCGCATGAAGCGGCGCTTCCGGGCGCTGCTGCGCGAGATGTTGCCCGAACATGGCCTTGCCGACACCGACCATGTACTGATCGGCCGCGACAACGGCGTGGAGCGCGATTTTTCGTTGCTTCGCGAGGAACTGCTTGCTGCATTGACGCGGGCCGAAGCCGGCAAGGGCGATCCGCCTCGCCGCAAGGGCGGACCTCGCAGGGGCAAGCGGTGAAGCGCGCTCTGGCCTTCCTCTTTTCCCTGCCGGGAATCGTGCTGATTTTCATCGCACGCGCCTGGCAGCTCGGCCCTTCCCGCGTCATGCCGCCGACCTGCCGCTATGCTCCGTCATGCTCGCAGTATGCGATCGAGGCCGTGGGCAAGCATGGTGCGATTAAGGGTGGCTGGCTGGCGTTCAAGCGTCTATTGCGCTGCCAACCGTGGGGTGGGCACGGCTACGATCCCGTCCCCGACTGAATGAAATCGAGGCAGCCACAGGCGCTGCCGCCGACGCGAATACGACAGGAAAAGCCTTCGTGGATAAGCAGCGCAACATCATCCTGGCGGTCGTCCTGACCGCGCTCGTGCTCTTCGGCTGGGAGGCCGGGGTCGGGTATTTCTACCCGCAGGCGAACAAGCCCCAGCCGGTCGAGCAGGCCACTCCGACCGCGGGCAGCACCGGCAAGCCGACCCGCGAAGGCGGCCTCACCGATTCGGGCGAAGTCGCGCTGGAGCAGCAGGACCTCAAGACCGCGCTGACCGGCGGCAACCGCGTGCCGATCGCGGCGCCCGGCCTGTCGGGTTCGATCAATCTCAACGGCGGCGTTGTCGATGACCTGGTCATCAACCGTCACCGGGAAACGGTGAAGAAGGA
Source organism: Novosphingobium sp. RL4 (assembly GCF_035658495.1). Classification (NCBI taxonomy): domain Bacteria; kingdom Pseudomonadati; phylum Pseudomonadota; class Alphaproteobacteria; order Sphingomonadales; family Sphingomonadaceae; genus Novosphingobium; species Novosphingobium sp. RL4. The sequence goes on along the minus strand of NZ_CP141944.1, from coordinate 15,190 downwards.
TTCGGGCCCCGTCCGCATCTATTCGCCCGCCGGCACTCCCGCGCAGCAGTTTGCGCGTTTCGGCTGGGTTGGGCAGGGCGTGAAGGCGCCGGGTCTCGACACTCCGATCGTGTGGACGGCGCCTGCCGGCGCACGGCTGACGCCGGCCACGCCCGTAACCCTGACGTGGGATAACGGTGCGGGCCAGCTCTTCACGCTGACGTACAGGATCGACGACAACTATCTCATCACCGTCGATCAGGCGGTGGCGAACAAGGGCCCGGCGCCCGTTACGCTTCAGGCCTTTGGCGTCGTCAACCGCACTGACCGTACGGCCAGCCTCGATACCTGGAACGTCCATTCCGGCCCGATCGGCGCGTTCGACGGCTCCGTGACGTTCGGCACCAATTACAAGGATGTCGTCAGCGCCGGCAATATCGATCAGGCGGGCAAGGCCGACTGGCTCGGCTTCACCGACGTCTACTGGATGTCGGCACTCGCCCCGGTCAACACCGCCGCAAAGGGCACTTTCCGCTCGCTCGGCAATCAGATTTTCCGCGCCGATCTCGTCTACGACCAGAAGATCGTCCAGCCCGGCCAGCGCCTGGCGGTGACGACCAAGCTCTTCGCGGGCGCCAAGGAGCACAATGTGCTCGACGCCTATGAAAAGGCGGGCATCCCCAACTTCGGCCTGTCGATCGACTGGGGCTGGTTCCGCTGGTTCGAGAAGCCGATCTTCTGGCTGCTCACCTCGCTGTTCAAGCTCGTCGGCAACTTTGGCGTCGCCATCATCCTGCTGACCGCCATCGTGCGCGGCATCATGTTCCCGGTCGCCCAGCGCGGCTTCGCCTCGATGGCCGCGATGCGCGCGATCCAGCCGAAGATGAAGGCGATCCAGGAGCGCTACAAGGACGATAAGCAGAAGCAGCAGCTTGAGATCATGGCGCTCTACAAGCAGGAGAAGGTGAACCCGCTCGCCGGCTGCCTGCCGATGTTCCTCCAGATCCCGGTGTTCTTCGCGCTCTACAAGACGCTGATCCTCGCGATCGAGATGCGCCACCAGCCCTTTGTGTTCTGGATCAAGGACCTTTCGGCGCCCGATCCGCTCCACATCCTCAACCTGTTCGGCCTGCTGCCGTTCGATCCGCCGAGCTTCCTGGCGATCGGCGTGCTCGCCCTGCTGCTCGGCGTGACGATGTACCTGCAGTTCAAGCTGAACCCGGCCCAGATGGACCCGGCGCAGCAGCAGGTCTTCGCGCTCATGCCCTGGTTCATGATGTTCGTGATGGCGCCGTTCGCCTCGGGCCTGCTGGTCTACTGGATTACCTCGAACCTGCTGACCATCGCCCAGCAGAAGTTCCTTTACAGCCGCCATCCGCAGCTCAAGGCGATGGCCGAGAAGGAAGCGCAGGACAAGGCGCGCGCCTCAGAGCGCGGCAAGAGCAAGGCCTGAGACACATCATGAACGAAGAACAGGCAGAACTGATCGAACAGGCGCGCAAGCTCTTTTCAGGACCGGTGACGTTCCTGAAGAGCGCGCCTGCGCTCAAGTTCCTGCCAGACCCCGACGCTCCGGAGATCGCCTTCTGCGGTCGCTCGAACGTCGGCAAGTCGTCGCTGCTCAATGCGCTGACCGGCCGCAAGTCGATCGCGCGCACTTCGGTGACGCCGGGCCGCACGCAGGAACTCAACTTCTTCGAGGTGGGGGAGCCGATGCAGTTCCGCCTCGTCGACATGCCGGGTTACGGCTTCGCCAAGGCTCCGCCCGCCGTCGTCGAGACGTGGCGGCGCCTGGTACGGGATTATCTGCGTGGCCGCGTCGTGCTGAAGCGCACGCTGCTGCTGGTCGATGCCCGTCACGGCGTGAAGACCGTGGATGCCGAGATGATGAAGATGCTGGACGAAGCCGCTGTCGGCTACCGCATCGTCCTGACCAAGTCGGACAAGATCAAGGCAAGCGAACTGGAAAAGGTCCACGCGGAAACCGTGGCTGAAGCGCGCAAGCATCCGGCGGCCTATCCGGAAGTGCACATCACGTCGTCGGAAAAGGGGCTTGGCATTGCTGAACTGCGCGGTGCGGTCTTCGGCGATTCGCTGACCTGATACTCCCGTCCTTCAACAGCTTTCCGGCGCGCCCCGCACCCGCGGTTGGCGCGCCGATTGCTTTTCAGGGATGCGAAACCTGTAACGCTGCGTTCGTAATTCGCGATCATCCTCGCCGCGAAGAACGTCTTGCCGGCAAAACTGCGAATGTGACGATTGCGTGACGGACGCAGTTCCCCTAGAGGCGCTCGGTCGCACCAATGAGAAGAAAGGAGTCTCGCCATGCGCCAGATCGCCGTTCTTCCCTATCGTACCGTCGGCCCTGCCGTGGATGCGCCTATCCAGATCCTGCTGATCACGTCGCGCAGCACCCGCCGCTGGGTAATTCCCAAGGGCGGGTTGATGAAGGGCCTGCTCCCTCACGCCGCTGCTGCAGCGGAGGCAGAGGAAGAGGCGGGCGTGCTCGGCGCGGCCTGTCCGGTTCCGCTGGGGTCGTATCGCTATCGCAAGCAGCGCGCCTCGGGCGCGTCGGTCTGGGCGGACGTTGACGTCTTCCCGTTCTCGGTAACCGAGGAACTCGATACCTGGGACGAACAACATCAGCGCGAACGGCGCTGGTTCTCTCTGTCCGACGCCGCTAAGGCGGTCGACGAAGAGGATCTTCGCGCGCTGATCCGTTCGTTCGGCGCGCGCGAGTTCCGCGCCGCCGCCAGTCCCGCGCGCCTGCTCGGCGCGGTGGCCGACAGGATGGCCGAAAAGACAGGGGTCAATACGATGTTTGCCTGGTTCCAGAAGCTGCTTCCGCAGCAGGGCAATTTCTTCGAGCTGTTCGAGCAGCAGGCTGCCACGCTGGTTGCCGGCGCGGATGCGCTGGCGCGACTCGCGCAGGGCGGTCCGGGTCGCGGACAGCACATTCGCGAGATCGAGGAACGCGAGCATGACGCGGACAATATCACCCGCGAAGTGCTCCAGACGGTGCGCCGCACCTTCCTGACGCCGTTCGATCGTTCGTCGATCACCAGCCTCATCACGACGATGGACGATGCCATCGACGAGATGCAGCAGGTGGCGACTGCCGTGAACCTTTACGAAGTGGCCGAGTTCGAGCCGGAAATGATCGACATGGCGGCGATCATCGTCGACGCCGCGCGCCTCACGGCCGAGATCATGCCGCTGCTGCGCAAGATCGCCGACAATGGCCATCGCCTGCATGAACTGACCGAGCGCCTCGTGCGCATGGAAGGCCATGCCGACGAGATCCATGCCGCCGGCCTCAAGCGCGTGTTCAAGGCGGATAGCGGAAAAGACGCTCTGCACTTCATCGTGCGCCAGGAAATGTTCAAGCGCCTCGAACGCGTGGTCGACCGTTTCGAGGACGTCGCGAACGAGATCGACGGTCTCGTGATCGATCACGCCTGACCGGCGGACACTCGACATGGAGCATACCCTCGCCCTGCCGCTGCTGTTCGGCCTCGTCGCGCTGGCGCTCGCCTTCGACTTCCTGAACGGGCTGCATGACGCTGCCAACGCCATTGCGACCGTGGTGGCCACGCGCCTGCTCTCGCCGGTCGTGGCCGTGCTGTTCGCCGCATTCGGCAATTTCGCCGCCTACTGGATCATGGGCCTCCACGTCGCCGAGACGGTGGGCAAGGGCATCATCGACAAGGACGCGGTGACGCCTGCTGTGGTGTTCGGCGCGCTCGTGGGCGCGATGTTCTGGAACGTGCTGACCTGGATCAAGGGCATCCCCTCGTCCTCCAGCCATGCGCTGATCGGCGGCCTGCTGGGCGCCGGCATCGCGGCGGCCGGGCCGGGTGTCGTCGAATCGGAAGGCACCGTGAAGACGGTGATCGCCATCGTCGCCTCGCCGGTGCTGGGCTTCATCCTGGCGATGGGCATGATGCTGCTGACCTCGTGGCTGTTCAAGGGCTCCACCCCGCGTGCGTCCAACGGCGTCTTCAAGACGCTGCATCTGTTCTCCTCGGCGGCCTACTCGATCAGCCACGGCGGCAACGACGCGCAGAAGACCATGGGCATCATCGCGGTGCTGCTCTATTCCACCGGGCACCTCGAAGGCGGCTTCCATGTGCCCGAATGGGTCGTGCTCGCCTGCTACACGGCGATCTCGATCGGCACGCTCTCGGGCGGGTGGAAGATCATCAAGACGATGGGCTCGAAGCTCACCAAGCTCAACCATCACTCGGGCTTCTGCGCCTCCACGGCCGGCTCGATCGTGGTCTTCGGGGCCAGCGCCATGGGCATTCCTGTCTCGACCACGCACGCCATTACCGGCGCCGTCGTGGGCACCGGCGCCGCCCGCCGCGCCAGCGCGGTGCGCTGGTCGGTGGCAAGCCGCGTCATCGTCGCATGGTTCGTGACCATCCCGGCGAGCGCGGTCGTGGGCGCGCTGTTCTTCTATCTCACGCGCCTTTTCTAAAGGCACGCAGCGGATCGGTGAATGCCTGACCTTGGCAGTCATGGCGGAGCAGGGGGGCGTTTCTCTCCTGCTTTCCTCCTTCCCCTCCTGCGACACGTTGCTACGGCGTTCATCCTCGACTTTGCCAGGCTGAACCGATAGTTCCCTTGGTCAGCCTACGGGGAACTGCGCAGTGAAGCTTATTATCGGCAACAAGAACTATTCGAGCTGGTCGCTCCGCGGCTGGCTGGCCTGCAAGCAGTCGGGCCTTGCCTTCGAAGAAATCACGGTCCCGCTGTTCGGCGACGACTGGGAAGCCAAGCGCAGTTCCGACGATCTCGCACCGAGCCACGGCAAGGTGCCGATTCTCTGGGACGGCGAAGCGGTGGTGTGGGACAGTCTCGCCATCATTGATTATCTGGCGGACAAGGTCGGCCGTGACCGTTTCTGGCCGAAGGACGATGCCGCGCGCGCGATGGCCCGTTCGATGGTGGCCGAGATGCACTCCAGCTACATGGCGCTGCGCCGCGCCTGTCCGATGAACATCCGCACCCGTGTCCAGGGCGTGTCGCTGGGTGAGGATGTCCGCGCGGATGTCGTGCGCATCCTCACGCTCTGGGCGGAAGCGCGTGCCCGTTTCGGCAAGGGCGGGCCGTTCCTGTTCGGCACCTTCAGCGCGGCAGACGTGATCTACGCGCCGGTGGTCAGCCGCTTCCTCACTTACGGCGTCGGCGTTCCCGGCTTCGCGCAGGCCTATATGCAGGCCATGTGGGAGCACGAGTGGATGCAGCAGTGGATCAACGCCGCCGAGGCCGAGGACTGGGTCATCGAGCAATACGAGACCCCGGTCCAGTAGCACGCTATCGCAGGCGTCTGGCGGGGTAGGGAGTGCCGTCCTTGTGGAGGTAGCCCTGCTCGTTCCACATCATGTCGATGTCGGGATAGGAACCGCCCGCGTCCCGGCCTGCGCTGACCGCGATGAACACGCAGTCGGCATCGCTTTCGTTGCGCAGGTGATGGCCTAGCCGCACGCCCCTGGCCCAGGCGCATATGTCGCCGGGGCGCAGCACGGTGCGGCTGTCATCCTCGACCAGTACCGCCTCACCCGAGAGCATCACCAGCAATTCGTCCTCGCCCTCGTGCCAGTGGCGCTGGCTGGACCATGCTCCGGGCTTCAGCACGACATGGCTGGCGCCCATTTCGGTCAACCCGCCCACGGGTGCGAGGCGGCGCCACCAGCGACCCTCGACCGCCGTATCGAAAGGCGCCGGGTAGCCGGTGCCGTTCGAGGGTGGGATGGCTTCGATATCCAGTTTGGGCATGGTCGCTCTCCCGCGAAACGCTGTGCTTCGGCTATGGTCTTGGGCGCGCTCCTGTGCAATGGCCCGGGCCATGACCGAACCCGTACTCGCGCTCGCCGAAGCCCTGCTTGCCTGCCCCAGCGTCACGCCCGCAACCGGCGCGGTGTTCGATTGCCTGGAAAGCCAGCTCGCCCCGCTCGGCTTCGCGGTCCATCGCTTCCTCGCGGGTAAGGCACCAGACGGCCCGGTCGAGAACCTTTTCGCGATCCGCAAGGGCCCCGTGGGTTCGCGCCACTTCGCCTTCGCCGGCCACCTCGACGTTGTGCCTCCGGGCGAGGGCTGGAGCAGCGCTCCCTTCGCGCCGGAAGTGCGCGGCGAGCTGCTTTACGGCCGCGGTGCGGTGGACATGAAGGGCTCCATCGCCTGCATGGTTGCCGCCGCCGCGCAGATCCCGGCGGAAGCGGGTACGATCAGCTTCGTCATCACCGGCGACGAGGAAGGCCCGGCGCGCTTCGGTACGCTCGCCCTGATCGATCACATGCGCGAAGTGGGCGAAATCCCTGACCTCTGCCTCGTCGGAGAGCCTACTTCGGTGCACCGCCTGGGCGACATGATGAAGATCGGCCGTCGCGGCTCGGTCAACATCTGGCTTGAGGTGGAAGGCGTGCAGGGCCACGTCGCCTATCCGCATCTGGCCAACAATCCGATCACCGGGCTGGTGGCGATGCTGTCCGAACTCGACGCCATCGTGCTGGACGAAGGGACCGACTGGTTCCAGGCCAGCAATCTTGAAGTGACCGACCTCACTGTCGGCAATCCGGCCACCAATGTGATTCCGGCCCGGGCCTCGGCGCGCATCTCGATCCGCTTCAACGACCTGCACACCGGCGAAAGCCTGTCGCGCCGCGTCACCGAGATTGCCGAGCGCCACGGCGGGACCGCGCGCCCGGTGATTTCGGGCGAGGCGTTCCTTACCGAGCCCGGCGCGTTCTCCGCCATGCTGGCGGAAGCGATCCGCGCCGAGACCGGGGTGGAGCCGGAGCTTTCCACCAGCGGCGGAACTTCGGACGCCCGCTTCCTCAAGGACCTTTCGCCGGTGATCGAGTTCGGCCTGTCGAACGCGACGATGCACAAGCGCGATGAAGCGGTGGCGATCCCCGATCTCGACATGCTCGTGCGCATCTATCGCCGCGTGACCGAGGCGGCGCTCGCGAGGCCCTGAACCTGACGGAAACTGTCCGGCCCGGCGTTGACCCGCCGGGTCACGCTGTTAGTGTCGCCAGCAATTTTGTTGCGAGGTGGGAATGGGCAGGCGCCTGACGCTTTATATCATTATCGGCATGGTGCTGGGCATCGCCGTGGGCTGGGTACTGCACGCGAGCCTGCCGGCGGACGATCCGCGGCTTGCGGAATGGGCCGACTATTTCAAGCTGCTGCCCGACGTCTTCCTGAAGCTCATCAAGATGATCATCGCGCCGCTGGTCTTCGCGACGATCGTCACGGGCATTTCCGGCATGGGCGACAGCGCGGCGCTCGGCCGCATCGGCGGCAAGGCGCTGGGCTGGTTCATAACCGCCAGCCTGATCTCGCTCGGTCTCGGTCTGGTGCTGGTGAACCTGTTCAAGCCGGGTGTCGGCGCCGGCCTCACCACGGCGTCCGATCTCGGCAAGCTGGAAATGGGCGAACTGACGCTTCGCCATTTCATCCTCGAAATCTTCCCGAGCAGCGCCGTCGATGCGATGGCGGAAAACAACATCCTGCAAATCCTCGTCTTCTCGCTCTTCGTCGGGGTCGGGCTCACCGCGATCGGCGAACGCGGCGCGATCATCGTCAAGGTGAGCGAGGCACTGTCCGAACTGATGCTGCAGGTCACCGACTATGTGATGCGCTTTGCGCCTTTCGCGGTGTTCGGCGCGCTTGCCAGCGTGATCGCGGTGCGCGGGCTTGGCATCATCGTTACTTACGGCGTGCTGGTCAGCGAATTCTACTTCGCAATGCTTCTGCTCTGGCTGCTGCTGTTCCTCGTGGGCGGGATCTTCCTGCGCGGGCGGATCGTCACCCTGTTCCGCTACATCCGCGAGCCGCTGCTGCTCTCGTTCTCAACCGCATCCTCCGAAGCCAGCCTGCCGAAGCTGTTCGAGCAGCTTGACCGTTTCGGCGTGCCGCGCCGCATCTCGGGCTTCATCCTGCCGCTGGGCTACAGCTTCAATCTCGACGGCTCGATGATCTATATGAGCTTCGCGTCGATCTTCATCGCGCAGGCCTATGGCATCCACGTTCCCATCGGCACGCAGATCCTGATGCTGCTGACTCTGATGGTCAGTTCGAAGGGCATCGCCGGCGTGCCGCGCGCCAGCCTCGTGGTAATCGCGGCAACGCTGACGCAGTTCGGCCTGCCGGTGGAAGGCATCGCGCTGCTGCTCGGCATCGACACCTTCCTCGACATGGGCCGCTCGGCGACGAACGTCGTGGGAAATGCGGTGGCGACAGCTGTCATCACCCGCAGCGAGGGCATGCTCCAGCCGCTGGTCGATCCGGACGAGGAAATGCCTCACGCACCGACCCGGACTTCTTCGGACGGCCGCAGAGGGCTGAACGTCGATCCCGAGCAGTACGAGGCCTGAAGCGATAGCGCAGGGGAGCAACGCTTCCCTGCGCCCCAATAATGCCAGGCCGCGCGGCAAGGAGCGCACGCCGTAACTGCGCGCGCTTCTATTCGAAGCGGCCGGGAATCTCCCGCTTATTGCTCCAGCTTTACGGGCGTGAACGGCGCCAGTCCGCAGCCGCCGCCGCGCTGGAAACCGTTCCCCACGCGGTTGAGCGGATAGATGATATCGTTCCGGCAGAGCTGCGAAAGCGAGGTCGCGTATGTAAAGCTGTCGGCGGATTTCAGCCCAGAGCAGCGGTTCGGCAGCGTTACCCGCCAGACCCGGTTTCCAGCGCCGCCGATGAAATCGATCGTCCAGTCGTCGCGGATGCGCGTGTTCGAGAACTGCGCCAGCGGCAGGCAGTCCTGCGCAGCGCCGATTGCCTGCGCGGCGGGGCTTGCAGGTGGTGGCGGCTTTGCCTCCTGCTGGGAGCAGGCGCTGGCGAGAAGCACGGCAGGGGCGAAGGGCACGAAGGCGATGTGACGGCGGAGCATGGACATCCTCCCGATCAGGCAGCCTTGCGAGCGGCTCCCTTCTCCAGAACCTTGTCCTTGTAGTCGCACAAGTCAATCACCGGGCAACGCCAGCACTCGGGCGTGCGCGCCTTGCAGATGTAGCGGCCGTGCAGGATCATCCAGTGGTGCGATCCCACCCGGAAAGGCTGCGGCACGCGCTTTTCGAGCTGCTTTTCGACTGCCAGCGGGGTCTTGCCCTTGGCAATCCCCGTACGGTTGCCGACGCGGAAGATATGCGTGTCGACCGCAAAGGTCTCGGCCCCGAAGGCGCAGTTCATGACCACGTTGGCGGTCTTGCGACCCACGCCGGGCAGTTCGACCAGCGCATCGCGGTCTTCCGGCACTTCGCCGTCATAGCGATCGACGAGGATTTCGGAGAGCGCGATGACGTTTTTGGCCTTGGAATTGAACAGCCCGATCGTCTTGATATGCTGTTTCAGACCTTCCTCGCCCAGCTCGACCATTTGCGCCGGGGTCTTCACCTCGCGGAACAGTGCGCGCGTCGCCTTGTTGACGCCGACGTCGGTCGACTGCGCTGAAAGCACCACGGCGACGAGAAGCTGGTAGTTGTTGCCGAATTCCAGCTCCGTCTCGGGCGAGGGATTAAGCTCGGCGAGACGGCGGAAGAATTCGAAAATCTCGGCCTTGTTCAAAGGTCCAGCACCTCGGGCATGGTATAGCGGCCTGCTTTCCTGCCGAGCAGCCACTGTGCCGCCTTGACCGCTCCACGCGCGAAGATCGTGCGGTTTTCGGCGAGGTGCGAGAACGACAGGCGCTCGCTGTCGGCCAGGAAATGTACGGTGTGATCGCCCGCAACGGTGCCGCCGCGCAGCGCCGCGAAGCCGATGGTCCCGCTCTCGCGCTTGCCGGTTATGCCGTCGCGGCCACGCACGGCCGCCTCGGGCAGGCTGACTTCGCGGCCCTTGGCTGCCGCCTCGCCAAGCAGCAGTGCGGTGCCGGAGGGGGCGTCGACCTTCATGCGGTGGTGAGTCTCGACGATCTCGATATCCCAGTCCTCGCCAAGGCGGCTCGCGGCTTCGCGCACGAGATGAGCGAGCAGGGTGACGCCGAGCGAGGTATTGCCGGTCTGGAGCACGGGGATCGTTTCGGCGGCGGTGTCGACCAGCCAGTGATGGCGTTCTTCAAGGCCGGTGGTGCCGATGACGATCGGCTTGCCGGCAGCCATGGCGGCATCGAGGTTGCCCTCAAGCGCGCCGGGGCTGGAAAAATCGATCAGCACGTCGGATTTGGCGGCCAGCGCTGTCACGTCGCCATCGCGGTCGATCCCGCCCGCAACTTCCTCGCCTGCAGCGGCGATAGCCTCCGCGATTGCGCGTCCCATGCGTCCTTCGCTGCCGATAATTCCGATTCGTGCCACTTGCCGTCTCCGTTGAAGGCTGGTCTCATGGCCGGGATGAAGGACATCCGCAACATCGTCATCCTTACCGGAGCAGGCGTTTCGGCCGAAAGCGGCATCGATACCTTTCGTGACGGAGGAGGGCTGTGGGAGCAGCACAGGGTGGAGGATGTGGCGACGCCCGAGGCCTTCGCGCGTGATCCCGATCTTGTCCTGCGCTTCTATGACATGCGGCGCGAAGCGATCCAGACCAAGGCGCCCAATGCCGCTCACCTCGCTTTGGCGAAGCTGGACCGGGAGTGGGAGGGCGAACTGCTGATCGTCACCCAGAATGTCGACGATCTTCACGAGCGGGCGGGCGCGCGGCGGGTGCTGCACATGCATGGAGAGCATCTCAACGCATGGTGCACGGCCTGCGACCTGCGTTCGCCCTGGAGGGGCCCGCTGATCGATCGCCCGCAGTGCCCGGAATGCGGCGAGGCGGCGCTCCGGCCCGACATCGTCTGGTTCGGCGAGATGCCCTACCGCATGGAGGAGATATTCGAAGCGCTGGAGCGGGCGGACCTGTTCGTCTCGATCGGCACTTCCGGCGCGGTCTATCCGGCCGCCGGTTTCGTGCGCAACGCCCGCGAATTCGGCGCGGCGACCCTCGAACTGAACCTGGAGCCCTCGCAAGGGACGCTCTGGTTCGACGAGGCGCGCCATGGCCCCGCAACCGAGCTGGTGGCGGCATGGGTCGATGAGATGCTTGCGGCATGAGCCTTCTTCGCGGCAGCTGTCACTGCGGCGCGGTCACTGTGGAGCTCACGGGCGATCCGCATGACGTTTGCGACTGCAATTGCTCGGTCTGCCGCCGGCTGGGAGCCCTGTGGTCCTATCACAGCCTTTCGAAAGTGCGGATCGAGGGAGCGCTCACCGGCTATCGGAGGGGGGAGGAAGTGTTGACCTTCTGGCACTGCCCGCAATGCGGCTGCACCACGCACTGGAGCCCGGTTGACCTTGCAAAGGACCGCATGGGCGTGAACATGCGGCTGTTTGCCCCCGAACTGCTCGCGCGGTTATCGGTCTATCATCACGACGGCGCGAGTGCCTGAACACCGCAGGCGCGGCAGCCGGGATCCTTGGCGATCCTGAGCGCGCGCATCGACGGGGCCATGCCGTCGATCAGGTGGAGCGTGCCGAACTGCGGATCGCCCAGCGCGGCCTTGCCGGCGAGCAGCACGCGCATGGCATGCATCGCCGCGAAAGTGCCGACCATGCCGACCATTGCTCCCAGCACCCCGTCCGCTGCGCAAGTGTCGCAGTCCTGGGCGTCGAAGGCGTCACCCACGAAGCACCGATAGCAGGCCTGGTCGGTCCGGTGTCCGGCGAAATTGGCGACTTGTCCCTGGAAGCGGCCGACTGCCGCACTCGTCAGCGGAATGCCCAATTCGACACAGGTATCCGACACCAGCAGCCGAGTCGCGAAGTTGTCACACCCGTCCAGTACCACGCTCGCGCCGGAGAGAATCCCTGCAGCGTTGTCACCCCCGAGACGCGTAACGCACGGCAGGATCTCAAGGCCAAGATCAAAGCGCCGCACCCATTCGGCCGCCGCTTCCGCCTTGGGCTTGCCGATATCCGATGGCGAATAAACCGTCTGGCGTTGCAGATTGCTGACGTCCACCGTGTCGTCGTCGATCAGCGTCAGCCGTCCTATGCCGGCTGCGGCGAGATACTGAAGGGCAGGACTGCCGATCCCGCCGCAGCCGACAAGCACCACATGAGCTTCGGCCAGTGCAACCTGGCCTGCACCGCCGACTTCGGGCAGCACGATATGGCGGGCGAAGCGCTGCAGTCGTTCGGGAGAAAGGATCATGGGGCGCCTGTATCTTCGGAAGTGGGGGCCTCGCGTTCGGGAATGCGTTCCTTGCGGAAGCCGTGCATTCCGAACCACCACTGCGTGGCGATGACCGCGCCCTTGGCAGGCTGGAGCATGCCGATCATCATCGCCACCGCAAGCGGGATCAGGATCGCGAACATAGCGGCCGGGCCCAGGTGAAAGTCCTTGGACAAGGCGATGATAAGCGGGGCCATCAGGTGCCCGGTCACGATCATCGCGATATATGCCGGAAAGTCGTCCGAGCGCTGGGGCGTGAGGTCCAGCGTGCACAGGGCGCAGCGATCTAGCGGTTTCAACCACTTGCGGAACAACCTGCCCTCGCCGCAGCGCGGACAGCGGCAGCGAATGCCGCGTAGCGCGGCTTGCGAATAGCTGGCGGGGAGGGCGGGAGTCATGCCCGGGGCCTACAGCATCGAAGGCGCGCGGGGCAAGGGAGCGGAATACCGGCCGGGCGAACAGCGTTCGCTGCCGCCGGGCGTCATTCGTTTCGCGAAATCCGCACATTGTTGCGCCCGCCATTCCTGGCGGCCATGAGCGCATTGCCCGCGATCCGGGTGGCGTCTTCGAGCTGCGCAAAGCTGCGGACCGGGGCGAGCCCGCAGGAGAGAGTGACCGGCCATTCGTCCCCCCGAAGCGTGGGGTCGAGCGCGATGCTGGCCTGAAGGCGTTCCATCACCAATCGAGCCTCGTCCAGCATGGTATCGGGAAAGAGAATGGCGAATTCGCCGCCGTTCCTGCGGCTGGGCAGATCGGAGCGGCGGACGCCGTGCTCCAGTCGGCGCGCGACCTCGCGCAGCAGCGAATCGCCGGTGGCGCGGCCGAACCGGTCGTTGATGGTCGCAAAACGGTCGATATCGATCAGCGCGAGCACGGCGTTGCCACCGTCGATGAGCACGCGTTCCGCCGAATCGAGGAAGCCGAAGCGGTTGCGCAGCCCCGTCAGCGCGTCTCGTTCGGCGGTCTCGAGTCTCGGCTCGGTCCGTGCCGCCGATTGCTGGACGGCAAGGGCCACGCCGTGGAGAAGCCGGCCGGCAAGGTCGTCGCCTCCGGTCGGCACCGGGCCGACATGCTCTCCGGCCTGCGCTGCGCGCAGCATCGCGGTTGCCTCGCGGATCGGGGCGAGCAGGGCATGGATGACGGATAGCGCGATGATCGCGCCGATCGCGGTTGCTGCGGCCATGAAGCCCAGCAGGTCCGTGCGCCAGATGCCGGTCACGGCCTGGAAGCCGGCGGCGGCCACCAAGGGCAGGCCTGCCGCGCCAAGGCAGGCGAGGAGGATTCGCCATTCATAGCGCCGGGGAAACACGAATGTCGTCGCCTGATAGAAGCGCATGGAGAATGCCTCTTCTTCGCCAGCGGGCATGGGCCCGGTTTCCAGCAGGCTAGCGCATCTCGCTTATTCAATGGTTAAAATTTTACACTCTTCGGTATCCGCGATGTTGCCGGAAGGGGTTCCGAGGCTTCTCGGGTGCTTCGCCCGGATAAGAAAAGAGCCCGAAAAACGCGCTCGACCGGCGCGTCTTTCGGGCTCTTTCCATGTCGTTAGCCTGCAGTGCAGGCTTGTGGACAAGTCTGTGTGAAGGCTGTGGGTTTTCGGAGGAAAGCTCCGAAAACCTCAGGATTCGAGCTGGCGCAGAAGCGAACGCACGTCGCCGTCCATGTCGGCGTCGCGGCTGCGCAGTTCCTCGATCAGGCGCACGGCATGGATTACCGTGGAGTGATCGCGGCCGCCGAACTTGCGGCCGATTTCCGGATAGGAGCGCGGGGTCAGCACCTTGGCGAGGTACATGGCCACCTGGCGCGGGCGCACGACGGCGCGGGCGCGGCGCTTGGAGCTCATCTCTGTCCGGTCGATCCGGTAGAACTGGCAGACCGTGCGCTGGATCTCGTCGATCGTGATGCGGCGGCGATTGGCCGAGAGGATGTCGGTAAGCTGTTCTTCTGCCAGCTGGAGCGAGACGGCCTGTCCGGTGAGCTGGGCATAGGCGATCAGCTTGTTCAAGCCGCCGACCAGTTCACGCACGTTGCGATTGATGGTGCGCGCCAGGAACTCGATCACGTCCGAAGGCACGTCCACAGAAGCAAAGCGGCCGAGTCGGTTTTCGAGAATCGAACGGCGCAGTTCGATGTCGGCCGGCTGGATATCGGCGACGAGGCCCATCGACAGACGCGAGAGCAGGCGAGGTTCCACGCCGTCGAGCGCCTGCGGCGCACGGTCGGCGGCGAAGACCAGGCGCTTGCCTTCCTGAAGCAGCGCATCGATCGTGTAGAGCAGTTCTTCCTGCGCCGATGCCTTGCCGATGATGAACTGGATATCGTCCACCAGCAGAAGGTCGAAGCCGCGCAGGCGCGACTTGAACTCGATCATCTGGTTCTGGCGCAGCGCCTGGACGAACTCGACCATGAAGCGCTCGGCCGAGCAGTAGAAGATCCGGGCGTGCGGATGATTCGCGAGATAGGCATGGCCGATCGCGTGAAGAAGGTGCGTCTTGCCCTGACCCGTCGCGCCCTTGAGGTAGAGCGGCGAGAACTGCGGCGTTTCGGTGGCCGACATGCGCTGTGCGGCATTGCAGGCGAGCACGTTGCTCTGGCCGGTCACGAACGAGGTGAAGGTCTGCGAGGCGTCGATCCCGGCCGGACCCTGGCCAAGCGCGGCGAAGGCTTCGCCCTGAAGCACGGCTGCCATCGAATCGGCGGTGCCCTGTGCCGAATCGTTCGCCGGGGCGCTGCTCGGGCGGCCGCCGCTGCCGAGACGCAGTTCGGGCAGCTGGCGACGGCCGGGGTGAACGAGGATGCGGACGTGGCGCACGTCGGGACGGGCGATCTTCCAGGCCAGCGAGAGACGGTCCGCGAAACGATCCGCCACCCAGTTCGCCGAGAACTCGGTCGGCAGGTACAGATCGAGGGTACCCGTTTCCTTGCAGTAGTTGCCCGGCTGGATCGGCTTGATCCACTGGCTGTGCGCCTGCTGGCCGAGATCCTTGCGCAGGCCCTGGCTGATGTCAGCCCAGTCTGCCGCCAGATTTACGGCTTCCTGATCCTCTTCCAT